>NZ_JBHEEO010000003.1:0-304186 GCF_041929965.1 Brucella oryzae | reverse complement strand
ATATGTTTGAGACGCTCGGGTCCGGGCAGATACTACTGGCAGATCGCGCTTACGACAGCGACGGTTTGCGCCAAAGCTTTAAAGAACGAGGAGCATGGGGCTGCATCCGCCCCATGCCAAACCGTGTGAATATCCCCGCCTTCAGCCCATGGCTCTATAAGCAACGGAACGCGGTCGAAAGGTTCTTCAATAAACTCAAACACTTCAGGGCCATCGCAACGCGATACGACAAACGCGACGACAATTTCCTCGCATCTATCCAGCTTGCTGCAATTCGTATCTCGCTACGTTCTTATGAGTCGGTTACCTAAAGTATTTTTGCGCAGGTACCACGGCCCGCACAGCGGCGGAATTGACAGGCGTCAATCGCAATACAGCGATCCTGTTCCTCCACAAGCTCCGCGAAGTGATTTTCGAGGAATTGGCTGCATCAGAGCTGGGTCTAATGGGCGGTGAGATCGAAGTCGATGAAAGCTATTTCGGCAAACGTAGGAAAGGTAAGCGCGGTCGCGGCGCAGCGGGCAATATCCCGGTCTTTGAGCTTTTGAAACGGGGGCAAGGTTCATGTCGTAATCATCCCAAATTCCAGTACAGACGCGCTTTTCCCAATCATCAAGGATAAGGTGAGACCGGACTCCATCGTCTATACCGACAGTTTCGGTGTCCATGATGTTCTGGACGCTTCCGAGTTCCATCACGTCCAGATCAACCACTCGGAATTGTTCGCAGACGACATGAATCATATCAACGGGATTGAGAACTTCTGGAACCAGACCAAGGGCCATCTGCGGGCTATAACGGCATTCCACAGCAGAACTTTCACCTGTTCATCAAGGAGTGTGAATGACGCTTCAATCACCGCCCTGTTGCCAACCTCATCAAAATTTTGCAACACTGGTGGTTCAAGTAACCGCGGACGCGCCATCTATGTCAGCCCCTTGTGTAATGCATAAATGGCGCGTCGATTTCGCAAACAATTACAGAAAAATGGCCAGAGAATTAAACCTCTGGCCATTATCTAACTGCTATACTCTCTATCGAGAGTTAATGGTCCAGAAATCCTGCCAATCCTGAAGCTTTGAATAGTCGCTTTCGGCGGTCTCGGAATGTGGAACGTAGAGCTGGTCGATGACTTTCACGATGCCGGATACTTCGCTTTCTGGAATCTTCGCGTCCTTGTTCGACGAAATCTTTCCATCGGCCAACTGCGGAGCCATGCCCTCTTCGGTCATCATGTAATGCACGAAGAGCTTCGATGCATTCGGGCTTTTCGTACCGGATGCGATAACGGCAACGCGTGGCGTCAGCTGTCCGGCCCAAGGCTTCATGCCTGCACAAATACCCATCGTGTAGCCATTCTTCTTGGCATCACGGAAGATCGACGTGCTGAGGAAGCCCATAAATGGCTTTTCCTGCCCCTTTGCACCGATGATCGGACCGACTTCCGTATCGCTCCGCGTAACGCTCGGACGGTTCTTGGCGAAGCGCTTGACCCACTCAGCAGTCGCGCTTGCTTCATCGGTTTTCAGTGGCTCACCGAAGAACTCTTCATATGCCTTGCGCATGGCTTCATCGTCATGCTCGGCAATCTGATTGAACCAGAACATCGTTTCGTTGCGCAGAAGCGGATCGGGCATAGCAATGCGGCCCTTCCACTCCTCGGTAGTCAGCGCCCAGATATTGTCGATCGGGCACTTATCGCCATGAACATCCGAGTTATAAGCCCATACCCACGGATTGAGGCTGGTAATGGCCGGGTTCTGATATTCCACAAGGATATCATCCTTGAGATCAGGTGGAAGCCAGCTGAGACCTGCGCCCTGAACGATGATTTCCGACGTAACTGATGGCAGATTGCTCATGTTGAAGACGTCCGTGCGAACATTGTTTGCAGCAGCTTCACGCAGAATGACCTGTTCCTGGTTCTGGCCATTCATCTTCACGCCTGTAGCCTTCACACCGTATTTTGCGGTGAAGGCTTCAGCCATGGTGACGATCTTGCCAGTGGCGTCCACAACTGTAATGCCCGGCTCTTTCCTGGCTGCTTCAATCAGTGCTTCGAGCGAGTAATCCGCATCCTTGATACCGATTTCAGCAGCAGGTTCCGCGAAAGCGGCCGTGCTTGCCAGAACTGCGGCGCTCAATGAAAGTGCCGCATATTTGCGAAGGGTTGAACGCATTATTTCCTCCAATGTTGATGATTATTGTATGAGAACGAAAGCGACGCCGCGTCAGTCCCTGATGCGCTTGGCTTCTTTGTCGAACACGTGGACGTGGCTGCGTTCGACATGGAACCAGATTTCATCGCTAGCCTTCTGGGCCGGAGCGTCTGCAGCGATTGCAAAAAACTGCTCGCCATGAACTGACACTTCGACGATCCAGCTGCCGCCGGTGGGCACGATATCCACCACTTTGGCTACACATCCGTGCTCAACGGGCGTATCGCTGAGACGCACGGATTCCGGCCGGATACCGACGGAACCGACATTGCCTGCCGCAATGCTCTGCGCCTTGAGGTAGTCGCGTGCCCATGTCGCCAACGCGCCGTTATTGCTGTCATTAAGCTCGATGATATTGATCGGCAGATTGCCGATGAATTCAGCCACAAAGCGATTGGCCGGGCGCTCGTAAATATCGTCAGGCGTGCCAAGCTGCTGCAACTCGCCTTCGCTCATCACTGCGATCGTGGTTGCCAATGTCATGGCCTCCCACTGATCATGCGTTACAAATACGACCGTAGAGCCCATTTCTTGATGAATACGCTTGAGCTCGGCACGCATTTCCAGGCGCAGTTTCGCATCGAGATTGGAAAGCGGTTCATCGAGCAGAATAATATCGGGCTTGAGCGCCAGCATACGTGCAAGGGCTACACGCTGCTGCTGACCGCCAGACATTTGTGCTGGCAAACGGTCGCGATAACGCTCGATGCCAAGCTTCTGCAGAACGTCATCTATAATACGCTGACGCTCAGCCTTGGCGACCTTATGCAACTTCAAGCCGAACTCGACATTCTGTTCGACCGTCATGTGCGGCCAAAGGGCATAGTTCTGGAACACCAGCCCCATGCCACGCTTTTCTGGTGGTACATAAATGCCGTCATCAACCGACACGATCTTCTGACCATCGACGAGGATCTGACCTTCGGTTGGATATTCAAGACCCGCAATCATGCGGAGCGTCGTCGTCTTGCCGCAACCCGAAGGTCCAAGCAGGCAGAGAAACTCCGATTTTGGAATTTCGAGTGAAAGCTTTTCAACTGCGGCGCGGGCGGCTTTGCCGTAGCTCTTTCTGACATCGCGAATAGTAATGCTCGACATTATTTGCCTCCCAATCCGTCAGACAATTTGCTGTTGGTGAGTTTTTGAACGATAACCGTGCCGCCAAAGGCGATGACGCAGATCATCAAAACGACTGCATTTGCGGCCTGGCTGTAGCTGTAGTCGACGAGGCGCAATGCATAGGTGGTGAGAACGTCCGTGCCCGGCACAGCCAGCACGACGACGAGGCTCAGGCCCTTGATGCCAGAGATAAACGGCAGCAGAATTCCTGAAACCAGAGAGCCTTTCTGGATTGGCGCGACAATCGAAACCAGACGACGCCAGAAACCGGCACCCACGATCTGGGCCGCTTCTTCAGGCGCTTTGCCAAGCTGCATCATCGCCGAGATACCCGCACGCGATGCGAATGGCATCTGATCGGCAAGGATCGCGAGAACCAGCAGGATCGGCGTTCCGTACAAGGCCGGAAGCGGACCGCGCTGCACTGCAAACATCGTGAGATAGGCCGCAGCAAATGCAATGCCCGGAACCAGATAAGGCAGGAATGTCACCTGACGCAGAAACGTGCCAACAAGCGAAACAGGCGTACGAGCCACGACATAACCGACCAGAAGGCCAAGCAGACCCGCACCCAATGCAGCCGAGCCGACGATCCACAGCGTGTTCCAGGTCGCTTTCCAGAACTCGCCTGTCAAGAGGATGCCATTGCTCATCGCGGTGGTGTTAAGATTGGTGCCGATCCAGAAATCCAGCGTGAAATTATCCAGCGTGAAAACGCCCGGCACACGCATAACCGTCGTCAGCAGAAGCGCCATCAGCGGAATAAACGCGCTGACAACGAACATGAGTGCGGCAAAGCTGAATGCAGGCACACGGAAGCGTCCGAGGTCGGTCTGGCGGTTCATAGAACCCTTGTTGCCAATAGTGACGAAACGGCGCGCTTCCTTGAGCAAATACATATCGAGGAAGATTGAAATGCTACCAAGCACGACAATGGTTGCCGCAAGAACTGCGCTCATGCCAGCCTGACTGGTCGAAATTGCGCGGAAAAGAGACGTCGCCAGAACGTCAAAACCAACCGGCACGCCAAGAATATAGGCGACACCGAAGTCACCGAGACATTTGGCGAAGATCAGCGTTGAAGCCGACACAAGCGACGGCAGCATCAATGGAAGAATGATGCGACGCGCGATCAGCAATTTGCCTGCACCCATGACACGGGCTGAATCTTCAAGCGTGGAATCAAACTGCCGCAACGCATTGCCGAAAAGCAGGATCACGAATGGCGTATAGTGCATGGCCAGAATGAGCATGATTGGCAACATGCCGTAAGCAAGCCAATCAGGTGGCGAGAAGCCCAAAGCTTCCATCCAGCTTGACTGACCACCGGTGGTGCGGTTTTTGAACAGGGTCAGCCAAGCCAAAGCGAAGGTCCACGAAGGCAGCATGTAAGGAACAATCAATGCTGTCGAGAACCACTTCTTGCCCGGTAAATTTGTGCGGCTCAAAAGCCACGCCAGTGGAATGCCCGTAACAAGCGCAAAGGCAATCGAACCGACTGCGATGATTGCCGTGTTCCAGAGCGGACGCCAGAACACATCCGTCGAAATCGCCGAGAAAAACGCACGGTTGAGATAATAGAAGGTCAATTCACCGATCTGCTGGCCCGAACGTGCCCGATCAGCGAACTGGACAATCACTGCATCTGACAAAAGCAGCACGATCGGCGCCGCAATCAGATAAGCAAAAACGATTGCGAGCATGACCCCGATCAGTGTCGTAGGGTCTGTATTATAGACCTTGTATTTGTAGGTTAGCTGCTTGTAATAACTCATTATTTTATCCACTTTGAGCCGAAGGAACCCAGACCGAAACCCAATCGGGTTGCAGTTGACTGTGTTCTGGCTTGCTGCGGGAGCTGGCACTCAGAAAAATGCCATGCGAATTGATCGCTTGCTGTGAAGCGAATTATGGAGGTGGTGCGCCAGCCTTCTCGCTCACCTCGCGCACCACGGACCACGCGGCTGCGTAATCTATGGGAATGAAGTGATCGTCACCCTGAAACTCGGCCCTCATTTCAGGTGTGAACGTGAAATTGAAAAAGCATCGCTTCATCTCAGCGACGAGTGACGGAGCCAAATTGTGCGCGTAAACAAATGACGAGGTTGGAAACAGATCGCTCTGATAGATCAGGCGAACCGCATCACGCTTCACAAGCCCCCGCTCAATCATGCGTTCAAGCACATCGGAGGCAATAGCCGCCATGTCGTAATCACCGGCGACAACGCCGAGGATCGATTTATCGTGCCCGCCCGACATGATAGGCGCATAGTCCTGCCCCGGCGTAAGACCTTCTTTTGGAAAGAGCGCGCGTGGCGCGACATTGCCGGAATTTGAGAATTGCGACGCATGGGCGACGCGACGCCCTTTGAGATCACTCAGCTTTTCATAAGGCGAGTCGGCGTGCACCACCGCTACCAGGCGATAGCCGCGCATCTGATCGCCAGTGCCCTTGGCGGCGAACGGAGCCGCGCCTGCGCGATTGACCGCCTCAATTGTCGGTCCCGTTGAGAAACCGGCAAAATGCAGACGACCCGACCGCATCGCCTCCACTTCATCCGCGCTTGACTGGATCGGATAGTAGACGATCTGTCGTCCAAGACAGGCTTCAAGATGCTGGGTGAACGGCTTGAAGAGCCGCGCATAAACCGCCGGGTCTTCGATGGGCGAATAGGCCCATACGAGTGTCTGCGGATCACGCCACTGGGAAGCGTCTTTGGGAGTATCTGCGACAAGGTCGCGGTTCTCGTCGCAATAACGCTCATCCAGCGCGCCGCGATAAGCGCAAGCAGCATCAGCGGCATTCGCATAAGCGATGCACAGCTGAAGCCCAAATAAGGTCATGCCTATGCGACATGCCACCCCGCGCCAGAACATTTTTTCCTCCCTGGACGCTTGCTATGATACAAGCGCCGCAGCCTCATCCGATATTTCTCAGATACTAACAATTCCAGCTGTCAGAATCCTGTCGTCCGAAAACTTGCATAGAGTCGTTCCACACAACATGCGTATCCTTCTCGTAGAAGACACAATCGATATCGCGTTTGCTATTGCTTCTAAGCTTGAAAAAGAAGGCCATATCGTCACGACTGTCTATGATGGCGAGCACGGAGAAGATCTGGCCGTGAACGGCTGTTTTGATCTTGTCGTGCTCGACATCAACCTTCCGGGCCGTGACGGCTTTGCGATCCTGCGTAATATGCGCGAACAATCCTCGTCCTGCCCCGTATTGGTTATCACCGCACGTAACCAGATTGCCGACAAGATCGATCTTCTGGAGCTTGGTGCCGATGATTATCTGGTCAAACCCTTCGATCTCAGGGAGCTTGTTGCCCGGATCAGAGCTGTCGCAAGACGGCATATGGGCGTGGCGCAGCCGGTTTTGCGGATCGGCGATTTATCGGTCAATCTGACGCAGAGATCAGTGATGCAGGGTGACGAGCCGTTGGATTTCGGGCGGCGCGAATTCGATGTGCTGGAAATGCTTGCCACCCGTTTCAATGTCACTGTCCCAAAAGATATGCTGGTTCTGAAACTATTCGGCCATGAAGATACCGGCACACCCAATGCTATCGAACTGCTGGTTTCACGCGTGCGGAAGAAGCTCGAGAACAGCACAGTTGAGATAGTCACACAACGCGGCGTGGGCTATCTGCTCCGGCTTAAAGCACCGCAACTCTGATGGTAAAAGGAGCAGAAAACAGGGAATATTCAATTCAGCGCCGCATTCTGCTGGGCAGCGGAATGACACTCTTCGCTGTCACGGTTCTGCTCTTCTTTCTGGGTCGGTGGTATGCGCATCGGGCCGCCGATGAAGCATTTGATCGCGTTCTGGGAGCTGCAGCTCTCTCCATCGCAGACACGATAACTCTGCAGGATGGTGCGCTCAGCGTCGATCTTCCACACTCGGCTTTTGCTATCCTGGGCACATCGCGCCTCAATCGTATCTTCTACCGCGTGGTGGCCCCTGATGGTAGCCTCTTGACCGGTTCGCCCATTCTCGGACTTGAAATTCCGCACGGCAACAATAATCGCGTCCGTCTGAACGACAGCGTTTATCGCGGGGAAAAAGTGCGGATTGCAGCTGTCGCACGTTATCACAGCGATGCAAAGGGCGGCGGCTGGGTCGATGTTCTGGTGGGGGAGACACGCGAAGCGCGAAGGCAGCTGACCTTGCAGCTGAGCCTCAATACAATCTTGCCTGCGCTTGGCGTGGCTTTGCTTGCATTGGTCCTTATCTGGCTCGCGATCCGATTTGCATTCAGACCATTGCGAACAGTCGAGTCTGATCTGCGCCAGCGTTCCTCATCCGACCTGAACCCGGTTGCTGGTCCCATTCCCAAGGAGGTCACCGCACTGGTCGCGGCACTCAATGATTTCATGGGACGCCTGAACAATGTGCTTGCCGGATTGAAGCTGGTTACCGCCGATGCAGCTCATCAGATGCGCACGCCGCTCACGGCCCTGCGCGCATTGACGGAACTGTCGCTCGAAGAAACTGATCCAGACCGGCAAAAGGAAATCCTTGCCCGTGTCCATGCCAATTCCATAAGCGCAAGCCTGCTCGCAAATCAGCTTTTGTCCGAGGCGACCACACTGCACAGTATCCAGTCGAGAACGCCCGAAACGCTGGACCTGCGGCAGGTTACCCAAGAAGCCGTGCGAAGATTGCGCGCTGAAGGCGGCTATTCGAATCTGCAACGAACAATCCGCTTTGAAGCGCCTGACAAGCCGGTCTATGTGAGCGGCGAAACCATCAGTATCAGGGAAATGATTCGAAACATCGTCGAAAACGCGCTCGTTCATGCGCCCGGCCCTGTTACTATCAGTCTTAACCAGATTGGAGCTACGATCACGCTTGGCGTGCATGACAGAGGCGTGGGACTTGCACCCGAAATGAAAAAACGCGTCTTCGAGCGTTTTGTCCGCGGAGACCAATCAAAGCCGGGGTCGGGCCTCGGATTGCCGATAGCGAAAATGGTTGTGGAGGCGTTAGGCGGTGAAATTGAATTGCGGGACCGCCAAGGCGGCGGAACAAGCGTTTTGGTGACATTGCCCGCAACAACACCGGGGCCAGATGTATGAGACGCATTATCCTGCAAGTTTGCGCCGTTCTGATGTTGACAGTACCTTCCTTGCATAACACGCATGCGCAAAATGATCCGACGTCAAAACCCGAGTTTCAGATTGTCGGCGACATTGCACCCGAAACCATAGCGCCCGTTCAGGCCGGACTTGCCCGACAGTTGCCGGGCGTCGACATCACATATCGGCAGATCAGGCCGGGTGAATGGACCTCGCGGCTTCTTGCGGGCGCTGAAGAGGCAAGCGCCGCCGATCTCGCTATCCTTTCCACGCCAGATCTTGCTGTGCTTATCGCCAATGAAGGCGGCGCACAGCCAAGAAACGGAATTGTCCGCAATGCCGGACTGGCGCCACAGGCTCATTGGCGCAGCGAATTGTTCAGCATCGGTTTCGATCCAGCGGTAAGTGTTGTCAAACGCCGCGCGCTCGACAGTGAATTGCCTACGACACGCATTGAACTTGCACGGCTTCTAGAGCAGAACGCCGTCCGCTTTCAACGGCGTGTCGGCATCGTCAATATTGGCATTGATAATGTCAGCTACACTTTGGCGGCTCAGGATTCGATCCGCTCTCCACTGTTTTGGCGTATTATTCGCGCCTTTGGCGCGTCACAGGCGCGTATCTTCGATACAAGCGAAGAGCTGTTACAGGCATTGTCGGCTGGCAATATCGACCTTGCCTATAACGTGCCGTTGTCAGACATAAGCAAATGGCAATACGATACTGCGGATTTTGCAGTGATTGTGCCACAGGATTACGTTGTCGCCCTGCCCTGGACCGCCCTCATTCCTGAGCGAAGCAAACATGCAACCATCTCCGAACAGGCGATCATGTTTCTCCTGTCTTCCAATGGACAGATGATTCTTCAGGAAACTGGTCTTGTATCGGAAACGAGCCCTTCGGACGTAGCATCACTGCAACCTGTCGAGCTTGGGCCGGAGCTTCTGGTTTATCTGGATGGACTAAAACGCAGCCGCTTTTTGGACACTTGGTTCCAACTAATTGTTCATAAGTAACAACACCTTTCAATAAATCCTGAGAATGGCTTATCCAGTTTAGAGTATTACTTCTTCGTCATTCGAATGGACCGCAAGAACACCATCGCCCTCTGGCCATCGGCACAAAAGTTGAGGTTGTTGGACCTCCGAACCTCCCTTCTGGCATGTCACCTTGTACAATTTGGGTCCCCCTGAAAATTCAGCAAGCTGGGCAGATTAATTGGCCGGGAATCTGTTTTGATCCAAAGACACAGGTGGCGCCCGGTGCCGACCAAACGCGAACCGCTTAATTTCCAGATTGCCAGCTAGAATCTAGTTAGTGCGAAGCAAAGTTTTCTCGTCAGAGCAAAATCAAAATTGGTAGAGATATACCAGCCTTGCTATGATGGGCGATTGCCAGTCCTTGCGGACTATCAACGCCTGGAACGTTGCTGTAAGGAAAGCCTGCCATTCGTCGATGATCTGCAGGCTAGGCTTGCCGACGTCCTCGCCAACATTGCAGATACGCCGATCAGCAGGTTGGAGAAATTGCTGCCACGGGACTAGACACCGACGCAAACACCAGCCGTTGCGGCATAGAATCAACCATAGATCGCAAAGCCAGCCGAATGATGCCTATGCCGATCCCGTCATGAGCATGCAGGTCAACCAAACCGTCTCAGCTGATGCCATCACGCAGTATCTCATTAGGATCGCGACCGAGCATATGGGGCTTTCTTACCCAGGACTTGCTGAGCGTTGCGACAAGGCTGCTAGAGCTGTCACGACATTCCAGTCAGACCTCTGAGCCTGCACACCATCAGGGCCAGATGCGGCACTCACCGAATGCTTACACTTGAAACGTAATACCAATTATTGAGCATATTTAGTAATCGAGTCATTTTTTGACAGCACCGAGATCGCATGCTAGGGTTAAACGTCCAGTCTCTGACATCAGCTAAAAGATCTATTGCCGTTCTCATGGAATCATAGTTGCCTTACTCTGAGATCAATGCCTGCTCCTTTGTATCCCGCTGTGAAATTGCATCGGCACGGAACTCAGATATCCAGGTGCCGCTACGAAACTAATCACTGAAAAACTTGTCGGCAGCAGCTGGCGCTAGCTTAAATCTTCGCGACAGCGCGTTACATAAAGCTACTTGGAAACTCCGAAACTCTCACAATGTCGACACAGATATGGGATTACGCTGAACTTGGCAGCGTGAAACTATGATGAATCGGAAGTTATACTTGCAGAACGTACAGGATGTCCGGGCAGTCATTTTGATTCCGGCTTATGGCCAACCAGCATTGACCGCAGAGACCTTACAAACAGCGATCGCGCAAAAATGCGAATTCCCCTTCGCAATTGTCGTTGTCAACGATGGTTGCCCCTCACCGGAAACCCATGAAATCTGCCAGAATTTTGCGAGCTGTTATCCCGGCTCGGTTTTTTATCTCCACAAGGCCAATAATGGACTGAGTGCAGCGCGCAATACCGGGCTCGAATTTGCACTCGGAGCATTCCCAGCTCTGGAGGCAGTATTCTTTCTCGACTGCGATAACCACATAGACCCATCTTTGCTGCAGCGGCTCGTCATCACTCTGAGAGCAAGCGACGAGAAAACGGGCTGGATTTATACCGATGTTGATAAGTTCGGTTTTTCCAGCTTCAGCGATATGTCAGGTTCATACTCAGCTCTCGAACACTTGTTTCGCAGCTTCTGCGAAGCTGGCAGCATGGTTTCTCGCCGGATGCTGGACGCAGGCGCTCGTTTTGATGAGGCAATGCGAAAGGGCGTTGAAGATTGGGACTTCTGGCTTCAGGGTTTGGCGCTCGGCTTCCATGGTGTGCACGTTCCGAATGCCGGCTTTCATTATCGGCGACGTGGCGAAAGCATGCTGACAGAAGCCGAGCGAGATTTCACGCAAATACTTGATTATATTCGCAAGAAGCACTCCCCGCTCTATAATGTTCAAGCTGTTCTTAAACGGGAAATAGAAGATTGCACGCGGTATGCGGTCTACCATCCGGACACTGGTCAGGTTCATACGCTAAGCGCTGTTGCGAAGCCCTCGAGGCCGGCGCCATTGCAGGCCTATTTATCGCAACTTCTTCGCGCAGCTGAAAAGCCAGATTACGGGAAATGCCCGGGACATCTGTTCGTCATTCATCAAACAGCCTACGATCATCTAAAGGATCAGAAGCTGCTCAGCGGTGTTCTCTGGAACTTGGAATGCGCGCTACAGCAGGCGGGCAGTTCGTCTTGCGGCATTGAACTTTCGATGTCACCGAATTTTGCGATGACTTCTGCCATCACAAACATACGGAAAACGGAGGCAATTCTCGTTCATCCCCCTACTCAGCCCGCGCAAATCTGGGCAGTGGAAGTAGGTGCATTGCTTGCGCAGCAATTTCCAGAAGGCGGTTTTGCCTTCGGCAATCATTGGCATATGAACAAGCAGTTTGCAGCGCGAGATTTTTCTCTACAAATAGGGATGGAGGCCCCGCAATCTGACGTGCCACTGGTCCAGCCCGCCACGCTCGCTCTTCTGTTAGAAGCTCTGCAAGATGTGGCCAGGACACAGAAGCGCGATTTCTGGCATTCGATCCCTTACGACCGATATCGGGCTCAAGCGGCGATGCCGAGAGATTTTTATCCCGAACTATTCAGGATTCCGTCGGTCTTTCCAATCAATGAAGCCGACCGAACGATTGCATTTGTTATCGATCACCCGGAGGCCGAGGATATCGCTCGGGCGTCTGAACTGGCAAAGTCGTCAACCCAGCATGGTTTGATCCCGCATTTAATCTGTTTCGGTTCGATATTCACTGCCAAGTCGGCAGACCTGAGCGAATTTGCAGAAATCGTGACATTGCCGATGCCTTCGCTGGACAACGAAACCAGTCAACGGAACATGCAAAACTACATGGGCACTGCGCTGCCAAATCTCGACGGGCGCGACAGGCAGATCGCGCTGGCTACATTGGCGGCTTACTCCACGGTCGTATCCGTTAGAAGTAGTGTTCTACACCTCATCGCAGGCGCCTTGCGTAAGCTGCGTGTAAAAACCTTTGCCATCATCGACAATAATGAGGATGGAGCAAGCAACTCGGTAATTGGTTGTTCGGCTTTTGAGCAAGCTTATGATGCGATTTTCCCTGCATCCCCGGTAATTCGGCAATTGTGCAACGGCATTGGCTATCCCACTGGCAAACTCAAGCGGTGGGAAGATTACTTTCCCTCCAAGACAACGCCGATAATCGACCACCCAGAACGAACGGGCAAAGTTCGCGCATGATCGAAGTTACTGCAAATATGCTGCTATCCCTTTTCACGGGAGGCCCCAAAATTCTGATCCTGAGATCCGAAGGAGCCGATGCGAACAACACATATCCGGAGCTCCCTGTAGAGTGGATCGAGCTGACGGCGTTCAATGGTGGAGAGACATTGCTGATTGGTGAGATCGGCGACCAGAGACGTCCACTGGAAGTGCCACCAAGCAATGTTCTGGCGATATGGAACCCCGAAGGCGATATATCTACAGGGGAGCTGGAAACCTGGTGGGCACATGCGTCGGGTTCAGGCGATCTTCCGGTAATCTTGAAAGACGGTCCGGACCGACTGGTTGAAGCGGTTGCCATCAAGGCCCTTCAGGAGAATATGCGGCTCACACATTTGAACCAAAAGCTTATTGAGGATCTGGCCACAATCAGACAAGGGCTCGCGCATCACGTCAGGATTCCACCAGAGCTGGAAACACTCTTAAGAAATCTCAGAAAGGACCCTCCGCAACTTGTTTATGAAACCCCTTCTGGGTGCTCATCGAATGGCGTCATCGCCGGAGCGTTATCCCAACCACTATTCGTAGGAGCGCGGGGCTTTCTTGGTCTGGACCTTCAGATCGAAAAGCCGGGAACGGGAGAAGGCCATCTGCTCATCATATTGAGGGTACCTTCTTCCGAAATGGAATTGGCCAGATGGAAGATCGCATTTGACGAGATAGTATCAGGCTGGCTTGCGCTTCGCCTGGAAAAAGTTCTGTCTCGCATGGATTCCTCACTTGAGCTTTTGGTTCTGACTGAAGGTGAAGGCGTGTCCCCACAACTCTCTACGACATCCACGGGGCTGATGCCTGAATTCGCCTTTCACAGCGCGGCCCATGGAAATCTCGACATGCACATGCTTCGACTGAGGATTTGGGGCGGCTACCCGGGGCTAAATTACAACCCGCCCGCCGCTGTTGCCGCGTCACATGCAATAATGAAGATTTCGGATCACCTGACCAGCAAAGCGCAAACCACACGTTCGCTAAGCTGGGCATACCCATATTTCGGTTATCTTGATGGGGGGCGGCTGCTCCTGCGCCCATTGAAGCAAAATCCCGCGTCAGCAGCCAGGATCGAGTTGCCGTCATTTCCGGGCTTTTCTGCTGTTTCTTGCACAGCGAGGATAGATGATGCTCTGTGCCAGACCAAACTGCTTGTTCGCATGGCGCTCAGCTATCCCGGCCAGAACGTTGACGATGTCGAAAGCGGGATAGTAGCTCTGGCGTCTACGGACTGGATCGAACTGACGGAACCGCTAAGGCCGTTCGAGCTCAAAATAGGGCTTCCCATACCGCTTAACGAACCGATGGAACTCCATCTCTTCTCTCGGCTGCCGACCGGAGGCAAACTCGACCATGGCAAGGTTGTGTTCGGGGATTTTGAAGCAATTCTGGACGAACGCTCGGCATTTTCTCGCTCTCCTTATCTGCCAGTCGTCCAATCCACTTCCTGACATCTAGAACATCTGCCCGGAAATCAGTCTATCAAACTGATTTCCATTCGCGCTTCGATTCCGCGAACAACTTGCAAACGCTATGAGCTAGAGCTGTTCTGGCGCTTCGATTCTTGCTGGGGTCGCTACGGCGCCGACCTTCAAGAACTGCGCAGCACCATGGCTTTTCCTCCAGGCGATATAACGGGAAATGCCATCGGCCAGCGATATGCGCGGATGCCAGTGAAGATTCGACCGCGCCCGGGAAATATCGAGAACGTTCCGCGGGACATCGAATGATCTTGTGTGCTTGAAGGATTTTTCGAATGGTGGAAAATGTTGCCCGATCTGCGCGCAAAGATCATTAAGGCTCGTCCCCTGCCCTGAACCAATATTGAACATAGTCTGTGGACCGGAATAGTCGATTGCTTTCAAGATCGCTTCCACGACATCGTCAATGAAAAGATAGTCGCGAATTGTGCTTCCATCGCCCCAGATTTCCACGGGCCTACCCTGTAGAATACGTTCGACAAAAACCGCAATTGCTCCTTGAATTCCCTTTTCAGCTTGTCCCGGCCCAAAGGGATTTGCCAGGCGCAGGGTGATTGAGGGTAAATCATGCAGTCGGTGAAACAGCTGAAGATATTTTTCAGCCGCCAGCTTGGTGATGCCATAAGCGGAAATCGGATCTGTAGGATGATCCTCGCTGATCAATTGTGCGGTTGTCTGGCCATAGACCGTTCCCCCAGAGGAAATATAGATCAGCTTCTTCAATCTGCGCCGTCTAGCAATTTCGAGAAGCTTTACAGTTCCTGCGAGGTTGATCTGGATGTCGGCAATC
Source organism: Brucella oryzae (assembly GCF_041929965.1). Taxonomy (NCBI): domain Bacteria; kingdom Pseudomonadati; phylum Pseudomonadota; class Alphaproteobacteria; order Hyphomicrobiales; family Brucellaceae; genus Brucella; species Brucella oryzae. The sequence goes on along the minus strand of NZ_JBHEEO010000003.1, from coordinate 289,182 downwards.
TTGTTCTCAATGGAGACAGATGGGACCATCGAGCCTGCGAGATGGATACAAGCACTGCAACGTGGCAGGAACTGATCGAGCAGGGCTTCATCGTCAAAGTTGCCTTGCACGATTTCAAGGCGGTTTCGACTGAACTTATCAGGAAATTTTCTTTCAATCATTGTGGCAGGAGAACGATTTATAATCGTGACCGCGTGGCCCTCCATAAGAAGCCGCCTTACGAGATGGGATCCTATAAATCCTGCTCCACCAAGCACAAGATAGTGTTTCTCGTCGTGCATTGTGGCTTCCTCACCTATTGACCTCCCCCGTCAATATTAAAGCATGCCATTATTGTGCTCACTGTGACGAGCCTACTTTAATCTCGGTTTCAGCGCTCATTTTTTGTGACCGCTGGCAATCAGCTGTCAAATGACCGGAAAGGGGGCGTGAGCGGACTGACAGCTATCGCGAGAAAAATGCGCAAAGCGGGCGTTCGGTTCGGCTAGGTACCTTCTTCCTGCCAGGACACACGCGACACTAGCCAGCACAATAGTTTTTCGCAGCAGTATACTACGTCACAAGAGGCGACTGTTTAAACATTCATTCGAGCGTTACGTCTGCTGGTAGTATACTTCAAGCGGAGTTTGATAAGGCGGCCACAACTGCTGATTCAGAAGTGATATATTTGAGTTCTCGTGACATCATCGAGCTTTCAAGGAAGCTGACGACAAACACGCGATTGCCGACATTTTCAAAGCAGTTAAGCCATGATGGAGACTTATACACGTGCTTAGCCTCAATCGAGTCGCTTATGCAATTTTTAACGTAAGCACCTAGAGTGCCTGGAACTCTGGCAGCCAGCCGAGCGTTTCCTCGGTCGAGCCGTTGGTGCGGTATTCTGCGCCGACGGGCCGAGTCCAGCCGAGCGCTTGAATGTATGACAAGACGAAGCGATAATCGACTTCTCCTCGATCAGGACGCTCCCGCATTGGCACGGACGCGATCTGTACATGACCGATGATCGGTAGAAGAGTCTCGAAGCTGCGGCAGATGTCGCCAGCCGTGATCTGCTGATGGTAGACGTCGAACATGAGGCGAAGTTCGGGCAGATCCAATTCGCGGATAATGGCTTCTGCCTGGGCAGTATTCCGCAGAAAATAGCCTGGCGCGTCATAGGGATTGAGCGGTTCGATCAAGATCGTGATGCCGTGCTTGCGGGCCCTTGTGCAGGCGTAGCGAAGATTTTTGAGGAAGGTCGCGCGTGCCCTGGTACCTTCGGCAATGCCAGCCATGGCATGCACCGCTTCCGTTCCTGTGGCAGCTGCATAGCTGATCGCCTCGTCAATTGCTGCGTGCGCCTCCTGCTCCCGGCCGGGCAAGGCGAGCAGACCGTTCTCGCCTGTATTTCCACGCCGCGTATTGAGGCCGAGCATGACAAGACCCGTTTCGGCAAGTGCTTCCACCACATCCTCGGCGGGTGTTTTATAAGGCCAATGGCATTCGACGGCCTCGAAACCTGCTTCCTTGGCTCGACGGATGGCCTCCGGCAGTGGCAGATCGTTCCACAGGAAGCCGAGATTGGCAGAAAACAACATGGGGAGCTCCAAATGTTGGACGGGAGGCGGTGCTGGAGGTGCAAACGCCGTCAGCGGAAGCGGAGATTGTCGCGGGTAAGGTCCGAGACCTTGCGAGCACCCATCAGGCGCATGCCGCGCAGAAGTTCGGCTTGTAGCAGGCCGAGCGCGCGCTGGATGCCGGGCTGGCCGGCAGCTGCTAGCGCATAAAGATAGAAACGCCCGAGCCCTACGGCCTTAGCCCCCATCGACAGGGCCTTCAATACATGGGTGCCACGCTGGATGCCTCCGTCAATCATCACATCGAGTTGGTCCCCGACAGCTTGCAGGACTTCGTCAAGCTGGTCAAAGCCGGTGCGTGAGCCGTCAAGCTGGCGCCCGCCATGATTGGAAAGCACGATGCCATTGCAGCCAATCGAAGCGGCGTTTTGTGCGTCTGAAGCGCTCATGACGCCCTTGAGACAAAATTTTCCGCCCCATTCCTCAACCATGCGAGCGATGTCATCCCAATTCATAGACGGCTCCAACATTTCGGTGAAATAGCGCCCGATCGTTACGGTGTCGCCCTTCATGTCGATATGGGTGTCGAGCTGAGGCAAGCTGAACCTCTCGTGGATAACGTAATTGAGCCCCCACACCGGCTTGATGGCGAACTGCATCATGCTGGCAAGGGTCAGGCGGAAGGGAATGGTAAAGCCGGTGCGCAGATCGCGCTCTCTATTGCCGCCAGTGATACTGTCTACTGTCAACATCATGACCTCGATACCACTTTCCTTGGCCTTCTGCATCATAGCGCGATTAAGGCTGCGGTCTTTGTGAAAATAGAACTGATAGATCTGCGGATTGCGATGCTTGCGCGCCAGTTCTTCCATGGAGACGGTGCCAAGCGAGGAGCACCCGAACATCGTACCGAATTCTTCCGCAGCTGCAGCAGTCGCACGTTCGCCCTGATGATGGAACAGGCGCTGCAATGCAGTCGGAGAAAGATAAACGGGCAGGTCCAACTTGATACCCATTACCTCGACGGAGATATCGACATCATCGACGCCGCGCAAGATGCTGGGGACCAGATCGCAATTCTCGAAAGCAGCGGTGTTGCGGTGCAACGTTACTTCATCATCTGCCCCACCGTCGATATAGTTGAAGATCGGACTAGGCAGGCGTCTTTTTGCCAGTTCTCGGAAATCATGGAAATTGTGACAATCTTTCAGACGCACGGCACGGTTCCTTTCACGATCGCCGAAGCTAGGCTGTACCACAACGATGGGAAGAGTTTGCCGGGCGCGGGGCAGAAATACAGCGCCCGGTCAAGGGACAATATGATGGGATCACTCGCCCTTGATGTAAACGACGTGGGTTTCCATGAATTCATAGAGGCCGTGTTTGCCGTCGGCGCCACCAATGCCGGACTTGCGGCGTCCGGCGTGGAAACCTTGCATGGCCTCGAAGTTCTCGCGATTGATATAGGTTTCACCGAATTTCAGCTCACGCGCGGCTTTCAGAGCCGAGTTGAGATCGCGAGTGTAGATCGAGGAGGTAAGACCATATTCCGACTCGTTGGACAGAGCGATAGCTTCATCGAGGCTGTCGACAATCTGGATGGGCAAAACCGGACCAAAGGTCTCGCGGCGCATGATGTCCATGTCGGCAGTTGCGTCAGTCAGCAGTGTCGGCTCGTAATGAAAGCCCTTCCCACGCTCGGCGATCTTCCCTCCAGTGACAATCTTGGCACCCTGTTTTTTAGCCAGATCCACGGCGTCTGCAACTTTGTCCAGGCCAGCTTGATTGACTAGCGGCCCCATGTGTAGATCCACTTCGATAGACGGATCGCCATAGCGTGTGTTTTCAAACAGTGCTTTCAGCTTTTCGACCAGCGCATCATGGACATTGCGCTCGACATAGACGCGCTCAGCACAGTTACAGACCTGTCCGGTATTGATAACGCGCGAATCGTAGATCGCTTTTGCCGCCAGATCCAAATCGGCATCCTTCAGCACGATGGCCGGTGCCTTACCACCCAGTTCCAGGTTGACGCGAGTAAGGTTCTTTCCGGCCAATTGCATGATGTGCGAGCCGGTATTCACCGAACCGGTAAACGTGATGAGATCGACACCCGGATGGGAGGCGAGCGCTTCGCCGCAGGTGCGGCCGCGACCACCAACAAGATTGAAGACGCCCTTCGGGAGATCGGTTTCGGCAACCAGTTCGGCAAAGATGAACGCGTTGATCGGGGTTTCTTCGCTCGGCTTGATAACGATCGTATTGCCGGTTACCAGCGCAGGCGCCAACTTGCGCGCGATCAGGAAAAATGGAAAGTTCCAGGGCAGAATACCGGCGACGACGCCCACCGGCTTGCGCAGCAGGATCATGGTTTCATTCAGTCGGTCGGAGGTTAGAACCTCACCTTCGATACGTCGGGCCCATTCGGCCATGTAGTCGATATAGTCGGCTGTGAAATCAACCTCGACTTGTGCCAGGCCCCGAACCTTCCCCTGTTCCTTGATGATGATATCGGCAAGCGCAACTCGGTGTTCGCGGATCTTGGCGGAAATCTTGCGCAGATATCCGGCGCGCTCGATGGCTGTCAACCGCTCCCAGCCCCCCTGCGCCTGGCGGGCGGCGGTGACGGCACGATCGACTTCGGCTGCATCGGAATCCGGCACACGTGCGATGACGGTGCCGGTGGCGGGATTGGTGACGTCGATCAGGCCGGTTGCGGCATCAACGAAAGTACCGTTGATATAGTTGCGATAAGCGCGATCAAGGCCGATGAACGCAGTCGTGTTCATTGTCTGCTCCTTTGATGGTCGTAGGGATACGAGGGAAGAGGGAAGGCATGCGACGGATCGCATCGCTCTGTTGCGGGGCGCGGCGGCCGTCAGACTGCCTGTTGCCGGGGAGAGGATAGAGGCGCGCCCTCTACACTCCCTGTATTAATCCAGTACTCTTCAGCCGCCGACGAGATGCCGCGGGATTGCTGCCAGCGTGCAACGAACATCACAAGGAAGGGAACGAGAAGCGCCGTGGTGATGGTGGCGGCGGCAACCTGTGAGGTGGAGATCGCCTCGATGGCCTTGTAGCTCGGATCAAGCAGCGCCACCGCAGCGGGCGTGGCGACGGCATTGCCGGCGACCGTCGATTCGGCTGCGCCCGAGATCAGGTTGCGCGTCGCTTTCGGGCGGCGGGTAATAATGTGCATGACATGTAGGAACAGCATGGCGAACAGGCCCGAACAGATAACTGTTCCGACGCCCAGAAACACCCCCTGCACACCAGCCTGTAGCAGCATGGAGAAATCAATGCCACGGCCGACGACGAAACCGAGGAACGGGATCAAAAGCATTTCGCCGGGCGCGAGAAACTCACGCGCCTTGGACGAATTGTTACCGACGATGAAACCGATGACGAGCGGCAATAGGCAGCCGATGAGCATGGTCATCGGAAAGGCAGCAAGCCCGGCTGTGCCGAGGATGAGCAGTGTGATAAACGGACCGTCATTCAGCGAAATGACCGATACAGCACCCCGGTCGGATGCATTGCCGAATTGTTTGGTGAGCGCCACATAGAGCGCGGAATTGGAATTGGTCATGCCAGCGATGATGGCAAGTGGTGTCAGCCCCCACAGCGTACCGCCCGGCATATAGAAGGCGACCAATAGACCGATGCTGCCGCCGACGAAGGCCTTACCCAAAAGAATCGCCGTACCCTTCTGCAGGGTGGCCGAGGTCTGGCGAAAATCAATCTGCGCGCCCATACAAAAGAAGAACAGACCGAGCAGAGCGCCCGTCCCGTCCCGGAAAAGCGCTGTGGTAAAGCTGCCGATACCCAGAAGTTCCGGCCAAAACGTATTGATGGTCGCGCCCAGGAACAGCGGCACGATCATCATGGCCCCCGGGATCTTGCCAAGCGGTCCGCCAATCAAGGAGACGATGCCTCGGTTCTTTTTGTTTATCGGACTCATTCAATCCTCCCAAAGTGAATTCATCTTCAAATAGCAGCAGGCTATTCCTGGAGTGCGTTTCGATCAGATCGGCTCTCTGACTGTCTGTTTTTTACGCCCATCCCGAAAACCGCTTCACACTTTTCGGGATGTGCTCCAATGCCCGTTTGCACCATACGTTCAGGAAAACGCATGGTGGCTCGTACCGGCTTCTCTCCTGAACGGGCTGCTGCGGTTGTTCACGCCAGTTCCAGATCCCGACATAGTTCCGTGTTCCAGACCAAACGCGCCCTTCTGGCTACTTCTCCGGCTGTCATGACTGGGAAGCGGATATCCTGGAGGTCGCCTTCATAAGCGATGTATTCGTCTGCCCGGGTTAGAAGTTCCGTCTGCTCGGTCGGAAAGAAGCTGGTCTGGTCGGAATAGTTGTAAATCATGGTGAAGCCGCCGTCCGAGACGGTGCCGTCGGGCAGCTTCACTCCGGCCGGGCAGGCATTCCATGTGTGGGGCACGCCTGGCGGAATGTCGACAAGCGTTCCCGGCGCTATGATGAAATATTCGCCGCAAAGCTCGGTCACGCCGACGCCGTTAAGCACGAGAATGCGCTCGGGCAGCATTTTCGGTTTGCCCGTTGCCTCGTCATGGATCATGTGCACATGGCGCGGCAACCGGCAGTCAGTGTGGAACTCGATGAAGCCGAACTGGCCTTCGAACGAAAGTTTCGCACCTTCGTCATAGCCGCTATAGAGTTCATGCATCGTGACTGGAAATCCCGACAGCGGAACCTTGATGTTGGCGCCTGTACCGTGTGTTACGCGCGTACCGTTGTCGAGCTTCACGCCCAGAAGTTGCCCCTGAACCGGGGAGGTGTCGTGACAGGCCATACTGCCCCTCTATTCGTTGAGATTCTACGTCTAATCGCTGGAGAGCGACGTCAGTTTACGGCGAGGAACTCCCGCTCCATCTCCTTTCGCAGGCGAATGGTGACATCGTCTTCATCATATTCGACATCTGACCAGCAGACGACATGCCCGTCCTCGATATCACGCTTGAGCTTCATGCCGTGGGCGAGACCAATCGGAACGGCATCCAGCTTCGAGGAGGTGGCGGCGGGAATCACTTTGCCGTAAACGGTATAGCCGCCCTCGCCATCGAGCATCTCGCCTGCCGCCAGTCTGCGCTTGGCCACAGCCACCACGTCAGCGCTCCAGCCTTTTGTACGCCCGGTGGGTTCCTGGCGGGTTGCGATCGAAGCGATCGAGACGCCGAGTTCCAGGCCGATCAGATGATAGGGCTTGTAGGTCGCGGCAAAGCGACCGGTCGGGTCGGTCAGAAGGCCGTATTGCTTGAAGCAGTCGCGAACATATTGGGTTTCTCCCTCGATCACGACATAGACGCCCCAGCGCAGGTCGCGAAAGACCGGGCGACCGTCGCGTTCGATCGAGGAAACGACCTCGACCGTGCCGCGGCGTTTGAGGATGCCGCCATATTCCACGGGACGCAGGACGGTTTGCAGGTCATCCGCGCCGCAAGCCGGAAAGAGCAAGCCGTCATCGGGCGGCAGGAGGTCGCAACCATTGGCGACCGCCGCCATTTCCAGCGCGGACTTGGTGCCGTCGAGGAACGAGTTGAACATCTTCGGGTTGAAATCGCCGCCCGCCACCTGTTCTGGCGAGAATCCGTAATAGCCCCATACCGTATCGGGTGTCGATTTGTGATAAATGGGCAGATATTTCGTGCCCTTGCCAGCGCACACAACGTTGAAGCCTGTGCAACGGGCCCAGTCGCACAATTCGGCGATCAGTGAAGGCTGGTCGCCCGCTGCCATAGAATAAATGATGCCAGCTTCCTCGGCCTTTTTAGCCAGAAGCGGACCAGCCAGAACATCGGCCTCCACATTGACCATCACGATATGCTTTTTGTGCTCGCAAGCCAGAAGCACGTGGCGCACGCCTGCTGCCGGATGACCGGTTGCATCGATGACGATATCGATGAAGGGGCTGGCAAGCATGTCAGCGGCATTGTCTGTCACGAAAGTCGAGCCGTTTTTATCGGCGTCTTCGAATGAGACCGCTGCGAATTGCTCCTCCGTCCAGCCGACACGGCGCAGCGATTGACGGGCATTGGATGGGTTGAGGTCGGAAACGCCGACCAGATGCACACCCGGCGTACGATTGACCTGCGAAAGATACATTGATCCGAATTTTCCAGCACCTATGATACCGACGCGGACCGGCTTGCCCGCAGCTTCAAGTGCGCGGAGTTTTTCGAACATGGACATTGATTGCTCCCAGTATTCTTTTCTGCGGACCTGACAGGCTCTTTTCAGGTTCGACAGGTGACAGATAGCGTTACAAATTGCTTGCTTTGCTGTAAATTCGCATACATACAATCTGCATGTGCGCTAATTCCCATACCTCCGATCTAAAGTGGGACGACCTGAAAGCCTTTCTCGCCGTCGCCCGTTTGGGGCGTCTGACGGTTGCGGCTCGGCATATTGGCCTAGATCATTCCACGCTTAGCCGACGTATCACTGCGTTGGAGACCAGCTTGCGGGTACCCTTATTCGAGCGCTCCCCCGGCGGCTACAAGATCACCGAAGCGGGCGAGAAGCTGGCTACCGAGGTGCAGCAGATGGAAAGCGCTGTTATTCGTATTCAGACGGACATGTCGTCCAAGGTAAACAGCCTCGCAGGCCCGTTACGCCTGACGATACCGGAAGGATTTTCATCGAATTTTTTCGTGCGTCAGTTGCATCTGTTACCACCGGAACTGGCAGATATACGGATTGAGCTGATCGCCGATCCTTCTATTGTAAGCCTTACGAAGCGCGAAGCCGATATTGCAATCATGATGGAGCGTCCGACGCTCGGGCCTTTGGTATCGCGTAAACTTTGCGATTATGAATACGGACTGTACTGCAGTCAGGACTATTTACGACCGCATGAGGCAATTCGCACGGTCGCCGACATCGATCGGCATTTCATCATCGGATATATACCGGACCTGCTTCCGACGCCTGCGCATGATTATCTGCGGAACTATCTTCCGCATCGTGAAGCCGACTTGCAGGTTTCGAATATTCTCACGCAGGTGGACGCTACTTCCAGCGGTGTGGGTATCGCGCTTTTACCATGCTTTATCGCGGCGCATAATCCGCAACTTATCCGGCTGCTGCCCGGCGAAATTAGTTTTCTGCGCACATATTTCATTGTCACGCACGAAAACCCACGTTACCGCGTGCGTACTGAAAGAGTAAAAGATTTTATCATCAAGCAAGTAGAGGCCAATCGTAAAGCCTTCCGACCTTCGGATAGGGAAAAACTTAGCCAGGTCAATGAAAGAGGCGTCGCCCTAAAAATATAATATAGTATCTGTAAGTAAGCCTCGTAAAGATTCACAATCGAATGCACGTAATCTCAGTAATACGTATAGCCACAAAATCTGCCTTGCTTAATCAGCCTCCTCGTCGGTTAAATCAACCGCTTTAATAGCAAACTGTCAATAAACCGCAGTTTATAGCCACTTTCGAGTGGGCGTCGGGCTGCCTGTACGCTCGTGGGTGGGTTCGGCCGCCGCATCGCGTCAGCGGCAACCATCCTTGAGGACGTGGAGAATGCCCGAGATGATCCGCCGATCATCGACGCGCGGAGCACCCAGCTGGTTCGTTGGAAGATGAGGCTCAATCGCCGACCAAGCCCCATCCGAAAGCCAAAAAAGATCGCTCATCATCACTCTCCCTGCTGGCCAGACCTGAAAAGAAAGCAATCAGTCAATAGCGGCAATAGTTTGATCAGGTCCCCATCCTAGTGCCCCGGTATTGATCGACCCGATCTCTCCAGCTGTGAGCGGGCATAGCAACCCGGCGTCGTCCCCAGTATCCGGGTAAACATTGCGATAAATGCGCTAACATTAGTATAACCGAGATCGACGGCTATCGTCGTGACGGGCATATTTTCCGCAAGCAATTCGATGGCGCGTAGCACCTTTGCCCGCTGGCGCCACTCCGAAAACCCAAAACCGGTTTCTGCAACAAAACGTCTTGCAAGCGTGCGTGTGGTGATGCCAGCCAGGCGCGCCCAGTCTTCCATCCCGCGCTCGTCTGCAAGATTGGACAGAATGCCATCGGTGATTTGGCGCAAGCGAAAATCGTTTGGGTACGCTAGGCTGAGCGGTTCTGGCGGGAGCATAGCTATTTCATCGATGAGCACATTTCCCAGCCTATGCTCGCTTTCACTTCGAGGTCCGCGGCCCCATGCGACAATGCGATGTACTGCCTCCCTCAGAAGCCCACTGACGCGGATCACCTGTGGCTCCGTTGCCAACCGGGCGCAAGCAGCTTCTTCGATATAGACGCTCCAGAGCCCATAAAGGAACCATACGACCGTAGCGTATGAGACACCAGCGGTGGAATCCAAACAGCGTGGGTCGCTGGAACGACCCAGTTGCCAACGGGGTTTGAGCAGAAAGAAGGCCAGCAAGACTGCCGAAGAGCTGGCCCGGCGCGTGCGCACGACTGACTGTTTGGCGAGTGTCCCCGTCACACCGTTCAACCGCGAAGATCGAACCGTTCAAGCAGAGATCCCTGAACATTAATTGGTCTACGAGCGGTAAAGACATGGCCGATTCACGCTATTGAATGACATTTATCAGGTAGTTTCACCAGAACGATGATCTTAGACTCAAATCACAGACTGACGGAGTGTAAAGAATGCCAAAGCAAATCAATGTCAGAAGGGCGATTGTCATGCGCCCGGAGGACTTGCTGCCGGACGCGGTCAATTGTGCCCAGGTTGACGGAATGACAATTCGTAAAGGTACTATGCTGCATTTCTGCAAAATGCCTTGCGTTGGATGGATCCGGGGACTGATGAGAATGCACACAAGGCACTCGTTGAGGAAATGGTAGGCGCAATGCCTGCGCTGCATGCACTAGGCGTGTTCGATGTTTTTGAACTGCGTGACGAAACTTTGCGTGTGCTGCTCACAAAATTCTGATTTCTCTTCCTGTTCGTCAACCAGATTGGTTTTCCCACCATGGGAAAAAGCTCAAGCATTGAAGAAGCGGCGATAGCGGCAGGGGATGCCTTAGCTCTAACAGCCAGAAAATGACTTCCGATCGAAAGTGGAGCTGATTTATCGTGCTCAAACGAAGTCGGGTATTCCTGGGGTAGCGCATAGTCTCTCCAAGACTCGGGCTGCTGGCTGGGAAAAGGTCAGATTGACAAAAAGTGCAGAATGTCTGCCCTCGCTTGTGGCAGGCGCTCTCAAGTTTCTCTGATCCCGTTGTACGGAGCGTATGGCTGGAACAATGTTGCCTTGAGGTCAGGTATGAAATCCCGCGCGCCATTCTTGTCGACTTGATCGCCGACGTCGGAGCGGATGAACAGGCGCGTTAATACACTTTCTACAGCATCCCACGACTTGTCGAGCATAGCAAGCGTCTCCCCCACTACTTGTTTGGGATGTGTTGCAAACGTTTCGTCAAGGGCGGCAGGAGTAACCTCTCGGCTTTACGTTAGCAGGGTATAATCAATGTTCAAAGGCCGCCATTTCGACAAATCCGTCATCCTTCTGTGTGTTCGATGGTACCTGGCTTACAATCTGAGCCTACCAATCTGAAGGTGATGATGGCCGAGCGCGGCATCGCGCTGGATCATGCGACGGTACGCGACCTGTGAAAAAATCCTGTTTGGACCTGAAATACGCTATGGTTCTGGCAGTGTTTCGGGGAGGATTTGGGGATGAATCGCATAGGTCCGAAAGCATCAGTGAATGTTGCCGCGGCATCTAACGGTCATATAACTCAATCGCGAAGCAGGCCAGTTCGACTGGTGCAAGCGGATCGTCGGTAGCTTTGTTGGGAGATGCTGGATGTTGAACGGTTGCTGGAAGAAGATCATCCTGTTCGGGCGATCTGGGAATTGGTTGGCCAACTTGATCTGTCCGCCTTTGCGGCAGGGATTGGCTCACTTGAAGGTGTTACCGGGCGACCCGCCTATGATCCACGGCTACTGGTGAGCTTATGGATTTACTCTTATAGCCGAGGTATCGGATCTGCCCGTGAGGTGGAGCGTCGCTGTGAGCACGATCCGGACTTTCCCTGGTTGATGGGGCTCCTTGTCATCAATCATCATACCCTGTCCGACTTTCGCCTTGCCCATCGCGAAGCTCTTGATGAAATGTTCACCCAAGTGCTCGCCGTGTTAAGCACCGAGGGTCTGATCGCTCTGCAGAGCATCATGCATGACGGCACGAAAATCACAGCGCAGGCGGGGCCAGGCTCTTTCAAGCAGGAAGCGCAGATCGTCAAGCATCTGGCCGCAGCACGGCATCATGTCGCTTCGATGGGAGATCCTCGTAACGGGGAGGCAACAGTCCGGCAGGCCGCTGCACGCGAACGGGCTGGTCGCGAACGCATCGAACGGCTTGAGCAGGCGCTTCTCCATGCCCAACAGATAAGTGTAGCCAAGCGCCCGGGTTATGCGCGCACCCGCCAGCGCCAGACCGGCGTTAGTTCGACAGATCCGGAAGCGCGGATCATGCGTCATGGCGATGGCCACTACGCCTTGAGTTATAACGTCCAGATCTCGACTGACGCAGCTCATGGCATTGCCGTGGGCCTGGATATTGGGCAAACGGCCCCTGACTACGAATACCTTGCTCCAGCAATTGAGCAGATTAGAAAGCGATTGGGTCAGTCACCTGATCAGATGGTGGTGGATGCAGGCTATACCAGTCGGGCGAACATTCTGGCCGCGCATGACAGAGACATTGAACTTGTCGGGCCATGGACTGAAACTGATGGCCGCGCCAAGCAACGGTTTGCTCGTGTTGGGGTAACGGACGCTTTCCTGCCCGATAAGTTCCAGTACGATACGGCGTCCGACAGCTACGTTTGTCCGGAAGGCAAGATACTCACCGCTCGCTATGGCCATGTGCGACCTGGAAGAAGGATGGTGCGTTATCTGGCCAGCCCGACTGATTGTCGGCCATGCCCCAGTCGCCGCCAATGTTGCTCAGGCAACCAGCGCTATGGGCGATCGATTGTCGTTACACACGAGGACCCTGTAGTGAGTGTGTTCCGCTCTCGGAAAAATTCGCCAGAGACAAAAGCGTTAGTCCGCGAACGTGGACGTGTCGCAGAGTTCGTCAATGCGTGGCTGAAAGACAAGCTGGGACTGCGGCGCTTTCGTGTACGCGGGTTGGCAAAGGCAGGAACGGAAGCCCTGTGAGCCCTGCTGGCCTACGATATCCGGCAATGGATCCGCCTGCGCTGGAAACCAAGAATTGCAGCGGCCACCGCCTGAAGACCAAGCCTGCAAATACGACTAACCGCAAAGGTTGGTCCCAAAGGCCCTCGTGCACATCTTAGTCATCGGTTTGCTCTCGCATCGCTGGAGCGATGCAGCTTTGAACATTATCCAGTACCAAACTTAATAATTTCACAGGTCGTACGTCGTTGGGTTTTGCACTTCAGCCCCAAATTGTTAGAACGCTTCCACCGGAGAAAGCGAACGGTCACGCGAAGATGGAACTTTGATGAGACCTACATAAAAGGTCAAAGGCGAATGGCTTTATCTGTATCGCGCCATCGACAGCAATGGCGATACGGTCGAGTTCCTGTTCAGCAAAGCCCGAGACCTGAAAGCTGCCAAACGCTTTATCCGCAAGGCTTTGGCCCGGCATGGCAGGCAGAGAAAATCACTATTGACGGCAGTCACACCAATCGCGTGGCAATCATACGGTACGACGCTGAAAACCGGTTGTTACAGGCTGGTAACCCTATCGCTATTCTGTCCAGTAAATACATGAACAACGCCATTGAACAGGATCATCACCGTGTCAAACGACGCATCCGATCCATGCTCGGCTTCAAGTCCGCAGTCGCGGTCGACATCACACTTTCCGGCATCGAACTGATTCACATGATGCGCAAGCAACAAGGCGTCTTTGCAACAGCGAAACCGTTCTCGCTCAACAACAACTCACGGAACTCACAGCATAGCCGTGTCCAAAGTTCAGATGTGTTCCATGCAGTGTGAATTTTTGTAACGGAACCCTTTTGGGACGCCGATAAGGGGGCCCGTTTAGATGCCGATTGACACAACAGCAACTTGGCGGCCACCCGAATGGAAGGCGTGGTGCCAATGCGCTCCATGTACTGGTACATGAAGGCGATTTCATCGGGCGCCAGCGCTCGATCTCGCGGCTTGAACTTGGCGATGGTCGAGGGGCGCACCAGATCGGCTGGGTTCTCAACCTTCTGACCGCGCTCGATGGCCCAACGAAAGACCTGCATTACGACTTCGCGACAAAGCACTGCGGTCGCCGGTGCCCCCCGCTCCACGATGGCGTCAGCCAGCGCTCGCAGGTCTTCGTGAGTAATCTCCGCTAGCTTGGGTTGCCAAATTTCGGCTTTAGCTAACGTTCGTAGACTAAGCGGCGCATGTCGCGGGTGCTGGGGGCCATCTGATAGCCGCGTAACCACTTCTCGGCCCACGCGCCGAATGTCTCAGCATCCTTGATGCGGGCTTTGTCCCGCGCCTTCTCTTTGACTGGAGATTTCCCTGCGGCGATCATCTTCTTGGCTTCGCCCAGCCGTTCGCGGGCTTCCGCTAGCGTGATCCCTCCGACACCGTAGCGGCCAAAGGTGATTGTCTCCTGCCTGCCGTGGATCGAGTAGTTGTAGCGGAATGAAATCGAACCCGCTGGCGTGATGGCCACGTAGAGGCCGTCACGGTCATTCACTTTGTAGAGCTTGTCCTTTGGCTTGAGGTCGCGCAGCTTGGTATCAGTCAGCATGGTCGGGTTGGGTTTCCTCTCAAAAATACCATGCTCAAAAAGCCTCGCATCTCCCATAAAAACTCCTTACAGAACAATGCGCTATATGAATTCAATACCATGACCACCCCATCAGGAGCAACATGGTATCGAGTGCTGAACATGGCATCAGGTTCAAATCGTACCATCTACCATGCCATAAAAACCGGGTGCTTAGCGATGCGAAAATTTGCCAGACTATGCCAAGCCAATAATGAAAAAAGCCCGCAGTTACACGGGCTTAGAGGTATTTTAGTGCTCTTTGATGCAGGTCTATGCCGGACGCGGGATCATTCCCACTCGATCGTTCCAGGCGGCTTTGAAGTCACGTCATAGACAACGCGATTGATGCCACGGACCTCGTTGATGATGCGGGTCGCCGCATTGCCAAGGAAGTTCATGTCGTAGTGGTAGAAATCGGCCGTCATGCCATCCACCGAAGTCACGGCGCGCAGCGCACAGACGAATTCGTAGGTACGGCCATCCCCCATAACACCTACAGTCTGGACAGGTAGCAGAACGGCAAACGCCTGCCAGATGGCATCATAGAGGCCAGCCTTGCGGATTTCATCCAGATAGATCGCGTCGGCTTCACGCAGGATTTCAAGTTTTTCGCGCGTAATGCCGCCCGGGCAGCGGATCGCAAGACCCGGACCCGGGAATGGATGACGACCAATGAAGCTGTCCGGCAAGCCGAGTTCCTTGCCGAGCAGGCGCACTTCATCCTTGAACAATTCGCGCAGTGGTTCGACGAGCTGCATCTTCATGCGCT
Source organism: Brucella oryzae (assembly GCF_041929965.1). Taxonomy (NCBI): domain Bacteria; kingdom Pseudomonadati; phylum Pseudomonadota; class Alphaproteobacteria; order Hyphomicrobiales; family Brucellaceae; genus Brucella; species Brucella oryzae. Next base: position 274,091 of record NZ_JBHEEO010000003.1, on the reverse strand, counting down.
CCGGCAAACCGCCAACATTGTGGTGCGACTTGATCGTGACCGAAGGACCACCGGTAAACGAGACACTTTCGATCACGTCCGGATAGAGTGTGCCCTGCACGAGGAAATCCGCACCGCCCAGCTTCTTGGCTTCTTCCTCAAACACTTCGATAAAGAGACGGCCAATCGTCTTACGCTTCTTTTCAGGATCGGTTTCGCCTTCCAGCTCACCGATGAAACGATCAGCAGCATCAACCAGAATGAGCGGCAGGTTGTAATGTTCGCGGAACATTTCAACGACCTGTTGCGCTTCGTTTTTACGCATCAAACCGTGATCGACGAGGATACAGGTCAACTGATCGCCAATAGCCTCATGCGCCAGAAGTGCCGCAACGGAAGAATCAACGCCGCCGGAAAGCGCGCAGATAACCTTGCCTCTGCCGACCTGCTTGCGGATGGCTTCGACGGCCTGTTCGCGATAAGCACCCATCGTCCAACCGGGCTTCACGCCGACAATGCGATGAACGAAGTTTTGAAGAAGCTTTGCGCCGTCCGGCGTGTGCACGACTTCAGGATGAAACTGCACGCCGTAATATTTACGCTTCTCATCCGCAATTGCGGCAAATGGTGCATTTGGCGACGTACCGACAATTGTGAAACCATCAGGCAGCGATGTTACGCGGTCGCCGTGGCTCATCCAGACTTGATGACGAGTGCCCTTGGCCCAGATGCCTTCAAAGAGAGGGCTGTCTTCCTGCACATCCAGGAAAGCACGACCGAACTCACGGTCGTGACCGCTTTCCACCTTGCCACCCAGCTGAGCGCACATGGTCTGCTCGCCATAGCAGATTCCAAGGACCGGGATGCCTTCTTCGAAGACCGCCTGTGGCGCACGCGGCGACCCAATATCAGTCGTCGAATGGGGACTGCCTGAAAGGATAACACCTTTCGGCTTCAGCCGCTTGAAAGCCCCTTCCGCAGACTGGAAAGGGACGATTTCACAATAGACGTTGGCTTCGCGCACGCGACGCGCAATCAGCTGCGTAACCTGGCTGCCAAAGTCGATAATTAGGATTGTGTCGGGATGTGCCGTGGTGCTCATGTGCAGCATCTATTTAAAAAGTGACCGGGATGCAATGCCTATATGGATTATAGACGCCATGCTCAACAAGTGCGTTGCCAAAAATCGACCTATACTGACATACCATTGTCAGGATCCGACAGGAGACCATCCGCGATTGCAGCCTCCAGTCGCTCGACCGCATAGGCCAGCTTTTCATCGATAATGTGCAGATACTGTGTCCAGTCCCCGACATGTTGCAACTCGCCTGCACCATCGGAGATACCGCGAAGTCCAAAAAGCGGAATTCCTGCAAGCTGGCATGCGCGCAGACAGGCATAGGTTTCCATATCGACCATATCCGCATCAATCGCCGCATAGGCTTTGCCGGAGACGATATCTGCACCTGTTGAAAGCGATGCAGCAGGGATTTCCGGTACGGAAACCGGGAGTTCGATCACTTTGGGAAGATCAAGAAATGGTGTTGCGCCTTTTTCAAACCCGAGAGGCGAAGCATCCATATCGCGATAGGATACGGAAGATACTTGAAACGCTTCCGCTTGTGGTAATCTGGCTGAGCCTGCAGAGCCAAGTGAAACCACAAGGTCAGGCTTTTCTCCCGCCTGCATCAGAGCTGCAAGAGCATAGGCGAGATTGGCAGCCGCCTCCACCGGCCCTACCCCGATCATGACCGGCGTGAAGAGCTTCGCCAAATGACGCCCATATTCGGCATCAACAGCCATAACGTAGAGCAGACGCTTTCCGGCGACGATCTTCATCATCCTTGCAGGCCTTTTCTGTCCTGCACGACCATCATTGTTCCAGTCATGGTTGCGATCAGCCGCACTTCCGTGTCGGTAACCGCAAATGCCTGTCCATCGCTAACCATGATTGTACGACCGGGTTTCGTAACCTCACCACGAAACAAGAACCGTTCCCCTTTGCCGGGGGCAAGCAGATTCACTTTGAATTCGATGGTCAGTACTGCCGCATCGGAAGGCATCAGCGTCAGCGCCGCATAGCCGCAGGCAGAATCGAGCGCAGCAGAAATCATGCCCGCATGCAAAATACCGTGCTGTTGCGTCAGTTCCTCACGAAACGGCATTTCGACTTCAACGATACCAGGCTCACACCGTGTCAGTTCAGCGCCGATCAGCTTCATGGCCGCCTGTCGACCAAAGCTTTCCTCGACGCGCTCTTTGAAATCCGGTTCTGCTACGCGGTGCGCTGACATCGTCTCCCCCGTTTTATTTTAATCTTTGCAGAATGCTCACATAAAAGCCGTCAGTGCCAGTGGACAATGGCGAAAATACCGCGCCATGCGACGGAAATACCGGCTCCACTTCACCAGCATCGGCAACAATTGTGTCCCAGATCGCCTGTGGCGCGACTTCCGAAAAATCAGCGTTACCTGTGAGAAACCGCGCAACCTGTCGCGTGTTTTCTTCCGCAAATAGAGAACAGGTGACATAGGCGAGTCGCCCGCCCGGTTTCACATATTGCTTGGCAGATTCCAGCACGTCCTTCTGGTCCTGAACGCGCCGCTCAAGCTGCTGGTCGTTCAGCCGCCATTTCGCATCAGGACGGCGACGCCATGTGCCGGAACCCGTGCAAGGTGCATCAGTCAGCACGAGGTCCATCTGTCCTTTGAGTGAGTCGAGCGCATCGAGATTTCCATGGACCTGCGTATTGCGCACCCCTGCACGCTGCAGTCGCTCATGCATCGGCGACAATCGGGCGCGTTCCGCATCATAGGCGTGAATTTGACCGCTGTTTTGCATCGCAGCAGCCAGAGCCAATGTCTTGCCACCAGCTCCAGCGCAATAATCCAGTACCTGTTGGCCAGGCGTGGCACCGGCAAAGAGCGCGGCGAGCTGTGACCCCAGATCCTGAACCTCGAACCAGCCATCGAGAAAGGCCTGTTCGCCCTGCACATTCGGATGACGGCCCAGCGCTTCAATCGGCGGAATGCGCAATGCCTGTGCCAGAAATGGCGCAGGGGCAGCGCCGGCTTTTTCCAAGGCCGCAAGCGTCTGTTCAGGCTTCGCCTTCAGGCTGTTGACGCGCAGATCGACCGGTGGGCGGGTGGCAAGCGCCTTGCCTTCCTCGATCCAGCGCGCGCCGAAAAGTTCCTTCAGCGACAATGCGCACCATTCCGGCACATCTGCCTGAACATGGGCAGGAGCTTCGGCGACGTCCCGGCTTTCCCAGGCAACACGGCGCGGCTGCTCCAGTACTTCCGGCGCGAACTTATCTCGATCGAGAGCCGCATCGAGAGCCGCAATATCCATACCACCATCAGCCAGCAGAGCACCAAAAGCCAGAGCGCGCGCGTCATCGGCGTCCATTCGCCACGCGATGGACAGTTTGCGGCGCAGCGCATCATAGACGATGTTGCCGATCACAGCGCGGTCACCCGCGCCTGCAAAACGATGGGAAGCCCCCCAATCCTTCAGCACATCAGAAGCCGGGCGCGCGCCCGCTTCAATCTCGCCCAGAACCTCGATAGCCGCCTGCAGGCGTCCGCCAAGCCGCATTGTGTCTCCTTCTCGAATGCCTGCTTGGGCATAGCCTCCCTTGCAGGGAAAAGGCAATCGGCAAATCAAAACAAAAAGCCGGAGTGGTGAGCTCCGGCTTTCTTTCTATCTTATTAAGACGGTTTACTCAGCCGCTGTTGCCTCTTCATTCGTGGCAATCGTGTTGGCTTCGTAACCATGAGCATCCTTCAAGGCTTTACGCACACCAGCCTCATAGTCGGGATGGATCAGCTTGAAGTGACCGAGCTGACGCTCGACGATGAAGCCCGGCACCCCCCCCATTGCCGCAGCAATATTGGAGAACAGGCGTTGTTTATGTCCGTCATCGAACAGATTGAACAGGGCCCGCGGCTGCGCGTAATCATCATTTCCGATGCGGTGGTTGTAGCGATCCGCATCACCTGAAATACGTAGCGGCGGTTCTTTGGCAGATGGCTGTTCCACTGGCCCATTGAATGAATTCGGTTCGTAATAGGCATCCGGATTGCCGGTCTTGATGCCGCCATAGACATTCATCTGGCCATCGCGGTGATAGTGATGAACCGGGCACTTCGGCTGATTGACTGGAATGCTTTCGTAATGCGTGCCAAGGCGATGACGGTGGGCATCTGCATAGGAGAAGATACGCGCCTGCAGCATTTTGTCAGGCGAATAGCTGATCCCCGGCACGATATTCGACGGCGAGAAAGCCGCATTCTCGATCTCGGTGAAGTAATTCTCCGGGTTACGGTTCAGCTCCATGATACCGATATCAATCGGCGGATAGTCTGCATGCGGCCAGACCTTGGTAAGATCGAACGGATTGTATGGCGTTTTATCCGCATCGAGTTCCGGCATGATCTGCACCTGAACCTTCCACTTCGGGAAATCGCCCTTGTCGATGGAGGTGAACAGGTCTTCCTGCGTGGATTCTCGCGTGCGGCCAATCACACCCTCGGCTTCAGCATTGGTCCAATGCTTGTGCCCCTGCATGGTTTTGAAGTGGAACTTGACCCAATAGCGCTCCCCGGCATCGTTCCAGAACGAATAGGTGTGAGAGCCGTATCCGTTGATATGACGCACGTCAGTCGGCAAGCCGCGATCGGACATCAGGATCGTCACCTGATGCAGGCTCTCCGGCGAGAGCGACCAGAAGTCCCACATGGCGGTGGCTGAACGCAGGTTCGTCTTGGGATGACGCTTTTGGGTGTGGATGAAATCCGGGAATTTGACCGGGTCGCGCACAAAAAACACGGGCGTGTTATTGCCGACCAGATCCCAGTTGCCTTCCTCTGTATAAAATTTGAGAGCAAAGCCGCGCACATCGCGCTCGGCATCAGCCGCACCCTGCTCTCCGGCAACGGTCGAAAAACGCGCCAGCATCGGCGTCTTGGCACCTGGCTGCAGAACCTTGGCCTTGGTGTATTTCGAAATATCGCCAGTGATTGTCAGCGTACCATATGCGCCCCAGCCCTTGGCGTGGACAGCACGTTCCGGAATACGTTCGCGGTTTTGGTGGCTCAGTTTTTCAATGAGCTGATAATCCTGCATCAAAAGCGGGCCACGCTCGCCCGCGCTCAGGGAATTCTGGTTGTCCGGTATCGGAGCGCCTGCACTCGTCGTCATAATTGGGCGATCTGTCATGGGAATTCCCTCCTGAAAAGCCAATATTGGAATACGGCTAGCCTTGCTAAAAGCATGGCACAGTCCGTCCGTGTCACGCCGTGGCTAGGTAACTCGCTCAGATTAGACCTATTCCAATCATAATCTCCAATTGCTTTTCCGATTATTTTTGATAAGTTTTCCCTATCATGTTTACTGTACGTCAGATGCGCTATTTCGAAGCGCTGGCCACCACGCTACATTTTCGCAAAGCCGCGCAATTGGCGCATGTGTCCCAACCCGCGCTGTCAGCCCAGATTGCGGAAATGGAGGCCGCTGCAGGCGCACTGCTCTTCGAGCGCTCTCAACGACAAGTCATAATGACAGAGATCGGCAAGCAACTTTATCCGGGCATCCAAACAGTGTTGCGCGAACTCCATGCACTTGAAGAAATTGCTGCGCAAAGCAGAGGCCTGCTGCAGACACGGCTAAGGCTAGGTATCATTCCGACTGTTGCCCCCTATTTGGTCCCGGTTCTTATTCCGCTTTTGCATGAACGGCATCCATCATTCCGCCTTCAATTGCGAGAAAGCGTAACCGCCAAACTTCTTGATGAGCTGCATGCGGGAGAAATCGATGCTATTGTCGCTGCTCTCCCCATAGATGATGAACGGCTTACCCAAAGAAAATTGTTCGATGATCGCTTTCTGATCGCGACTTCCACCAACGATCAAACGGTTCTTGCTTCACCGATGACGCAGGACAATGTCGCTCTCGACCGTTTGCTCCTGTTAGAAGAGGGGCATTGCATGCGGGATCAGGCATTAGCCGTTTGCTCGCTGCCCTCGCACCGTCAGTTCGTAAAATATGGTGCCACCAGCATGACCACGCTTTTACAAATGGTGAGCCATGGCATGGGCCTTACACTCATTCCAGAAATCGCGGTGCGTGCTGAAACACGCAGTAATCATATGCGCATCGTGCCATTTGAAGGCGAACAACCGAAACGGGAAATTGCCTTGTTCTGGCGGAGACAGAGCATGCGTCGGAAGGATTTTCAAGCTCTCGCCGACTGCATTACCGAAAGTGCAAGTGGGTTGAAAATAGACCAGGATTTCTCGCTGCCCTGAATTGACCACCCCTCACATTCTTAAGGCTGTATTAAGCTTGGAAGCATAGCCACCCAACGTTTTGATTCTGAAACCTATTGCCTGGAGGGGATAATGAGGTGGTCCGATTTGGCGGCCTATGGTGTCGTCTTTTGCCTAAGCTTGACTTATTTCGCGGTAACGAGCGACAGTTCGCGCTCTTCAGTTACCCCGCGTACAAACCATGCTGTCGCTAAGAATACGGCAACAGCGCCGCAAAATTCGGTAACGGCAGCAAGCACAGGAAACGTGCCCGCAAAAACAGCCACAATCGAAGACGCTGCCTGGGACATACCAGATCCCGACACACTGCCTGACGATGCGTGGGGGCGAATTGTGCGCCATGGCCGCGATCTTATTACCGAGACCTATGCGCATATGGGTCCGGAAGTAGCTGATGAAACGAAACGTTTTGCAGGCAACAATCTTTCCTGCCAGAGCTGCCATCTGGAAGCCGGAACCAAGAAATATGGACTACCGCTCGTTGGGGTCTACGGTGACTTTCCGCAGTATCGCTCGCGTGAAGGTCAGGTCGGCACGATTGAAGATCGCGTCAATGGTTGCATGACCCGAAGCCTGAACGGCACAGCACTGCCTATCGATTCTCCGGAGATGAAGGCCATGGTCGCCTATATTAAATATGTCTCCGCAGGGACGACTGTCGGCGAAAACACCGAGGGTCGCGGCTCTGGCAAAATACCGGAACTGAAACGCCCGGCCGATCCGACGCACGGCGAGAAACTCTATGCCGAAATTTGCGCGGCCTGTCATGGGGCGGATGGTCAAGGCAAACGTGTCGGTGTCGTAGGCGATGCAAAGGGCTATGAATTTCCGCCGCTCTGGGGACCAGACAGTTTCAACGACGGCGCAGGCATGAACCGGCTGATCTCGGCTGCGAACTTCATCCATGCCAATATGCCCAACGGCGTGTCGCTGGAAGAGCCGCAACTGGAACCGGAAGATGCATGGGACATTGCTGCCTTCTTCCAGTCAAAGCCGCGCCCTGCGAAAGCCAATCTTGAGGGTGATTTCCCGAACCGGCTGGAGAAGCCCGTGGACGCCAGCTACGGTCCCTATGCCGATAGCCTTCCGGCGGAAATGCATAAGGTCGGCCCTTTCGGGGAAATCCGGGCCGAGGTCAAGAAGCTGAAGACTGCGAGCAACTGAAAACAAAAAAGGCGGCTCCAACCGGGCCGCCTTTTCTTCACCAACCATCTGATACGCTATTACATACCGCCTGGATAATTCGGGCTTTCACGGGTGATGGCGACGCCGTGCGAATGGCTTTCGCGCAGGCCCGCATTGGAAATGCGCACAAAGGTCGCCTTCTCACGGAATTCTTCCAGCGTCTTTGCGCCAACATAGCCCATGGAGGCGCGCAAACCGCCTGCAAGCTGGTGAAGAACAGCGGAAATCGGCCCCTTATAGGCGACCTGTCCTTCGATGCCTTCGGGCACGAGCTTCAACTCATCGCGCACTTCAGCCTGGAAATAACGGTCAGCCGAACCGCGCGCCATGGCGCCGACCGAACCCATGCCGCGATAGGCCTTGAACGAGCGTCCCTGATGCAGATAAACCTCGCCCGGGCTTTCTTCCGTCCCGGCCAGAAGCGAACCGGCCATCGCCGCAACCGCGCCCGCTGCCAGCGCCTTGGCGAAATCGCCGGAGAACTTGATGCCGCCATCGGCGATGACCGGGATGTTCTGCTTCTGCGCCGCATCGACGGCTGACATGATAGCCGAAAGCTGTGGAACGCCGACACCGGCAACGATACGCGTGGTGCAGATCGAGCCCGGTCCGATACCCACCTTGACCGCATCAGCACCGGCGTCGATCAGCGCCTGCGTACCGGCAGTCGTTGCTACATTGCCTGCGAGAATTGCGACATTCGGATAAGCCTTCTTGATGCGTGCGACAGCATCCAGAACGCGTTGCGAATGGCCATGCGCCGTATCCACGACCAGAAGATCGACGCCGGCATCGATCAGGCGTTCGGCGCGCTCGTAGCCATCTTCACCGACGCTCGTTGCCGCAGCGGCGCGCAGGCGGCCCTGGGCATCCTTGGCGGCGTTTGGATTGAGCTGCGACTTTTCGATGTCCTTGACGGTGACGAGGCCGACGCAACGGCCCTGATCATCGACAACGAGAAGCTTTTCGATGCGATGAGCGTGCAGGAGACGCTTTGCCTCGTCCTGATTGACATTCTCGCGAACAGTAATGAGTTTCTCGCGTGTCATCAGTTCGTGGATTTTCTGCTTTGGATCGGACGCAAAGCGAACGTCGCGATTGGTCAAAATGCCGACAAGACGTCCCGGGCCCTTGGTTGCATTCTCGACGACCGGAATGCCGGAAATTCCGTGCGCCCTCATCAAGGCCTGCGCATCGGCCAATGTGGCATCCGGCCCTATGGTGACCGGATTTATGACCATACCGGATTCGAACTTCTTGACCTGACGGACTTCTTCGGCCTGACGCTCGGGCGTCAGATTGCGGTGAATGACGCCAATGCCGCCAGCCTGTGCCATTGCAATGGCCAGACGGGATTCCGTCACCGTGTCCATGGCGGCGGAAAGAAGAGGAAGATTGAGCTCGATATCCTTGGCGATGCGCGTGCGCAGGTCGACCTGCCCCGGCATTACTTCGGAATGGCCCGGCTGCAACAGCACGTCATCGAACGTGAGAGCGAGAGCGCCAGTGGGCGATTCCACGATTTTAGCCATTGCCAATTCCTTTGCCGGTTTTATCGAATGAGAAAAGCCGCCTCTCCGGAAATGGGTCCGGGAGCAGCGACACATCTGATTTGCTAGGTTGAATTGGCACCGGCTGGTAACACGGTTATGACCAAATGGAAAGCCTTTTACTGACAAGTTTCAGTTACCGATAAGGATTTGCGTGATAAATCTCTGCACATCGAAATCGGGCAGCAGCAGTTTTGCAGGGGCAAAGTGAGAAAATCCTATAGACGCGTTCCGCTTGTCAGACGGTCAAAAGCCATGTGGATGTCGCCACATGTCTGGAAACCGCGGCTGGTCTTTTGGTGCGGCGCACTGGCCATCGGCCTGATCAGCGTCGGCTTTGCAGAAGCCGCTGACATTGCACAGGATTGGTTCAAGACGCTCACGAGCGGAAACTGCTGGCGGGCCTGGCTTCCTTTGCTTATCACACCGCTAGGATTTATGGCCTGTTCCTGGGTCGCCTTGGCCTGGTTTCCCAACTCAGGCGGAAGCGGCATCCCGCAAGCAATTGCCGCGCGCCACCTGCAAGATCATGAAGATCGAACTCTGTTGCTTTCCCTCAGAACCGCCATCGGTAAAATCGTTCTCGCTCTGGCGGGGCTTCTCAGCGGCGCTTCCATCGGACGTGAGGGACCGACCGTGCAGATCGGTGCCTCCATTATGATGCAGTCAGCGCGTTTCGGCGGCATGGAGCAGGCACGCGGCCTCATCCTTGCAGGATCTGCTGCAGGTATCGCCGCAGCATTTAATACACCTCTGGCGGGTGTCGTCTTCGCGATCGAGGAGATGGGGCGTGCCTATGCGGCCCGAACCAACGGCCTTGTGCTGTCCGCTGTCATTCTCGCTGGTCTCGCCTCGCTTGGTCTTGTTGGAAACTATAATTACTTCGGACTGACCACCGTTACGGCTTCGACTGGCGGGGATTGGGTTCTGGTTATTGCCTGCGGTGTAATCGGCGGAGCATTCGGGGCAGCCTTCAGTGCGCTCGCGCTTGAACTAGGACGCCGTGTGCGACGTCGTGTTCAAAAAGCTCCCCTTCGCAACGCGGTGCTTTTCGCAGGAATTTGCGGCCTCCTCGTCGCGATCATCGGTATCGCATCCGGCGGATCGACTTTCGGTGCGGGCTACGACCAAGCTCGAAGCGCCGTGGAAGGGCTGGCTCTTCCGCCTCTCTACTTTATCGCGAAGTTTCTTGCCGGACTCCTCTCCATGATTTCGGGAATACCGGGCGGGATATTTGCGCCGTCTTTATCGGTCGGCGCGGGATTGGGCAGCACAATCGGCTTTGTTCTTGGAACCAGCGCCAGCCTTGCTGCCGTTCTTGGCATGGCGGGATATTTTGCCGGTGTCGTGCAAGCGCCCATGACGGCATTCGTCATCATTCTGGAAATGACCGGCAATCATAACAATGTCATTCCACTCATGTGTGCATCAATGCTGGGCTACGGCACTGCGCGGCTAATTTCTCACGAGCCCCTCTATCATGCCCTGTCACGTGACTATGTGGCCGACGTTCTGCGCCAGCGCCGGGCACGCGAAAAGAATACGCTCTCTCAATAGAGCAAAAAATGGAGGAGAAAACTGTTCATGGATCGCAGAACATTTACCAAGTCGCTTGCGGGACTTGGGGCAATACCCTTTGTCGTCAATGCCGCATCGGCAGCTACTGAGGGAGGAACAAGCATGCTGGAACTTATGGGTGGAAGCATCACGGATGTACCCGGAATCAAGCTGGGGCACCACACGCTGAAAAAACGCCCGACCGGCTGCACCGTCCTTCTTTGCGAGGAAGGCGCTTCCGCGGGCGTTGATGTGCGCGGTTCAGCCCCTGGCACGCGCGAAACTGATCTGCTCGATCCGATCAATTATGTGCAACAGGTTCAGGCCATCCTGCTTTCCGGCGGTAGTGCCTATGGTCTGGCGGCTGCAACCGGTGTCATGCGTTACCTCGAAGAAAACAATCTCGGCTTCAAGATCGGCAAAGGCGTCGTTCCGATTGTACCGGCAGCAATCCTGATGGATCTCGGCGTCGGAGATTTTTCCGTGCGCCCCGATGAAGAAGCCGGCTATCTGGCATGCAAGGCCGCAAAGGCCGAGGCTTCCAGAGAAGGCAATATCGGTGCTGGTGCAGGCGCGACTGTCGGCAAAATGTTTGGCATGGATTACGCCATGAAGGGCGGACTCGGCACTGCCAGTTACAAGGTGCCCGGCACCGAAATCGTTGTCGGCGCAATCGTTGCTGTCAACGCTGTCGGTGATGTCTATGCGCCGAACTCACGCCAGATTCTGGCTGGTGCAAGGACAGAGGACGGCAAGGGCTTCCGTGATACAATGTCCGCCATCATGCAGGGCCACGGTGTAGTAAAGTCAGGCGGCGCCAACACAACGATTGGCGCAATAGCGACCAACGTCTCGTTCGACAAGGCTCAACTGAAAAAGATCGCAGGCATGGCGCACGATGGCTTCGCCCGCACGATCAACCCCATCCATACGATGTGGGACGGCGACACGATCTTCGCCCTTTCCACCGGAAAGGCAAAGGGCGTGGAAGCCGATGTGACCGCCATCGGTGCGATTGCAGCGACTGTTATGGCAGAAGCCGTAGCACGTGCAGTCATCAACGCAGACAGCCTCACGGATTTGAATTTGCCAGCATATAAGGATTATGCCCCGCAGTAAGGCGATTATCTGCTGACGATCTTGTGTATTTCAGCGGCACCCGCAGATGCACACAAGACAGTCTGGGCGGGCTGTAGAAGCATGTTCTTTACGCGAGCGAATCCTTTTATAGTCCGTCCATGCCAATTCGACACTTAAGCGAAACCATCATCAATCAGATCGCGGCGGGCGAAGTCATCGAGCGCCCTGCCAGCGTCATCAAGGAACTTGTCGAAAACGCCATTGACGCTGGCGCGACCCGTATCGAGGTCGTCACCGGCGGCGGCGGCAAGACATTGCTGCGCGTGACGGATAATGGTTCCGGCATTCCCGTCGATGAGCTTCCATTGGCAGTCTCCCGCCACTGCACCTCCAAGCTTGCTGATGATGTACATGACATTCGCGCACTTGGATTTCGCGGAGAAGCGCTGCCATCCATCGGTTCGGTCGCAAAACTGACGCTCAAATCCCGTCCGCAGGACGCTGATTCCGGATTTGAAGTTTCGGTTTCCGCTGGGCACCTCGACGGCCCCCGCCCCTCCGCACTGAACCGCGGAACAATCGCCGAGGTGCGCGATCTTTTCTACGCGACGCCCGCCCGTCTGAAATTCATGAAGACGGACCGCGCGGAAGCTTCAGCGATAACCGATATCGTCAAGCGCATCGCAATTGCCTTCCCGCATGTCCGCTTTTCGCTTGCAGGGACAGACAGAACACCGTTGGAACTGGCAGCAACCGGCACCGGCGCAGATGCAACGCTTGAGCGTATCAATCAGGTGCTTGGAAAAGAGTTCGGCGAAAACGCGCTTGCCATCGACGCCGAGCGCGACGGCGTGCGTCTGGCCGGATTTGTCGGCATCCCCTCCCACAATCGCGGCAACGCCCTGCATCAGTTCGCTTATGTGAATGGCCGTCCGGTGCGTGACAAACAGCTTTTCGGCGCGTTGCGCGGAGCCTATGCTGATGTCATGGCACGCGATCGTCATCCGGTTGCCGTATTGTTTTTGACGCTGAACCCCGCACTGGTCGACGTTAATGTGCATCCTGCCAAGGCTGATGTGCGTTTTCGAGATCCGGGTCTTGTGCGCGGACTGATCGTCGGAGCAATCAAGCAGGCATTGGCGCAATCGGGCATTCGACCGGCGACCAGCGGTGCGGATGCCATGCTGCAAGCCTTCCGCGCGGAGGGGTTCCAGGCCTCCGCGCCATCCTTCACATCGCGTCCTTCTTCGACAGGCTATGCATCCGGGAGCTGGCGCCCCGCAGCCTCCGCCCCCCGAAACGAATGGTCGCCACAGACTGCGCATCCGGCACATCGTCCGCTTGACTTCGCAGCCGTATCGTCTTTTCAGGAAAGCGATCAGGCGACGCTTGCAACCGTCGATGTGCCTGCCGCGGATGCCCGCGCGACGCTCGATGAAGCCCCGGCTGAACTCCAGCAGAAGCCGCTTGGTGCCGCCCGCGCACAAATCCACGCGAATTATATTGTTTCGCAGACGGAAGACAGCCTCGTTATTGTAGATCAGCATGCGGCTCACGAACGCCTTGTTTATGAGGCGTTGAAAAACGCCCTGCACTCTCGCCCGATACCGGGACAAATGCTGCTCATTCCTGAAATCGTGGATTTGCCGGAAGAAGATGCCGAGCGGTTGGCAACCCACGCAGAAACGCTTTTACGCTTTGGCCTCGGCATCGAGCAATTCGGGCCGGGTGCCATTGCAGTGCGGGAAACGCCCGCAATGCTGGGAGAAATGAATGTACAGCAGCTGATCCGCGATCTGTCGGATGAAATAGCCGAACACGATACTTCGGACGGGCTAAAAGCCATGCTGAACCATGTGGCGGCAACCATGGCCTGTCATGGCTCCGTTCGCTCGGGACGGCGGCTGAAGCCCGAAGAAATGAATGCCCTGCTGCGTGAAATGGAAGCCACCCCCGGTTCAGGCACATGTAATCACGGTCGCCCGACTTACATCGAATTGAAACTGACAGATATCGAACGGCTTTTTGGTAGGCGTTGATAGAATTACGACCAAGCAAGATGCCGGTACTGCTGGACGCAATGCGCGGCACTTGCTAGAGTCAGCCACAAAGGTATTAGACACATGAATAAATTTGAATCGCCCCGCTCTTCCGAAGCTGTTCTGCGTTATCTCGACGGTGATTATGAGATCGTCAGGCACGGAGCCTATGTCGCTTGCGCGGTGACCGGTGCCCATATCCCGCTCGATGAACTCAAATATTGGAGCGTTGCGCGGCAGGAACCCTACGCAACTGGCCTGATTTCTTTTGAGCGTGAGTTGGAAGTCAATCCCGAACTACGTAGCCGTAAGAAGGCTTAAAATTAGCTCGTAACACGGCTTTTGAAACGCTCGACGACCGTATCCAGAATGTGGTCAAGCCCGTCGTTGCGGTCAAATTTGAGATCGACATCGAGAACCGCGAGTTTCGCCAGAAAGCCGACAGGAACGCCAATCATCGTTGCCAGACGCACCTGATCCTTGGCTGTTGTAATCAATCCCAATCCTTGACGGCGAGCTGTGTCCATCAGATTGCGAATATCATCCGCATCAAAACTATGATGATCGGGGAATGAGCGCGTCTCCACAATCTCACCGCCTGCCTGTGCAACACTTGCATAGAATTTTTCTGGATTGCCTATACCCGCAAATGCGAGCCATCGATTGCCCGCTATCGGAGCGGAGGACGACGGTTCAAGCTGCGCTTCATATATCGGCCGACCAGCCCGTGCCGCTTGACGGATAACGAAATCAGCACCATCGCCTTTGCCTATACGCAGCAAAGCGTCGGTCTTACGCATCTGGTCTGTCAGCGGAGCACGCAGGGGGCCTGCCGGTATGACCTTTCCATTGCCAATACCACGCGCGGCATCCACAACCAGCAGCGAAAAATCGGCAAAAAGCCGCGCACTCTGGAAACCGTCATCCATGATGATGAAATCGCAACCGAGCGTCTGTAAATGTCGAGCCGCCTTTAGCCGATCAGGGCAAAGAGCCACCGAGGCATGACGTGCCAGCAGGAGTGGCTCATCCCCGACATAACGCGCACTGTCATGCGCGGGATCAACAACGTGTAGTCCCTTGTAAGCGCCGCCATAGCCGCGTGACACAATGCCGGGGCTTAGACCTCGCGCTTTTGCGCCAGCAGCAAAAGCAATTGCAGTCGGCGTTTTTCCTGCTCCACCTACGGTGAAATTGCCCACACAAAGAACCGGCAGAGAAATTTTTGGTGGTTTCGCTTTCAAAAGCCGGCGCCCCGCCACCGCTCCGTAGAGCCAGGCAGCAGGCGCAAGAGACAAAGCGCGCCAATCAGGTTTCTCCCACCAGAAAGGCGGTGCTTCACTCACCATGCTCAGTGACCGCCCGTCTGATAGGCAGCCTCATTGCGATTACCGGGCAACTGCGCTTGCAGGATCAACGGCTGGATAAACGGCTCGAGTGCGACAAGCGTACGATCCAATGCACCGCGCATGTCCCTCACCGTGCTCACCCCGGCATTGATCATGGCACGGAGATGCTGAGGGTTGTTGAACAGGAAATTGATCGCTCCTGCGAGCATATTGCGATCCTTCACAATGCGTGCGCCACCGTTCTTGATGAGGCGCTGGAAGGATTCACGGAAATTCTGGACATTGCGCCCCGTCAACACGGCAGTTCCCATCATCGCGGGTTCCAGCGGATTGTGTCCGCCTTCCTTGGTCAGTGAATTACCAATAAACGCTATTTCAGTCAGTTGGAGATAAAGCCCCATCTCCCCGATAGTGTCTCCCAGCAGGACATCAGTATCGGCTTCAATCGGCTCATTGGCGCTGCGACGCGCAACCTTGAGCCCCTTTTCAACCAGCATGGCCTCAATGGCAGGAGCGCGATCCGGATGACGCGGAACAATAATCGTGATGAGATGCGGATAGCGTACTTTCAGCATCTGATGAACTTCAGCCGTGATCGCTTCTTCGCCGTCATGGGTCGAAATTGCGGCCCATGTCCGCCGTCCACCGATCTGGCGTTGCAATGCGGCCAGAGCCTGCGGATCAGCAGGCGGAGGATTCGTATCAACCTTGAGATTACCTGAAACACTAACCGGTCGTGCACCCAGTGTCCGAAAGCGATCTGCATCAAGTTCCGACTGTGCGACCACATAGGCGAAATTTTCAAAAAGCGCTTCGGCCACAGCCGGTCTCTTCTGCCAGGCTGCAAAGGAGCGGTCGGACATGCGCCCATTAACCAGAACCTGCGGCGTATGGCGACTGCCAAGCGAAAGAACGGTTGCGGGCCAGACTTCGGACTCGCAACCGATGGCAAGATCAGGCTTCCAGTGGTTGAGAAATTTGTTAACTGCCGGTTGTAAATCCAGCGGCGCATATTGATGGATAACCTTGTTACCCAACTGATCCGCGACAACTTTTGCAGACGTCACAGTACCTGTCGTCAGCACGATATGTATACCCGTTGCAGCAATCCGCTCAATCAATGGTGTGATCGCGACGGTTTCACCAACGCTTGCCGCATGGGCCCAGATAATCGGCCCTTGCGGACGTGCGATGGCAGATTTGCCGTAGCGCTCGCCGCGACGCATGCGCTCTTCCTTACCCCGAGAAGCGCGATAGGCGATGTAAGGCCCCATAAAAGGATAGGCCGCGGAGCCGAGTACGCGGTAGACAGACAACATATTGCGCGCCCAGCGTTCGCTCATTTCGCTTTCTCCAACGCAGCATAGGCCTTGGCGGTCGCGTCGTTGAGTTGGCGCGTTAGCTCCATGCGTTTTTCTTCCAATTGCGTTTCATCGGCATCCGCGTCGACCCATACATTGTCGCCGCGCACGATAATCGAACGCCCAAAGGGCAGCGGAATCGCCGTCTTGTCCCAGGACTTTTCCAAAACATGGTTCCGTGAGAAAGCATAAGCAACCGGTATTATCGGACGACCGGACAATTTCGCCAATAAAATGATGCCTTCCCCCGCTTCACGCGCTTTGCCGTGAGCAATGTCTGCAATTATCGACGCCGATTGGCCTTTTCTTAGCGCATTCTTTAACGTCAGAAGCGCGCGTGCCCCGCCTTTCTCAGGCTTGGAACGAGAACCTCGTCCTCCGGAACCGCGTACCGTCAATAATCCAAGCTTTTCTGCAACACGAGCGTTCAACTCCGCGTCGGCACTTCTCGAAAACATGGCAACCAGTTCAATTCCCTTTGGGCAAATGAACGGCCCCATGAGATGTTGCCCGTGCCAGAACGTCACGATGAAAGGATCGTCCTTGCCAACCAGCGCTTGCGGATCGGCCGATTCTTTCAGACGCGAATTGGTCATATAGACGAATTTGAAGTATGCGGTGATCAGCCAGACCAGCATGGCTTTAACCACGGCAGAATGTGCCAACGGCCCGCGAATACGCCGCCAGAGGCGTTTCGCGAAGCCTTGCTTCCTATGCCCGGTGGTCCGACCCGAGCTATCTCCGCTTTGCATCCGATATTGGCCGGGAGCAGGCAAACTGCTCAATCCGCCTTCAGCGTGACGCCTTCAGGATCGAGCAACCGATGCAGGTGCACGATAAAATAACGCATATGAGCATTGTCCACGGTTTGCTGCGCCTTCGACTTCCACGCAGTCTTGGCCGACTCGTAATCCGGGTAGATGCCAACGATATCGAGGTTCTCAAGATCACGGAATTTAACAGTACCGAGCTTTTGCAGCTCGCCGCCGAACACCAGATGAAGAAGCTGCTTTTTGTCGCCTTCGACGCTCATGACAATTATCCCTGAATAAATTTGGTTCGCGGCATGATTAACCCAAGGGTCAGTCCGCGACAACACTCAACATTTCTTGCAGAAGGTCCCCGCTGGCGGCAACGAGAGCGCCATGGCTCAACGTCGGACCACCATATGTGATCGGTAAGGCATCGCTGGTCAGGATTGCCCCGCCCGACTCACCCAAGATCAGATCAGCCGCTGCCAGATCCCAATCATGCGAATTTGGCCGAATGAAGGTACCCGCTATATCTCCCCGTGCCACCATCGCAATACGGTAAGCGAGAGAGGGAACATAGGGATGAACCTTTGCACGGTCTCGCCAGCTTTCTGGGAGTGCCGTCACTATGTTGCGGGCTGATGCGATGGTGACTTGTTCACCTGACGATGGTAACTTGACATGAATGGCAGCACCATTTTGCGAAGCGCCGATGCCTTTACCAGCCTCGATAAGTTCTGTACGCGCTGGACACTCCAGGACGCCGGCCAACGGGCGGCCATTTTCAACAATGGCTATGCTAACACACCATTGATCCTGTCCAGCGATATAAGCACGGGTGCCGTCGATCGGATCGACGACGAAGGCGCGACTGCGTTTTTCCGCCACCCGTTCATCAACGGTCTCTTCAGATATCCAGCCATAATCTGGCCGCGCGTTCAAAAGGACATCCTTCAAATAGCGGTCGACAGCCAGATCCGCTTCACTGACGGGCGACGAACCATCCTTCAGCCAAACTTCCGGGGAACGACCAAAATAGCGCATCGCAATGCGGCCAGCCTCCTGCGCGGCATCCCGCAGAAGTACCAGTTCCCCGGAAATATCGTCGTGTTTTTCAGTTTCCGGCAAGAGTCATGCCTTCAATTACGAGTGTCGGCGCCGTCATCCCGAAGTTTCGGTCGATATCGGACGCAGGTGTCATATTGAGGAACATGTCCTTGAGGTTCGAAGCAATCGT
This sequence comes from Brucella oryzae, assembly GCF_041929965.1. Classification (NCBI taxonomy): domain Bacteria; kingdom Pseudomonadati; phylum Pseudomonadota; class Alphaproteobacteria; order Hyphomicrobiales; family Brucellaceae; genus Brucella; species Brucella oryzae. The sequence continues at coordinate 255,673 of NZ_JBHEEO010000003.1, read as the reverse complement.
CACTTCGCTAACCGGATAGGCAAGTTCGCCGTTTTCGATCCAAAACCCCGATGCGCCGCGGCTATACTGGCCGGTGATCATGTCAACACCCTGCCCGAACACCTCCGTTACATAAAAACCTGTGTCGATTGCACGGATCAATTCTTCCGGCGATTGTGAACCGGGTTCGATGGCAAAATTGGTTGACGCAGGAGAAACACCAGAGCCAGAACGAACACCACGGCCGTTATTCTGCAGGCCAAGCTCGCGGGCGCTCGATCCAGAAAGCAACCAATGGTTGAGAGTCCCATTTTCAACCATCGTCAAAGGCTGCCCCTCAATCCCTTCGCCGTCAAACGGACGCGAAGAAGAACCACGCACACGCAGCGGATTGTCGGTAACGTTTACGCCCTGTTTGAGAACCTGCTTACCCAGACTATCGCGAAGAAAGCTCGTCTTGCGCGCAACCGAAGCGCCGTTAATGGCACTTGCAAGATGTCCAGCGATACCGCGCGCAAGACGAGGATCATAAACGACTGTAACAGGTCCCGTCTTTGCCTGACGTGCGCCCAGCCTCCGCACAGCGCGCTCACCAGCGCGACGACCTATATCATCGGGCGTATCAAGATCAGAAAAATGCAAGCGTGAACTGAAATCGTAATCGCGCTCCATTTTTGTGCCCTCGCCCGCTATGGCTGAGACCGATCGTCCAAAGCGTGTAGCAGCATAGTGCCCTGAAAAACCTGTCGACGTGACCAGTACCAGACCACCCAAGCTGCGCGAAGCGCCAGCCCCGCCTGAATTTGTTACACCTTTGACGGCAAGCGCCGCTGCTTCCGTCGCAAGCGCGTCCTCCGTCAGACGTTCGGAAGCGATTTCCGTCGAATCGTATAGATCAAGATCGCGAGGAGAAATCACAAGCAACGAAGGATCGGCTAGTTGTTCATAGGGATCTTCCGGCGCAACACACGCCATTGCGACGGCTCGCTCGGCAAGGCGGTCGGGGTCGGCGCTAGCATTGGCCGAAATACTTGCAATGCGACGTCCCACGAAAACGCGCAGAGCGAAATCATCGCTTTCAGACGATTCGGTTCCCTCAATCTTACCTAACCTCACCGACACGCTAACAGCGCGCGCGCGCATCACGACTGCGTCAGCCTGATCGGCACCGGCACGTTTAGCCGCAGCCACAAGAGCGGCTGCCTGGTCGACAAGTTTCTCCACCGAATTATCTGAAATCATTATATAATCCGAACTTCCCAAGTTCATCACGGTTCAACCTCTCGCTATAATCTACAGCGGGACCGCAACCGGGACTTACTAAAAATATCGTCAAATTGTTCGACATCGGGCTGATTACAGCCATATCTTGTTTGTATATTGCCGAAATCAAAGGGCTTCAAGGCAGGCCCTCCTACATTTCTCCAAATTCCAAGAGCTTGGCATGGTTGCAACTGGCGGAAGTCTCTACCTACAGTGTCTGATGATTTTGGGCGGCGCCATTATCGCTGCACCACTGTTCAAGCGATTGGGGCTCGGTACAGTCCTCGGCTATCTCGCGGCTGGCATCACGATTGGACCTGTAGCTCGCCTGATTGCCGACGGAGAAGATTTTCTGCACTTCTCCGAGCTCGGTGTTGTCTTTCTTCTCTTTATTATCGGACTTGAGCTGAAACCCTCAAGACTTTGGGCGTTGCGCCAATCGATCTTCGGTCTTGGCACCGCCCAAGTTCTGCTTTGTGGGGCAGCTCTGACCGCTCTTGGCATTTATTTTGCTGGCCTCAGCCCTGAAGCAGGGATCATCATCGGTTTCGGCCTCGCACTTTCGTCCACGGCCTTTGCCATGCAGGTTCTGGAAGACCGGGCCGAAACGAACCAGAAACACGGTCAGCGTGCCTTTTCGATCCTGCTGTTCCAGGACCTCGCTATAGTGCCAATCCTTGCGATTATTCCGGCACTTTCGCCAAACGAGCCGTCGCAGGCGAGCGCAGGTTTCCATCTCGCCACGGCAATAGCAGCTATCGCAGCACTGGTGATCGCAGGGCGCTATCTCATCAATCCGATGTTTCGAATTATCGCTAACACAGGCGCCCGCGAAGTAATGATCGCCGCAGCGCTCTTTGTGGTGCTGGGATCAGCCGGACTGCTTCAGGCTGCCGGTCTGTCAATGGCCATGGGTGCGTTCATTGCAGGCGTTCTGCTTGCAGAATCTTCTTATCGACACGAACTTGAGGCGGACATCGAACCTTTTCGCGGTATTTTCCTTGGATTGTTCTTTGTTGCTGTCGGCTTATCGCTGAACCTCACGGTGATCTTGCAATACTGGAAGATTATCCTTCTTGCAGTGCCCATCTTCATGGCAACAAAGATTGCCATTATTTATCTACTATGCCGCATTTTCCGGTCCAACCATAACGATGCGGTACGGATTGCTTTTCTTCTACCGCAGGGTGGCGAGTTTGCATTTGTTCTGTTCTCTGCAGCTTCTGCTGCGGCCATAATCTCAAGCGCGCTTGGTTCGGAGCTTGTCGCCGCAGTCACTGTTTCAATGGCGCTCACACCGCTTTCAGTGGCCATCGGCTCGAAGCTGCTTATCAAAGACAAGGCAGTCGATGTAATTGAAGAAAACTTCGAAGGCGCCAGTGCCGACGTACTGATGGTCGGCTTCTCGCGTTATGGCCAGATCGCATCGCAGATTCTTCTGGCCGGTGGTATCGATGTAACTGTAATCGACAGCTCTCCCAACCGTGTTCGTGCCGCCGGGAAATTCGGCTTTCGCATTTATTTCGGGGACGGCACCCGCAAGGACGTGCTGGAAGCTGCTGGAATTCGAAAAGCAAAGATTGTCGCCGTTTGTACCCACAAAAAGGAAACGACCAACCACATCGTCAACCTCATACAATCGGAATATCCAGACGTAAGATTATTCGTTCGCTCATATGATCGGGAACATACGTTGCAACTCCGCGCTCAGGGCGTGGAATACGAGCTGCGCGAAACATTCGAATCCGGTTTGCTGTTTGGTCAGCGGACGCTCGAAGGACTCGGCATAGCCGAAACCCAAGCCTACGAAATTCGCGAAGACGTTCGTCAGCGCGACGAAGATCGTCTCCACGTGCAGGCTTCGGAAGGCATCATGGCTGGCCGCCATCTGCTCTTCAACAAACCGGTCACCCCTGAACCTCTGGTCAAACCCGCCCGCGAAGGAAAGCGCATTGATAAAGGCGCTGATGATATCGTATCCACGGCCACGTCAAGCGACACAATTGGATCACCAATTCCAGCGGAATAGCAAAACGCATTACTATGCCGATGACCTCAAGTCGTAATACTTGAATTCATCGGTACAATCTTTCCCTCGACTGCCAGTTCGATAGCGCGTTTCAGTTCATCACGAACACTGGCACTTTGTAACAGGATTTGCTCGAATTTCAGGAAATCCAGAAGCCCGATCCGCTCGACATTGGGACGAATGAAAATATGTGGGGGGCGAATGCGAAATTTGTTTTCGATTATGGAGCACATGGTCAGCTGATTCGCGCCGATCATCGCCTCAAACGTGGTCGGCATATAATCTTCCGTCCCAACTGGTGTACCCACAACGTCAATGCCGATGACAATATCAGCTTTATCAAACAACAGATCAAAGGGCACCGGATTGAATAGTCCGCCGTCTACCAGAATACGGCCATTCCGGCGTACCGGAGCGAATACAGGTGGGATAGCGCAAGAGGCAGCAATTGCAGAACGCAGATCACCATCTCGGATATGAATTTCCCGAGCAGCATGAAAATCCGCTGCTGTAATAGTCATTGGAATTTTCAGCTCTTCTATATTCGTCGGCAAGCTTACCGGCAAAAAGACATTCAGTATCTTTTCGACGTTGAACTGACTGACGCGCAAGCCACCCTTCAATAATTCTACCCAGTGAGCTGGCCTAGTTTGCCACATTAGTTTCGCGACTTCGAAGCGACGATTGAAAATCGCCGCCATATATTCATGAATTTCGTTGCCGGCCATCCCATTGGCCATACCGGCACCGACAATCGAACCTATCGAAGAACCTGCGATAGCTACTGGTTTGATACCAAGTTCGTCGAGCACTTCAACGATATGGATATGGGCAATGCCGCGCGCTCCGCCGCCGCCGAAAGCGACGGCAATTCGGGGAGATGGCGGCACTGTTTTTTCCAACTTGGCACCTTTCAGCTTTGGGCTGGACCAAAGATCAGAATAGCTGGTTCGGCTTCAAGTAACTTCTTGGCAATAGCCTTCACTTGATCTAGCGTCACGGCATCAATCAGCTCTGAACGCTTGTCGATATAATCGCGCGGAAGTTCTGCCTCCTGCAAGCTAACCAGAGTTTCGGCGATCGCGGCAGACGAATCCAGATTGTTTACAGCATAAGATCCCTTGAGGAAGTTTTTTGCAGCGGCCAATTCTGCTTCCGTAGGTCCACCCGTTGCCATTGCCGCAACCTGCTCACGAATGATCTTTAACGATTCCTGCGCTTTATCGGGACGGGTTGCAGTCGAAATCATCAATGCCGAAACATGGTCACGCATGATCATGGATGACGATACCGAATAGGCAAGGCCGCGCTTCTCACGTACTTCGGCATAAAGACGAGATGTAAAGCCGCCACCCAAAATATGATTCATCAGATACGCGGCAAAGAATTCGGGATCTTTGCGCGGAATAGCCGGATAAACGAAGCTGATCGAGGTTTGCGGTATATCGAAATTGAGACTGGTCGTCGTACCAAGTGCCAGTTTGGCATCCGGCACAGGAACCAGTTCTGCCATCGCCGGCAAATCGCCGAACACTTTGTCCAGCAACGCACCAAGATCCTTCGCATTGATGGACCCCACCACGCCGATACTCAGACGGTCACGCGCAAAATTCTTTCGATGAAAGTTCAGTAGATCGTCACGGGTAATCGACTGCAGTGATTTCACCGTGCCATCATCGGAACGCGCATAAGGATGGTTACCATAGAGGACTTCAGAAAACTTGCGCGATGCAATCGTCGAGGGGTTGCGTTGTGAAGCTTCAATGCTTGCAACAACCTGCTGACGAATGCGGTCTACAGCATCCTGATCGAAGCGAGGTTTATTGACTGCAAGAGCGAGCAAACTCGTTACTGCATCGCGGTTCTCCTCAAGCATACGGATACCACCTGAAACGGAATCCGGCGTTGCAGAAAAGCTCATTTCCGCTCCCAGATTATCCATTCGCTCCTGGAATGCATCCGATTTCAAGTCACCGGCGCCTTCGTCGAATAGCCCGGTCATCAGATTAGCCAACCCTTCCTTACCTGAAGGATCCTGCGATGTGCCGCCCTTGAACGAGAACCGCATGGAGATAAGCGGGACAGAATTATCTTCTACGAGCCAGGCATGGATACCTTTTGGTGAAACAACTTCTTGAATTTCAATGGCGCGCGCGGGCAAGGCGCACACGATCAGCACTGTAAGAGAAGCAGCTAATATGGCGGCAACGGACTGGATAAAGCTCCGTCCCGGGGTACGGTTGAAGTTCAACATAATAATATTCTTCATTGGATCGCTCCCCCCGCACCATTTGCCCCCGCACCTTCTACAGATGCGCCTGGGTTCTCGCGAGCACTTTCCGGCTCGGCATCTGGCGGAAGCAGATAACTTGTTACCGATTGGCTTTTGACGAGATAGCGTGTTGCCACGTCCCTGATCTGATCAACTGTGACACCCTTGATGACTTCCGGCCACTTCTGAATATCATCTACAGTCTGTCCAACGGAGAGCGTCGAGCCATAAATCCGCGCCATACCGGTCTGGCTATCACGCGCAAAGATAACTGCTTTCAGGAAACGATTACGGGCCTGATCAAGCTCGGCCTGACTGACGCCGTCCTTGATGATCCTCGCGACTTCGGCTTCAACGGCTTTTTCGACATCTCCCAGCGTAGCACCGTTGCGCGGTGTGCCGTAAACAGAGAATGTGCCGTCATCAAGCGCGTCGCCGCCATAACTGGCTCCTGTATTTGCAGCAATACCCTGTTTGACGATCAATTCCTGATAAAGACGCGAGCGCAACGAACCTCCGAGAATTTCACTCAAAAGATCAAGGGCGGGAGCATCTCCCGTTTTTACATTCGGAAACCGCTTTTCATTTGCATAGGACGGTACCAACCAGGACACCCGGAACGACGGCGTGCTAACGCGCTCATCGTGCAGAGTCACAATACGAGTCGCGTGCTTCGCGGGCTCCTGCGGACGCTCACGCGGCAAGACTTCAGCACGTTTCGGCACATTTGCCCAAGTTTTCAAAGTCAGATCGCGCACGCGTTCCGGTGAAACGTCTCCAGCTATAACGAGCGTGGCGTTGTTTGGTGTGTAATATTGCTGATAGAAGTCGATGGCGTTTTTGAGACTCAGCTTTTCCATCTCCTGCTGCCAGCCAATGACGGGCTTGCGGTAGGGATGATTATAGAAAAGAACAGCGTCGGTGTTTTCCATCAATATAGACGCCGGGTTGGAATCGACCCGCATCCGACGCTCTTCCAAAATGACGTCACGTTCCGTTTTCACTGCCTCTTCATTGAGCACCAGATTTTCCATCCGGTCCGATTCAAATTGCATCACCATCTCCAGGGCTTCAGGAGATACACGTTGGAAGTACGCTGTATAATCATAAGAAGTGAAAGCGTTTTCCTGTCCGCCAATGGACGCAACTTTTGCCGAAAACTCACCAGCCGGATGCTTCTTCGTTCCCTTGAACATCAGATGCTCGAGGAAATGTGCTATACCTGAAACACCCGGAGCTTCATCGGCCGAACCCACATGATACCAGATCATCTGTGTCACGACCGGGGCACGATGATCGGGAATAACGACTACTTCCAGACCATTCGGCAAGGTAAAATGACTGACCCCATCCGACCGGATAATTTCGGGAAGCGCTGCTTGCTCGGCACTTGGCTGTGAAACAGGCGCCGGTTGCGTTTCGCTGTTAGTAGCAGGTTGGTTCTCGGCTTGGACAACACCGCTTGCCAGCGGTAAAACCAGCACAAAACCCAAGGCTGTGGACAATAGCAAGCGCCGGAGTGAGGGGTTATTCACCAAGCGACATCTCCAATCGGTTTTATTTCCGCCCGGCCCTTCCGGGCGGTATGTTATATTTTTATGCGAACAGAATCGCCCGCTAATTCAACCGGCGGCTTTCAGCTGGATCAGCCGAATGATTGTGCCCCCGTAGTCGCGCTCTTCCAGTATGACGAATCGTTCATCAAGCTCAAGCGCAGCCTCTGCATCCTCTTCAAGCACCAAAAGTGCGTCAGGATTAAGCCAGCCGCCTTGAAGTGCTGATAAAAAAGCCTTTTCGCCCATGCGCCGTCCATAAGGCGGATCAGCAAAAACCAGATCGAACGGCTCCATCGTGCCGACAATACCTAACTGGCAGGCGTCGCGGCGCAAAATCTTGGTATGCCCCTGAAGACTGAAGGCCTCGATATTCTGGCGTAATAATCCCCGTCCTTCCGCAGATTCTTCCACGAAGATCGCGTAGCGCGCGCCACGCGACAAAGCTTCCAGACCAAGGGCACCAGTTCCGGCAAACAGGTCGAGGACACGTGCGCCCTCCACCTTGTCCGGAAAATTATGCGCGAGGATATTGAACAAGCTTTCGCGTGTGCGGTCGGTGGTGGGACGAATAGCGTTGGTCGAAGGCGTTACGAGCGCACGCCCACGAAACTTACCGCCGACGATCCGCACCGCCGCCCCCAGTTCTGCCACCACCTGATTTTCCGCCAGGCTTACCGCCCGTTTTGTTACCCGGCCCGCGACGCGGACCATCATCAAAGCTACGGGACTTATTACCCGGTCCGCTGCTGCGTGGACCTGAACGTGTATCGCGGTCTGAAGCACCAAAACGGCCTTCTCCGCGCGGTCCACTCGGCTTGCCTGATTTACGCCCCTCAAAGCTACCCTTGCCGCGCTCTGTAGTTCGGCCTTCCGCATCGCGCAATTCTGCGCGCTCACGTTTGCCGGGACGACGTTCTTTGCGTCCATCCTCACGTGGTTCACGGCGCTCTGGACGTCCTTCTTCCGAACGATTTCCTGCCGGGCGTGGACGCTGTGGCCGAGAATCCTTGTCGAAACGGCCTTCCGGACGCTTGTTGTAGCGACGTTCGCCGCCATCTTCGCGGCCCTGTTCCTCTTCGCCAGCCCGGCGCGGCCGCATTTGCAGATCGCCACTGAACTTTGCCGAACGATGAGGAACCTGGTGTTCAACACGAGCCGGCTTTGCAGCCGCCTTCTCGCCCTTGGGGCGGGCGCCTGGAGCCATCCAGACGTTGGCGTTTCCACGACGGCGCGGCTCGACTTTCTCTGTCTTGTCTTCCCGTCCGCGACGGCGTTCGGGGCGGCTAGAAATCCATTCTCGCTCACGCGGTGCACGGCGAGTTTCGCCATCTTGCTCCGGCTGGCCTTCTTCCATCTCCCGACGAGTGCGGCCCTGAACAGCGGCATTGGAAAACTCGTTCAGGACAGGCGCGTCGAAATCAGCGCCCGCTTCCTCAATCAGCTTATCGCCAAGCTGATCGCGCAAGGTGCGCCCCTTGATTTCGCGTACCGCACCTTCTTCAAGATCGCCAAGCTGGAAAGGACCGAACGAAACACGAATAAGCCGCCCCACCGTGAGCCCAAGCGCACCGAGAATATTCTTCACTTCACGGTTCTTGCCTTCGCGCAGTCCGATAGAAATCCAGACATTCGCGCCTTGAACGCGCTCAAGTTCCGCTTCCACGCTGCCATAGAACACACCATCGACCGCTATACCGTTCTTCAACTCATCCAGCTGCTGTTGCGTAACCTTGCCGTGAGCGCGCACCCGATAGCGGCGCAGCCATCCGGTGGACGGAAGCTCCAGAACTCGTGACAATCCGCCATCATTGGTCAGAAGCAGAAGCCCTTCGGTATTGATATCGAGACGGCCAACCGAAAGAACACGTGGCATTTCAGCGGGCAGCGCCTCGAAAACCGTTGGGCGCCCTTCGGGATCACGATTTGTCGTCACGAGACCGGCTGGCTTGTGATAAAGCCAAAGGCGCGTCCGTTCGGTCGGCTTCAACGGTTTGCCGTCGACTGTGATAATGTCTGTGCGTTTGACATTAACTGCCGGGCTTTCCAGCACCTTGCCATTCACCGCAATACGACCGGCAGCTATCATGGTCTCGGCTTCGCGACGTGAAGCTATACCTGCACGTGCCAGACGTTTGGCGATGCGCTCACTCGCATCCTCCTGCACATCACTACCGCGCTGTTGGAATTTACGTGGCTTGTCACGCCCAGCGTCATCACGGCGCGGATGGTTGCCACGGTCGGGGCGTTCTGCGCGTCCCCCCCGCCCATGCGGACGCTTGCCATCCGTGTTGTCGTCATCTGTAGTCATCTGATATTGGCCTTTCAACAGCGCTGCCGTGTCACCATACACCTTTAATGACAGGCAAGGGACAACTGGAAACAGGAACGCCGTATAAATCTGTTCGCAAATCGGTTCCGATTTCGAGGATTATGCAGTAACAAATCGCTCCGTGGCTTGCGAGCGAAATTTCCGAAAGATGCACGAAATGAAACAGGCATGAAAAAGGTTGCCAATAACCTAGAAGTAAATTCGGCCACTCCGATGGAGCTCGCGCTGGAAGAAGCGCGCGCCGCAAGTGCACGTGGCGAAGTACCAGTCGGTGCAATCATCGTACATCAGGGAACAATTATCGCGCGAGCAGGCAACCGCACGCGCGAACTCAACGATATCACCGCCCATGCAGAAATACTGGCAATTCGCAACGCTGGTGACGCGTTACAATCCGAGCGGTTAACTGACTGCGATCTATATGTGACCTTGGAGCCTTGCGCGATGTGTGCAGCAGCCATTTCCTTTGCCCGCATCCGTCGGCTTTATTATGGAGCTTCTGATCCAAAAGGCGGCGGCGTAGAACACGGGCCGCGTTTTTACACACAGCCCACCTGTCATCATGTGCCGGAGATTTATACGGGCTTCTCCGAAGGAGATTCGCAGAAAATCCTGCGGGATTTCTTCCGTGACAGACGCTAGCCTCGGCTCTGAACCCTACGTCCAGTCATATGGCGCAGCGTATCGTCCCGTAGCGCGAAGTGATGGATAAAAGCCATCAGGATATGCCCCATAATGACTGCAAGCAAAGCCCAGCCCAGCAAACCGTGTAATGCATTGCCAGGGGCGGTCAGCGCAGCATCTTGCACGCCCGTCTGCTCGAAAATATGGATGCCAACAAATGAGAACCCTCGCCCGCTGCCATAGGTACGCAGCAAAGCCAGTGACGGGACCGCAAACATTAGCACGTAGATAACAATATGTCCGAGCGCAGCCAGTTTGCCGACATGGCCTGATTTGTGCGGGCGGCAATTTAAATTCAGTATGCCCCACACACCACGCAGTATTACAAGCACTAGAAGTACAAAGCCAAGCTGATGATGGGCCGACCAGAAGAAACTGTAAATCGGCGTATCTTTAGCCGCAACGCGTAAGAGCGCAGACACAAATTGCCAAAGGAACAATATCGCCATCAGCCAATGTAGGGCCCTACTAATCAGACCGTATCCTGATGACGTATCATAAATAGTGTTCGTGTTATTCATTATATCATACCTTATATCCCGATTTTGGCATGATATGGTATGCACAAGACAAAACTTTGATTGAAATCAAGTAAATGTCAGAAATATAAACATTAAAAATATTTAATCATTTATCTTTAAAAGAAATGAGAATAGTAATCACAGGAATGACGACAATTACGAAAGGATCGCAAAAAACCGCAGCAAATACAATTTACTACGGTTTTTATTAGCTCGAATAAATCCGGGCATCCATCAGTTCCAGGGCAGATAATCACGCCAGCCCTTGGACTTTCCGGCGGCCTTCTTGCGCTCACGTTCCTTCTGCGCTTCATCCGTTCCCAGCTCGCCAACTGCCGCAGTAGACGCAGGTTCGCGATAAGTGAGCGGTGGTTCGCTCAAATAACGGCGCGTCGTGGAGGACCCTTGAGTCTGCTGCTGGCGTGCGGCTTTATAGGCAGCAACCTTCGCCGGATCGAACGTCGGTGTACGGGATTCATAATCTTCGCGGCGACTATTGCCTCGCGGCAATGCAGCCTGAATATTGGATGCAACGGGACCGTCCTGAACGACCGGTGACACGAAATTCGGATCGTCGCGGTTCGCAGTAATCTCGTCACGCAGGCGCTTCCGGCGCTGTTCCGGCGATTCCGGCCAATTTGGATCATTGGCACTTGCAAGACTTTGCTGTGGCGCTGGCAGCTGCCCCTTGTCACCCGGGGCTGGCCGTACCAGATCAGGCCGCGGCTTGTAATCTATGCGTTCTTTCTTGTTCCTGCCCTGGCCGAAGCTCGCCATATTGGAAACGTCATCGAAGAGCTGTGCGCCCGCCGTCTTGTCGGTTCCGTAGGTTGGCGAAGACACGCAGCCCGACAGCGAAAGACCCGCTATCGCCGTCATAAGTACCAGAACTCGTCCTTCAATCTTCATTAGCGCCACTTCTTTTACGCTTGCCGACTTTATCTTCACCAAAATTTGCTCCGTCGAGCCTTGACTGAAGAAACCGGCAACTCCAAGGCAGATATTGAAATTATCCGAGGACTGCCTTGTACATGAGAGCAACCCATGCGGCAATCCGGCATTAACTGCTATTTCACCATGTTCACGCGGGAAGCCGCAAGCCCTGTCGCACAAACAAACAATCCGCCCCAGACAAAATCGGAGCGGATTGCGATCTTGCAATCAGGCGTCGAGGTTGCCGAGCGCCTTTAATTCGCGCAGCGCTTCGGCATCGCGAGCCGACACTTCCGGGAATTCCGGGTCGGAACCCACATCGGTCGTGTAGCGCCACGAACGCGCGCATTTTTCGCCTTCAGCACGGGCAGGCACAACGGCCACGCCCTTCACATCGCCAAGCGTGAAAGCGCCTTCCGGTGCTGCTGCATCGCTGAACGAGATGCCGCTGGTGATGCAGATTTCCGCAAAATCGAGACCGTCAAGCGAATCGCTCAGGCTCTTGTCGGATATATAGACCACCGGCGATGCTTCCAGCGACGAACCGATGCGCTTGTCTGCGCGTTCCAGCTCAAGCGCACCGGTCACGACGCGGCGGACCGCGCGCACCTTGCGCCACTTTTCGGCCAGCACGTCGTCGCGCCATTCGGCAGGCGTCGGGCGGAACTGCTCGGCGTGAACCGAGACTGATTGCGGATAACGGTCGAGCCATGCTTCTTCCATGGTGAAAGGCAGCATCGGCGCAAGCCAGGTTGTCAGGCGGTCGAAGATTTCGCGCACGGTTTGCAATGCCGCCTTGCGGCGAACGCTCGACGGCGCATCGCAGTAAAGCGCGTCCTTGCGGATATCGAAATAGAAAGCCGAAAGCTCGACATTCATGAAGTCGATCAGCGAACGCGCGATGCGCTTGAAGTCGAATGCGTCATAACCTGAGCGCACCACCTCATCCAGCTCCGTCAAACGGTGTAGCATCAAGCGCTCAAGTTCCGGCAGATCGGCATGAGCGACGTTTTCGCCTTTGTCATGCGCCAACGTACCCAGCATCCAGCGGATCGTGTTGCGCAGCTTGCGATAAGCATCGATATTGGTCTGGATGATGCTCTTGCCGAGGCGCTGATCTTCCCAATAATCGGTCGTCATGACCCAGAGACGCAGGATATCCGCGCCGGATTCCTTGATGACGTCCTGCGGTGTTACCGTATTGCCGAGTGACTTCGACATTTTCTTGCCGTGCTCATCCATGGTGAAACCATGGGTCACGACGGCATTGTATGGCGCACGACCGCGCGTGCCGCAACTTTCCAGAAGTGATGAATGGAACCAGCCGCGATGCTGATCCGAGCCTTCGAGATAGACGTCTGCCGGCCACTTCATGTCCGGGCGGTCTTCCAGCGTGAAGGTGTGGGTCGAACCGGAATCGAACCACACGTCCAGAATGTCGCGCACCTGCATCCAGGGCTCATTGGCGCGGTTGCCGAGAAAACGCTCGCGCGCACCTTCTGCAAACCATGCATCAGCGCCTTCGGCCTCGAAAGCATCGAGAACACGCTTATTGACCGCATCGTCCTGAAGGATGTTACCTTCTTCGTCGACGAAAACGCAGATCGGCACGCCCCAGGCGCGCTGACGGGAAAGCACCCAATCCGGGCGGCCTTCGATCATCGAACGCAGGCGCGTCTGACCGGCAGCTGGAACGAAACGCGTATCGTCAATGGCCTTCAGTGCACGCGAGCGCAGCGTGGTGCCATCGCCGAGGTTCTTGTCCATATAGACGAACCATTGCGGCGTGTTACGGAAGATGACCTGCTTCTTGGAACGCCAGGAATGCGGATAGGAGTGCTTCAGACGACCGCGGGCAAAGAGCTTGTCACGGGCGATGAGCTGATCCATCACCGACTTGTTGGCGTCGCCCTTCTTGCCGTTGTCGTCGATCACGCGTGCGGGGCCACCTTCGCGGTCCGGACCGAAGCCCGGCGCATCCTTGGTATAGTAGCCGCCATCATCGACCGGGAACGGGATGCTCGGATCGATACCGCGCGCTTCCAGTTCACGCACGCTATTCATCCAGGCTTCAAAGTCTTCGCGACCGTGGCTTGGCGCGGTATGCACAAAGCCTGTGCCCGCATCGTCGGTGACATGATCACCGTCGAGCATCGGAACGGCATATTCATAGCCGCCCCCAAAGCCTTTCAACGGATGGTCGAGTACAATCTTGCCCAGCTCGTCTGCCGCAATGCCGCGCAAGCGCTTGAACTGGAGCTTTGCCTTGGCGAAGCTTTCTTCGGCCAGCTTGTCCGCGAAGATAAGCTTTTCGCCCGGACGCGGGCCAAAGTCGTTCTCGGCTTCCGTGACTTCATAGAGCCCGTATTCGATACGCGACGAATAGGACACGGCACGGTTGCCGGGGATGGTCCAGGGCGTGGTCGTCCAGATCACCACGTCGCTGCCGGAGAGATCATTCTCACCGGCTACCGGGAACTTGACCCAGATCATATCCGACTCAACGTCGTGATACTCGACTTCGGCTTCAGCAAGCGCGGTGCGCTCGACGACCGACCACATCACCGGCTTGGAGCCGCGATAAAGCTGACCGGAAGCCGCGAACTTGAGAAGTTCACCGGCGATACGCGATTCAGCGTGGAAGTTCATCGTGGTATAAGGATTTTCAAAATCGCCAAGAATTGCAAGGCGCTTGAACTCTTCCGTCTGGACCTTGATCCAATTGGAAGCAAATTCACGACATTCCCGGCGAAATTCGTTGATCGGAACTTCGTCCTTGTTCTTGCCCTCGGCGCGATACTTTTCTTCGATCTTCCATTCAATCGGCAGGCCGTGGCAGTCCCAGCCCGGAACGTAATTCGAGTTATAGCCGCGCATCTGGAAGGAGCGCGTGATGACGTCCTTGAGAATCTTGTTCAGGGCATGGCCGATATGGATATTGCCGTTGGCATAGGGCGGACCATCGTGCAGCACATAGAGTGGGCGATCCTTCGCCTGCTCGCGCAGCTTCTTGTAGAGGTTCATCCCCTCCCAGCGCTCGACGAACAGCGGTTCGCGCTGCGGCAGGCCCGCGCGCATCGGAAACTCGGTCTGCGGCAGATAAAGGGTTTTGGAATAATCGATTTTGGTCGTCTCAGTCATGAGGGTATTCGCCTGTAAAGCCCCGGCCGGAAATGGCGGGCATGTGGATCAAAGAAAACAGGGGACTGTAGAACACAGCCGGTCGCTCCCGGACCTCCGCGCCAGATATTGCCTGGCAAAACAGCCGTTCAGGCAAAGCGGGAGGCCGGGCCAATAATTCGTATGGCCGTCATGATAAGCCGAAAATCCGTCATCATGGGCATGCTTTTAGCAATGAGCTTCACAGGAATAAAGAGGCCAGAGGGGCAAAGACGCAATAAAACCGCATCCCTGCCCCGGAAAATGTTCACAATGATACGGCTGAGATCAATCCAGCGAGAAATCGAAGCGATATGTCGCTGAAACACCTACCATGAATTGGTTCGGGGACCCGCGCTCCCTGACAATGCTCGAATCCTTGGCCGGGCCTTGCAGGCGCGTATATTCGCCAAACAGGCTGGTATCGATCTTATCTGTCGCCTTCCAGTTGATGGCACCGCCGAAACCGGCCGATTTGAAACCGCCACCGGGATTATATTCCGACAGGCCGGAAGCAGTCGATTCCTCGGCATCGACGCCGTAATAAGTCTTGAAATAGTCCTTCGACGCGAAAGTCGCACGTGGACCCGCCGAAACGCGGATGACCGGCGTGACATCATAAAAGGCGTCAGCAGAAATATCGGCGACCACGCCCTTATGCGCGCGAATACCCTGACGCACTTCGCCGCGCACGCGCATCCAGTCGGCCGGATAGACTTCGGCAAAGCCACCCACTTCACCACCGAACTTGGTGTCTTTCAGGCCGTGAATGTCGTCGTCGCGTTCGAACAGCAGCTTGCCTGCCAGACCAGCGCGAATACGGTTATTGTCGATCAGAGCGAAGGAGACATTGTCGTTGCGCGAGGAAAACCGCGTCGCCTCGCCCTGACGGCCAAGCGAAATCAGCGGCTGCGCGGAAAAGCGATATTTATTCGAGCCTTCGAACTTGGGCGCAACGAGACCTGCTGCACCAACCTTGAGGTACCAATCGCCGGACCAGAAATGCTTGCGCGCGGGCTGAACGGTTTCCGCCGTATAAATATCGGTTTGCTGTACATCGGCGGAGAAAGCGAGCGAACTACTCGTTAGGAATGCGGCACCCGCAACGAGCGCCAGAGGAACAATACGTGCCACATTAAACTCCAACAAAAAGCGCCCAACAAATTTTGAGGCATTTATCCCTTTTTGTCGAGAATAAGTAAAATTTGATTTAAATCTTAAGTGGAAAACGAAACCAGAACTTCGCCTCACTCAAAAGAAAGCAAGCGATCTAGTTCTGACAGTGGCTTCGCACTTGCAAGCAGGGCTCGTGCCTCTGCGTCATCGCGCTTCATCTGATCAATAAGCGGATCAAGGCCATCAAACTTGATCTCCCCACGCAGAAAGCCGAAGAAAGATACACAAGCGATCTCACCATAAAGGTCGCCCGAAAAATCAAAAAGAAATGTTTCAAGAAGAGGCGTACCGTCACTATCAACAGTCGGGCGACGACCCAAACTTGCGACTCCATCGTAAAGGTCGCCATTTTCGCGCCTGAACCTGACCGCATAAATTCCATGCTTCAGGCCCGCCTGTGCATCAATTTTCATGTTGGCTGTTGGAAATCCAAGCGTTCGACCAAGCTTTTTGCCGTGAATGACTTCGCCGCAGACCATATAGCGATAACCAAGAAGCCCCGCGGCTTGGACGACATCACCTTCACAAAGCAGGCTTCTAATGCGAGTCGATGAGACAAGGTTGTGCCCTTCATCTGTAAAAGCATCGACCAGCGTGACCGTAAATCCGGACGTTTCTCCTGCCTTCTGAAGGAACTCGGGCGTTCCACGCCGCCCCTTACCGAAATGAAAGTCGTAACCGGTGACCACGCAACGCGCGCGCAGCCTTTCAACCAGAATGTGTTCTACAAAATCTTCCGCCGAGCGGGATGAAAACTCACCGGTAAACGGTTGTTCTACCACGGCGTCAAACCCCATCACACGCAGAATTTCAGCCTTTTTTGCCGCCGCGGTCAAACGGTCGATCGGCGCATCTGGCTTGAAAAAACTGCGCGGATGCGGTTCGAAAGTCAGGACAACTGCAGGCAAACCGCGTTTTTCAGCGATCTCCAGTGCACGCTCGAGTACAGCCTGATGGCCACGATGGACACCATCGAAATTGCCAATTGCCACTACGCAATTGTGCAAGCGTTCCGGCAAGGAATCCGTTCCAGAAAGGCGCTGAAAGCTGGATTTGGTCATTTGGTCTGAACTTCGATTGATCGTAAAAAGATTATCCGGAATCAAACAAGAGCATTAAGCGAGGCAGCTGGGCGGTTGCCGTGTTTTTGGAGAAACGCTTCCATTCGGCCAATGTCAACCGTACCGTCAGTTGTGTAGTCCGCTGCATGAACTCCGCCGGAGATGTAAAGCACATCCAGCCCGAAGTCAGCGGCACCCTTCACGTCAGTCAGAACCCCGTCACCGATACCGAGAATTCGACTTTTCTCGACTTTTTCGCCCCTAATATCTTCGGCAAACCGCAGTGCTGCCTCATAAATCGGGCGATGAGGTTTTCCAGCTATAAGGGTGCGTCCGCCGAGCTGGCCATATTCGCGTGCAAGGGCACCCGCGCACCAGATGAGTCGCGTGCCACGCTCAACCATAATGTCCGGATTGGCACAGATGAACGGAAGATTGCGCGAGCGCAACCGAACCAACAATTCCTTGTAATCGGCTGGCGTTTCACTTTCGTCATCATAAAGTCCGGTGCAGACGACACCCGAAGCTTCAAATTCCTCTACCAGTTCAACATCGAGACCGTCATAGATGGTCAGCTCACGTTCACAGCCTATATGAAATACCTTACGCGGACCTTCCGCGATCAGATCGCGAGTTACGTCACCCGAAGTGACTACACGGTCATAGGTATCGGTGGGAACGCCAAGACCCAGCATTTGCTTCTCTACATCCGGATGCGGCCTTGGAGAATTCGTCACGAGAATAACCGTAATACCTTTGGCCCGCGCGCGCTTTAGCGCCTCGATTGCCGCCGGATAGGCCGACACGCCGTTATGCACCACACCCCATACATCGCAGAAGAGCACATCGTACTGGTCGGTCAGATCGTCGAGGCGTTCGAGCTGCTTCATGATTTCCTCTTGATAATCCATCTGTAAGGCGAGAACCGCTATGGGCATCTGGAAGACTGCCGAAAAGGCAGCCAGCGCTCCATCTAACGCAGCCAATCACATCTGTCACGGCCTTTGGCGTAGATATCAAACTGCAGAACGTGTCCAATTATCCCACATTGTGTTTCATCGATCGTTTACCGTGCTTCGTGACTGACTGTTAGAAAGATGCTGATAGAAGCGGATACAACTTTTCATTTCATGTATCACAGACACAACCGTCGGCGGGGGCCAAATTGAAAAACTGGATCACTCAAGCCCTCAGGCTTTCTCAACATCTGCTTCAATCACCGAGCGCGCGCTTCACCAAGGACGAGCGTGGTAATTTTGCGATGATAACGGCTTTGGTGCTGGTACCTCTGCTTCTCGCCGGTATGGTTGCGGTTGACACAGCCAATCTCATGCGCGTGCGAAACAATGTGCAGGCTTCGCTTGATGCTGCAGCACTGGCAGTAGGCAAGAGGTTTTCCACCGGGGAAAGTCAGACTGTCGTGGAGGTTTATGGCGCGAAAATTTTTACCGCCAACCTCACAGTGCTGAGCGCAGATGCAGTCAATTTCCAGATTGCCTTCCCCCAGAATAAAACGACTGATCAACAGATACTGGCTACTGCTGCATTTACCTACAGATCTCTGTTTGGCATAGTAGCTTCACGCCTCACAGGAGATAACTGGGACCAATACCAATATAAGCTCAACTCTTCCGTCAGACTTAAGAACACGATTGAAGTTGCACTGGTCCTCGATAATTCCCGTTCAATGAATGAGACAAGAAGCGGATCAACAAAAAAACGCATTGATCTTCTAAAGGAAGCCGCTTCGCAGCTTGTCGAGACGATGGCCGCGCAATCTGCACTCATAACGCACGTCGAAAGACCCGTGCAGTTTTCATTAGTTCCTTTTGCAGGTTCCGTGAATGTTGGCCCGCAATACTTGAATGCAGCATGGATGGACCCGGAAGGCAAGTCTTCCGTAAATCTCGAAAACTTCACACTGCCAGTCACGATCGACAGTACGCGCAAGATAGAAGAAAAACCGGCAGGCAGCGGACGATACTACAAATCAGGTACAGGTTGGGGAGCGCGTAATAACAAGCCTTTTTCGCGCGCGGAACTCTATGCCGACCTTTCACAGCGGTCAAAGGAAACCTGGCTACCTTGGCAGGGTTGTGTTGAGTCTCGTCCCGGCACCTATGCTCTGGATGTGACTCCTCCTTCTGATAATAATCCAAACACGTTGTTTGTACCCATGTTTGGCCCGGCTGAATATTACAACACCAACAGTAGAGGAAACGTCACCTCCACCGCTTTGAACAGCTGGTGGCAAGACGATATATCCTTGACTTATTCATCACGACAAAGCGACCTCAAAAAATACTACCTGCGTGATTCCCTCGACAAGATTTACAGAGGTGGAAGATCCAAAGACGGCGGCCCTAACTATAGTTGCACATCCTTACCTCTCACACCCTTGACAGACGTTACGACCGAACAAGGGATGAAAACGATCCAAACCGCAATCAAGGCGATGGTGCCAGCCGGCGGTACAAACGTCCCCGAAGCGATGGCCTGGGGATGGCGAACAATCGTCCAAGGCGCGCCGTTCACAGAGGCCCGCGCTGCAACTGAGCGGGGTAACGACAAGGTCGTAATCGTACTGACCGATGGTGCCAACACTTACTATAAATATGACGGGCTCGCTGGTTCAGGGCCGGATCGCGCAGGAAACTTGTCGTACTATTCGGCACATGGCTATACTGCTCGCATAACCAAAAACTACAGTCAGACCCGTTTGTTTCAGGAAAGCGGCGTTTCGGTTTCGCAAAACAACAGCACGTACACCAAGGCTATGAACGCCCGCTTTGCAAAGCTTTGCGACAATGCAAAGTCTGCAAATATCATCGTCATGACAGTTGCGCTGGATCTCAGCGCGACGGACAGCACAGAGAAAGCGCAAATAGATCTGTTGAGGTCATGCTCTTCAAATTCACGCGTGCGTATGGAAAGCGGTAAACCGGTAAAGCTTTTCTGGAACTCAACTGGTGGCGAATTGAGCGAAACCTTCCGGCAGATCGGAGACGAACTGTCCAACCTGCGTCTCGTTGATTGATATTGCCAACGACATCACCATATGCCGGGTTGGTTAGAACCCTCTGGCTGCTCCGCGTTAAGGATGGTGCAAACTAACCATCATTTGTCTGTCAAATTTCTCAGGCAATCTTGACAAGATAAGGTCCGGCTTCTATCTCAGAGCCGTGTTAGCACTCTCACAGTATGAGTGCTAATAAGCGCGGATCGGCTCGATCCGTTAACAGGGTTCAACGTCTATAACACCAAGGGTTATACCATGGCTGATATCAAGTTCCGCCCGCTTCATGACCGCGTCGTCGTTCGCCGCGTTGAATCGGAAGCCAAGACCGCTGGCGGCATCATCATCCCTGACACCGCCAAGGAAAAGCCGCAGGAAGGCGAAATCGTCGCTGTTGGCGCTGGCGCCCGTGACGAAGCTGGCAAGCTGATCGCTCTGGAAGTCAAGGCTGGCGACAAGGTTCTGTTCGGCAAGTGGTCGGGCACCGAAGTCAAGATCGGCGGCGAAGACCTGCTGATCATGAAGGAATCCGACATTCTGGGTATCGTTGGCTGATTAGCCAGAAGCATTTCGCTTTTATCCAAGAAATCCAATTCACCATAATCTGACCGGGATATTCCCAGGAGAGTAAAATGGCTGCAAAAGACGTAAAATTCGGCCGCACTGCGCGCGAAAAGATGCTGCGCGGCGTCGATATCCTCGCCGACGCTGTTAAGGTAACGCTCGGCCCGAAGGGTCGTAACGTTGTCATCGACAAGTCCTTCGGCGCTCCGCGCATCACCAAGGACGGCGTGTCGGTCGCCAAGGAAATCGAACTGGAAGACAAGTTCGAAAACATGGGCGCACAGATGCTGCGCGAAGTGGCTTCCAAGACCAACGACACTGCCGGTGACGGCACGACGACTGCAACGGTTCTTGGCCAAGCAATCGTTCAGGAAGGCGCAAAGGCTGTTGCTGCCGGCATGAACCCGATGGACCTGAAGCGCGGCATCGACCTCGCGGTAACCGAAGTTGTTGCTGAACTTCTCGGCAAGGCCAAGAAGATCAACACGTCGGAAGAAGTTGCTCAGGTTGGCACCATCTCCGCCAACGGCGAAGCTGAAATCGGCAAGATGATTGCTGATGCGATGCAGAAGGTCGGCAATGAAGGCGTGATCACGGTTGAAGAAGCCAAGACGGCTGAAACCGAACTCGAAGTCGTTGAAGGCATGCAGTTCGACCGCGGCTACCTGTCGCCATACTTCGTCACCAATCCTGAAAAGATGATTGCTGACCTCGAAGACGCTTACATCCTTCTGCACGAAAAGAAGCTCTCGAACCTCCAGGCTCTTCTGCCGGTTCTGGAAGCTGTCGTTCAGACCTCCAAGCCGCTCGTCATCATCGCTGAAGACGTCGAAGGCGAAGCTCTTGCAACGCTCGTCGTCAACAAGCTGCGCGGCGGCCTGAAGATCGCTGCTGTCAAGGCTCCCGGCTTCGGTGATCGCCGCAAGGCAATGCTCGAAGATATCGCGATCCTTACCGGTGGTCAGGTTATCTCCGAAGACCTTGGCATCAAGCTCGAAACCGTTACGCTCGACATGCTCGGCCGTGCAAAGAAGGTTTCGATCTCGAAGGAAAACACCACGATCGTTGACGGTGCAGGCCAAAAGGCTGAAATCGACGCTCGCGTTGGTCAGATCAAGCAGCAGATCGAAGAAACCTCTTCGGACTATGACCGTGAAAAGCTTCAGGAACGTCTTGCCAAGCTCGCCGGTGGCGTTGCCGTGATCCGCGTCGGCGGTGCAACGGAAGTCGAAGTGAAGGAAAAGAAGGATCGCGTTGACGACGCCCTGAACGCAACCCGCGCTGCGGTTGAAGAAGGCATCGTTGCTGGCGGCGGTACCGCTCTGCTCCGTGCTTCGGCCAAGATCTCTGCCAAGGGCATCAATGCCGATCAGGAAGCTGGTATCAACATCGTTCGTCGCGCGCTGCAGGCTCCGGCTCGCCAGATCACGACCAATGCCGGTGAAGAAGCTTCGGTTATCGTTGGCAAGATCCTTGAGAACGCCTCTGAAACCTATGGCTACAACACCGCCAATGGTGAATTCGGCGACCTGATCAAGGCTGGCGTTGTTGATCCGGTCAAGGTCGTTCGCACTGCTCTGCAGAACGCAGCATCGGTTGCCGGCCTCCTGATCACGACGGAAGCCATGATCGCCGAACTGCCGAAGAAGGACGCAGCTCCTGCGGGCATGCCTGGCGGCATGGGTGGCATGGGCGGTATGGACTTCTAAAAAGTCCATAACCTTACTTTGATGAAAATACGAGAAAGGCGGCCTTGGGTCGCCTTTCTTTTTACGTTGCGTAACCATTTGTGATTTATAAAAAATTTACTCTGCTCGCGCTTTGCGGCAGCAAAGTCATTATTTTAGAAACTTCTGATTGACTCATAACCGCCAATCATGGTCAATCCCGAATGATATAGAGATGGACTTCCTGTTTGCCCCCGCACTTTGGAAGTCCTGTCTCAGGCAACAGGAAAGACGGGCTTCGGCCTGTCTTTCCACTTGCACTCCTCAACAACTAGCTCTCATTGCGCAGCTTCGATCTGCTCCTTACCAGGTGCCAGGGCATCATAGCGGGCACGAGCGACTAGCACTTTCGCTTCATTGGCGATTGCCCACTCACCCAGTGCGCGTACAGGCCGCAAGAGATCACACCCCATTTCAGTCAGTTCATATTCGACCTTTGGCGGGATTGTCGGGAAAAGTGTGCGCTTGACGAAACCATCCCGCTCCAGATTACGTAACGTCGTCGTCAGCATTTTCTGCGAAATACCATCCACCGTTCGGCGCAATTCGTTGAACCGCATTGGATGATTGCCAAGATAACTCACCACAAGCACCGTCCATTTATCGCCAACGCGAGACAAAATCTCGGTTACGGTCCTGCATGCGCTGGTTTCCTTGAAGTCACTGGGTTTCATAAAAGTGCCTCCTTGCGCCATCTATCAGTCACTTCTATAGCGTCAGTTTCCAATGGTTACCACACTAATAAAGGTGCTATCTATGCCTAAGCTCAAAGTCGCCGTCATCATCGGCAGCACGCGCGAACAACGTTTTGCTCCCGTTCCCGCTCAGTGGATTGCGAAACTCGCTGCAGAGCGGCCGGAACTGGACGTGGAAATTCTTGATGTCGCCGACTATCCGATGAGCTTCTATGGCGACACCTCCACTACGACTGCGCAAGCAGAAACTGCGGACAAGTGGAAAACCAAGCTACGCGAATTCGATGCTTACATTCTGACTGCTGCTGAATACAACCACGCTCCTACCGCTGTTCTGAAGAACGCCATCGACTATGGCGACTGGATTCAGAAGCCAATGGGATTTGTCGGTTATGGTGGCGTCGGTGGCGCTCGTGCTGTCGAACAACTGCGGATGATTGCAGTCGAAATGTCTTCCATGTCAGTCAAAACTGGCGTTCATATCCTTTTCCCTGACTATCTCGCCGTCGTCAAAGGCGAGAACAAGCTGGACGATTTCCCACATCTTGGAGAAGCAGCCAAAAACATGCTGGATCAGCTGATCTGGTGGGGCAAGGCTCTTAAGTCTGCACGTTCAGCATAAA
Source organism: Brucella oryzae (assembly GCF_041929965.1). Taxonomy (NCBI): domain Bacteria; kingdom Pseudomonadati; phylum Pseudomonadota; class Alphaproteobacteria; order Hyphomicrobiales; family Brucellaceae; genus Brucella; species Brucella oryzae. The sequence continues at coordinate 232,086 of NZ_JBHEEO010000003.1, read as the reverse complement.
CAACACGCCAAGCCGGAACGTTAGTGTTCCGGCTTGCCGCTAGCATTGTATGCCCTATGATTATCTGCAGTCACAATGGAATGGATGATTATATGCGCAAGGAACTTCCTATTATCACAGCCCCGAAAGACGGCCGCAAGATAACAGTCGTCTGGACCGACGAGGACGATCAGCGCAACGAGTCCATTGCACAGTATCGAACGCTAGCGCAATTACAGGCTGGCGGCGGTCAATGGGATGAGACAGACACAGGCTGGTGGACGTTCACCGATAGCAAAACCCAGCGCAAGATCGAACCGACCGCCTGGATTTCGGAAACGGATGATAGCGGCGAAGAGGATGACGTTTGACCACCGCGGACCTGGTCAATAAAAATTGACTTTTATATTCATATTTTATCAAATGATTGCGTTATAAAGGTTTTACGAAGAAACATTAGTCCGCCAAGGACCTGACGGTGCTATATTCGCTTTAGATAGCTCGGTGTCGAGCCCAAGTTACCCCGGAGACCTGAAATGACCGCTACGCGTACCGAAACAGATACTTTCGGACCGATTGATGTTCCTGTGGACCGTTACTGGGGCGCACAAACGCAACGCTCACTGCAAAATTTCAAGATCGGTGGAGAGCGCTTGCCGCTTCCGTTGGTTCGTGCATTGGGTGTCGTCAAGCGCGCAGCGGCAGAAACCAATATCGTCCTCGGCAAACTCGATCCGGTTATCGGTCAAGTCATTGCGGTAGCGGCCTCGGAAGTTATAGAGGGAAAACTCGATGACCATTTCCCACTGGTCGTCTGGCAGACTGGTTCGGGAACGCAATCGAACATGAATGCCAATGAGGTCATTTCAAACCGGGCTATCGAGCTTCTCGGTGGCGAAATGGGGTCCAAGAAACCGGTTCATCCGAATGACCACGTCAATATGAGCCAGTCCTCCAATGACAGCTTTCCGACAGCGATTCACATTGCCACAGCGGTTGAAGCGACCAATCGCCTTTACCCGGCGCTGGAACAGCTAACCAAGGCGCTCAAGGTCAAGGAAGAGGCCTTCAAGGATATCATCAAGATCGGTCGTACTCACACGCAAGATGCAACGCCGGTCACACTCGGACAGGAGTTTTCCGGTTATCGCGCCGCATTGGAATATGCGCGTCATCGTATCGAGCAATCACTCGCAGACGTCTTTTTGCTCGCGCAAGGCGGGACTGCAGTCGGCACCGGCCTGAATGCACCAATCGGCTTTGATACGGGCTTCGCTGAGGCCGTGAGCGAGATTACAGGCCTTACGTTCAAGACAGCACCCAATAAATTCGAAGCTCTAGCCAGTCACGGCGCCATTCTCAACTTCCATGGCAGTCTAAATGCTTTGGCAGCGGATCTTTTCAAAATTGCCAACGACATCCGCTTCCTCGGTTCGGGGCCTCGCTCCGGCCTCGGTGAACTGTCGCTGCCAGAAAACGAACCAGGGTCGTCCATTATGCCGGGTAAGGTCAACCCGACGCAGGCCGAGGCGTTGACGATGGTGGCAACCCAGGTATTTGGCAATCAGACAACAATTACGGTCGCTGCAAGCCAGGGTCATTTTGAACTGAATGTGTTTAAGCCGGTGATCGCATATAATGTTCTGCAATCGATCCGTATTCTTGGCGACTCCATGGTGTCGTTTGCCGATCATTGCATCGAGGGAATCGAGCCGAACTTGGGCCGTATCAAGGAACTGCTGGACCGCTCGCTGATGCTTGTGACCGCGCTGGCTCCAGCGATCGGTTATGACAATGCAGCCAAGATTGCCAAGACTGCACACAAGAACGGAACGACCTTACGCGAAGAGGCATTAGCGAGCGGATTGGTGTCAGAAGAAGACTACGAACGGCTGGTGCGCGCAGAGAGAATGATTGCACCAGAGTGAATTGGTATTCATACTGTAAACAAACTGTCGAGGATTAGACGGCTTTCCTTGACAGTCAGCAATCGTTAATTGATGCCCCAGTTCAACAGGAGATAGCCCCGCATGTCCTCTATTACTCCACAGTCCAATGGCGCTGTAACGCTCATCGCCCGCATCTTTCTTTCGATCCTCTTCATTCTTGCTGGCTATGGCAAGCTGACCGCCATATCGGGCACCGCAGGTTATTTCGCTGGCCTTGGCCTTCCGGTTCCGACCGTTACGGCTGTCATTGTAGGCCTGGTGGAGTTTGTCGGCGGCCTTGCAATTCTCGTTGGCTTTCAGACCCGCATCGCTGCTGCCATTGTAGGCCTCTTTACAATTGGCGCGACACTTATTGCTCATATGGACTTTTCGCAGGGCATGAATGCCATGATGGCTCAGAAGAACCTCGCAATTGCTGGCGGTCTCTTCATCCTTGCCTTGCATGGCGCCGGTTCGTTTTCAATTGACGCCAAGCGCAGCTGATTAGATGCCCTGCGAAAAATAAAAAGCTGCGCCATCTGATTTGGCGCGGCTTTTTCTTTTCGAGTTGCACGTGCCTAAAAAAGCTTTTAGTTCTCCAATCCCTTACGAATGCGCGATGCTACCTCCGCTACACGAGCATTGCCGTGGCTGCGGCGCGCCGAAACGAGGCACGCCTGCGAGCGCAGGATGACGCCATCTTCCAGCACCTTGAGGCGATTGGCGCGCAAGGTGGAACCGGTTGACGTAATATCGACAATCATGTCGGCGGAGCCTGCCGCCGGAGCGCCTTCGGTCGCACCAAGGCTTTCCACGATGCGGTAAACCTGAATACCGTGCTTCTGCGAGAAAAACTGCTGCGTCAGACGCCAGTATTTGGTGGCGATGCGTAGACGGCGACCGTGACGCTGGCGGAAATCGGCTGCCACATCGTCAAGATCGGCCATGCTGGTCACATCGCGCCAGACTTCCGGCACCGCGACGACGACGTCGGCGTGACCGAAGCCAAGTCGCGCCTCGATGGCCACGCGCTCATCGGCATGGGCCAATGTTTCGCGCACCAGGTCTTCCCCCGTGACGCCCATATCCACGCTGCCATAGCCCAGCTCGCGGGCAATCTCGGAAGCCGACAGGAAGAGAATATCGAGATCGTCTTCGCCTTCAACACGCGCGCGGTAATTGCGGTCGTCATCCGGCAGGATCACCTTGTATCCGGCCTTTTCAAGAACGGCGAGCGTCTGTTCCTTCAGCCGCCCCTTGGACGGCAATGCCAGTGTGACGCTCATTTCGTTGCTCCCGCCAGCGCTTGCAGCCGGTCCAGCCAGATGGAGAAGCCGACGCCGGGAATGTTTTCGGAAGCGCCGAGCATGGTCAAAAGCCGGTCGTAACGCCCGCCGCCTGCCAGAACCGCGTCCTTTTCCACGCCAGCGGCGCGAATTTCATAGACAAGGCCGGTGTAGTAATCGAGCGGACGCCCGAACGAGGCGTCATAGACGATATCGCTGGTCTTGATGCCAGCCGCAGCAATCGCTTCGGCCCGGGCTTCAAACTTCTGAAGCACGGCACCAAGATCGAGCGCATTTTCGGACGCAAATGCACGCAATGTCACCGATGCGGAATCCAGTGTGACATGGGTTTCCAGAAACTGCTTGAGCAGATCGAGCGCCGAAGCGGGGAAGCGCGTGGCGGCCAGATCTTCCTTTTCGATCAGGCGGCGGGCGATTTCCGCAGGCGAACGGCCAGCGCCCGGCGAAATGCCAGCTTCCAGCATTTCTGCTTCCAGCATCCGCGCAAGCCCGGTTTCGTCGCCTTCGGCAACGAGAACGGCAAGCGTTTCCGGCAGGGAATCGCGCGGCTTTGCCCCCGTCAGCTCGGCCAGAGCCAGCTGCATGGAATGCGCATCGCCAAAGGAGCGCAGCAGCTTCTTGCGCCAGCCCTGCGGCAGACCGAGCGCCTTGAGCATACCGGCAAAAACCGACTGGTCGCCCAGCACGATTTCGAGCTTGGCTTGCGGCGCGACAGCGCGGACGCAGGACAGCGCATCGGCAATCGAGCGCGCATCCGAAGCCGCCTCATCGGCAGCACCAAGATCTTCGATCCCAGCCTGAAGAAACTCCGCCGCGCCATCACGACGCTGGCGGAACACTTCGCCGAGATAGGCGTAACGTTTCGGCGTCGCTGCATTGAGCGCAATATGGTTGCGACAGACGGGAATGGTGAATTCCGGCCGTAGGCACAGGCTGTCGCCATTTTCATTTTCGGTGAGGAAAATACGACGGCGCAAATCCTCGCCCGCCATATCCAGAAATGGATCGGCAGGCTGGATCAGCGGTATTTCCACCAGATCGGCATCGCGCGCATCAAGCTCTGTGCGAAGCGCGTTGAAAACCGGCGATGTGCGCGCTGCGGCCATGGTTCCGATCACTTTACGGCTTGAGCGCGGTCCTGCGCCTGACTGCTGAGAATTTCCCGAACCGCTTCAACCAGACCGTCTTCCTTGACGGTGATCTGCGCCGGACGGCTCTCGCGCCAGGTCACATTGTCCTCGATCTCGGCGGAAAGACGCTTGCCCTCGACCAGATCTTTGATCTGCACTTCACCAGCTTCGCGCTCCTGCGAGCCCTGAATGATCACGCATGGCGCATCGCGGCGGTCGGCATATTTCATCTGCGCCTTCATGCCGGAACCGCCGACATACATTTCCGCGCGGATGCCCTGCTGGCGCAGGTCGGAGACCATTTTCTGATAGCGACCGAGGCTTTCCGTGTCCTTGTCCATCACCAGCACCACGACTGGGCCGACGACATCCGACACATCCAGCTTGCCGAGGTTTTTCAGTGCCGTCATCAGGCGCGAAACGCCGATGGAGAAGCCCGTCGCCGGAACCGGCTCGCCACGGAAGCGCGACACGAGGCCGTCATAACGACCGCCGCCGCCAACCGAACCGAACACGACCTTCTGGCCGTCTTCATTGGTCACGTCGAACAACAGCTCAGCTTCGAAAACCGGGCCGGTGTAATATTCAAGACCGCGCACTACAGACGGGTCGATCTTCACGCGGCCATCATAACCGCCCGCCGAGAACAGCGCCTGCATGTCGGCGAGTTCGGTGACACCTTCTTCGCCCTTGGCGTTGCCTGCAACGACAGCGCGCAGATTGGCAATCGTATCGGCGCCGGTCGCACCACCGGCAGCGGTGAAGGCCAGCACCTTTTCAATCGCGGCATCAGCCAGTTCAGCGCCCTTGGTAAAATCGCCGCTTTCGTCGAGGCGACCCTTGCCGAGCAGAAGGCGCACGCCTTCCGGGCCGAACTTGTCGAGCTTGTCGATGGCGCGCAGCACGTTTAGGCGCTTGGCGGCATTGCCCTCGCCTTCAAGGCCGATGGCATCCAGCACGCCGTCCAGAACCTTGCGGTTGTTGACGCGGATCGCATAATCGCCGCGACGAATGCCAAGACGCTCCAGCGTGTCGGCCATCATCATGCACATTTCAGCGTCGGCGGAGACATTCGGCGCACCGACCGTGTCGGCGTCGAACTGCATGAACTGGCGAAAACGGCCCGGGCCCGGCTTTTCGTTACGGAACACCCAGCCGTTGCGATAGCTGCGATAAGGCTTCGGAAGCTGCTCGAAATTCTCGGCTACGTAGCGCGCCAGCGGCGCGGTCAGATCATAGCGCAGCGACAGCCACTGCTCGTCGTCGTCCTGAAAGGAAAACACGCCTTCATTCGGGCGGTCCTGATCCGGAAGGAACTTTCCGAGCGCGTCCGTATATTCCACCAGCGGCGTTTCCACCGGCTCGAAACCATAAAGGTCATAGACTTCGCGGATCGTCGCCATCATCTTTTCGGCGGCGCGCAAGTCGTCCGGAACCCGATCGACAAACCCGCGCGGCAGCCGCGCCTTCATCTTGTCCGCTTTATCGGCCATTTTTCCTGCCTGATCGCTAAATATATACAATACATGCCGGAAAAAACCGGCAGCAAACCCGTTGCCGGTTTCCTAACCGATCAAGTCCCTTGCGGCAAGTGCAGGAAGCGTGTTCAGCGTGTGGCAATAGCGACAGCAGCGCCCGCCATCACGCCAGCGCTGGTCCGATTGGCGATGCGCATCATGCGCGGGCTGCGCAGAAACCGTCGTGCCTGCGCCGCAAGCACCACCCACGCCGTATCGACTGCAGCGAGAACCGCAAACATGACCAGCAACAATTCAGCCCAACCAACCAGCGAAACATGGGTGATATCAACCACCGTCGGCAAGATGGCGAGATAGAAGACCATGATCTTCGGATTTCCTAGCGTGATCGCCAGCGCACTAAGGAAAAGCTTCCCGGCCTCGCCTTGACGGGGAATGGTATTCTCATCGGAAACCTCATCTACTGGAGCGATCCACATCTTCCATGAAAGATAGATCAGGTAAGCTACGCCCATATATTTGAGGATGAGAAATGCGGTGTGAAAAGTATTGGCCAACGCGGCCAATCCCCACACCGCGAGTGAAAGCCAGATAGCATCACCGAGCCACAGCCCGAACATGAATGGAAAGACGCCCTTGTGGCCGCGACTGATGACACGTGCCACCAACGCGCCGACATTCGGCCCCGGCGTACCCGCTGCCACAACCAGAATACCGGCAAATGCCAACAACGACACCAAATCCATGATCGTCTCCCATATTCAAAGATGGATGTTTCTCGCAGAAATGATGCGGCTTAGCAATCGTTGCTCTAGCTAGGTCTTTTGAAACTCTGTCGCAATTTTTCAATGTGCATTCGACAGTGACAACCTTCGATGTGGTCGTTCACCAACCCCATAGCTTGCATGAAAGCATAAACCGTCGTTGGCCCAACGAATGACCAGCCACGCTTCTTCAAATCCTTGGAGATTCGAATGGAGGTATCGGTTTTCGGATTGGCGATCAGTGTCGGATAATCCACGACGGAAGGACGGTCCTCTGCCCCCGGTTCAAATGACCAGAAATAAGCCGCTAGCGAACCCTTCTCCGCGACCAACTCGATTGCGCGTCCGGCATTGTTGATGGTGGACTCGATCTTGCCACGGTGACGCACAATCCCCTTGTCGGCCAGCAGGCGCTCCACATCCTCTTGATTGTACTGCGCAACACGATGGAAATCGAAGCTATCGAAAGCTGCACGAAAATTCTCGCGTTTACGCAAAATCGTGAGCCACGACAGGCCTGATTGGAAACCCTCAAGGCAGATTTTCTCGAAAAGCCGAAAATCGTCGGAGACAGGAACACCCCATTCATTGTCATGATAGGCAAGATAATCGGGTAATTCGCCCGGCCAGAAGCAACGTGCCATACCATCGGCGCCGACGATCAGACCGGTTTTTGCTCCAGCAACATCGCTCACTGTTACGCCTCTCAAGTTTCATCCATAATTAATTATGTCGCGCAACCTGACACTAACCACAACTTTAATTGGAAGGGCCGTCAGGTGAAATACGCGACTGAAATTTACCTTTACGATTCCATTCCGGCACACAATTCCCACACGAGCATGAGGGCCGCTCTCCTGACAAACGGTGTCAGGAGCTGCAACGGGCAACTGCGCACAAAGATTTTCCGGCGCAAAAAGACGGATATGGATTATGAAACCACGTCATCTTCTTTTAATCGGATCGCTTGCGGCGATTGCCGTTTCCATTGTCAACACGGGTATGGCGTTTGCCAACGACCGCTATGCGACCCTGCCGCCGGTATATATGAGTCCCGATCTCTCCGCACCTTGGGTAGCTCAGTTGCACGGACAACCTGCCCGCATAATGGCTGCTCCGCACTCTCAGCAGCCAGCGCCGCGCGTTGCCGCCAGGCAAAAGCAGAAAGTCAAATCGAACTATCGTCAGGTTTCATATCAACGCCCGGCTGCAAATCCGGCCAATACGGTACGAAAGAGCCAGATCGATCCCATCTATCTGCCGCAGATGGTGTCCTATTCCAGCAATGAAAAACCGGGGACAATCGTCATTGATACAAGCAAACGCTTCCTTTATCTCGTTCAACCCGGCGGCAAAGCGATGCGATACGGCGTTGGCGTCGGAAAGCAGGGTTTCAGTTGGAAGGGTTCGCAGCGCATCAGCCGCAAGGCCAAATGGCCAACATGGACACCTCCAAAGACGATGATTGCCCGTGAGCGCAAAAAGGGGCGTATCCTCCCCGCGCGCATGGAAGGCGGCATCAACAATCCTCTCGGCGCGCGTGCTCTATATCTCGGTTCTACCCTTTATCGTATCCACGGAACCAATCAGCCATGGACCATCGGTAAGGCAATGTCGTCTGGATGCATTCGCATGCGCAACGAAGACGTCACTGATCTTTATGAACGGGTTCCAGTTGGTGCAAAGGTGGTTGTCCGCTAACCAACCCATTTCCCATGCCCTTTGCGACCGTCTTCTCCCGACGACGGTCGTACTGTTTTCATAAATCTGAAAAGATCAAAATTTCTGCACAGAAAGCGTAATCGCAGTCTTGGAAACATGATTGAAAGGGCTTTTCCTTTTGCCCCGAACACCCATATGCTAACCATGGCAAAGTCCAAAAAGTTATGACAAAGACTGCCAGATGGCAGTTGTGTCGAGGAAGAACCGGCATGTGGGTCAATAGCATTTATGCGCATCAAGGGGGCACCCGCGCCGAATGCTTTGGAGGGAAGGATAAATCATGACCGTACCGACAGTTAAACTGAACGACGGCAATCACATTCCGCAGCTCGGTTACGGTGTCTGGCAAGTAGGTACCAACGAAGTGGTCGCCGCTGTCAGCGAAGCGTTCAAAGCAGGATATCGCCATATTGATACTGCTGCCATTTATGGCAATGAAGAGGGCGTTGGCCAGGCGATCAAAAATTCTGGTATCGAGCGCGGCGACATTTTCCTCACCACGAAATTGTGGAACAGCGAACAAGGCTTTGAATCGACGCTGAAAGCATTCGACACCAGCCTGAAAAAGCTTGGTACAGATTATGTGGATCTTTACCTCATCCACTGGCCGATACCATCAAAAGACCTTTTCATGGAAACATGGCGCGCGTTTCTCAAACTGAAAGAAGAAGGCCGCGCCAAGTCCATTGGTGTTTCCAACTTCCGCACAGCCGATCTTGAACGCATTAGCAAGGAAAGCGGCGTAACGCCGGTTCTCAATCAGATTGAATTGCATCCGCAATTCCAGCAGGACGAGTTGCGACTGTTCCACGGCAAACACAATATCGCGACGGAAGCCTGGAGCCCGCTCGGTCAGGGTAAAATTCTGGAGGATGCCACGCTGAAGGCCATCGCGGAAAAGCATGGCAAAACGGTTGCACAGGTCATCCTACGCTGGCACATTGAAACGGGCAATATCGTCATCCCGAAGTCCGTTACGCCTGCTCGCATCAAGGAAAACTTCGATATCTTCGATTTCCGTCTCAACGGAACTGATCACGATGCGATTACGAAACTGGACAGGGCTGATGGCCGGATAGGCCCGAACCCGAGTACATTCTCGGCGGGGTGAACAGGCATCGAAGAAAAACCGGGCAATCGCCCGGTTTTTTTTATGCAGCGATTTGTGACAATCCCTGCGGCTTCGGTCCACCGTAGGCCCAGTCGATCAACTCCACCGTATGAACAATCGGCAATTTGCTGCCGGTGGCGATTTGGGTCATGCAGCCGATATTGCCGGTTGCAATGAGGGCAGCACCTGTCGCCTCGATATTCTTCACCTTGCGATCGCGCAGCTTGGTGGCAATCTCCGGCTGCATGATGTTATAGGTGCCAGCCGATCCGCAGCAGAGGTGCCTTTCCAGCGGTTCCTTCACCGTAAAGCCCGCCTTGGAGAGCAGGTCTTTCGGCTGTCGCACGATTTTTTGCCCGTGCTGCATCGAGCAGGCCGCGTGATAGGCGACCGTCAGCGCCTGCGGCGCATCGGGTTCCGGCAGGTCGATGAGGGTCAAATATTCGGTGATATCCTTTGCCAGCGCCGAAACCCGTGCAGCCTTATCCTGATAGGCCGGATCGAGCCGCAGCATGTAACCATAATCCTTGATCGTCGTGCCGCAGCCGGACGCCGTGACGATGATCGCATCGAGACCGCCCGCCTCGATCTCCCGCATCCAGACATCGACATTGTGGCGCGCCTGTTCAAGCGCCTGTTCCTCGCGGCCCATATGGTGGACCAGCGAGCCGCAGCACCCTTCGCCCTTCGGTGTCACCACTTCGATGCCGAAGCGGTTCAAAAGCCGCAAGGTGGCGGCGTTGATACCCGGATTGAGCACAGGCTGCGCACAGCCATTGAGAATCGCCACGCGACCGCGCTTTTCGCCTTTGGCGGCGCTGACGGTTTCAATAGGGGCCGCCGATGGCAAGTTTTGCGGCGCGAGATCAAGCATGGCCGCCATGGGTTTCAGGGCGTCGCTCTTGCGCATAAGCGGCGCAAACGGCTTGCCGAGCTTCGCCAGTTTCAGCGCGGCGCGGAACCGGCCCGGATAGGGCAGAACCTGTGCCAGAACACCGCGCAGAAAGCGGTTCATGAAGGGGCGCTTGTAGGTTTTCTCGATATGGGCGCGGGCATGATCGACCAGATGCATGTAATTGACGCCCGAAGGACAGGTCGTCATGCAGGAGAGGCACGACAGGCAGCGGTCGACATGGCGCACGACCTCCTCATCCGCCGGACGGTCGTTTTCCAGCATATCCTTGATCAGATAAATGCGCCCACGCGGGCTGTCGAGTTCATTGCCCAGCGTCACATAGGTCGGGCATGTGGCCGTGCAGAAGCCGCAATGCACGCATTTGCGCAGGATTTTTTCCGATTCCTGAACGCCAGGATCGCGCAGCTGGTCGGGGCTGAAATGAGTTTGCATCGTGTCACGCTCCAACCTGATAAGAATGCATGCGGCCCGGATTGAGAATATTTTCCGGATCGAATTGCTGTTTCAACCGCTGCGACAGGGCCGCAAGGGCTGCGGGCTGCGGTTCGAACACATCGATGCCAGCGCGGATCGCCTCCGGCGCGCGCACCAGCGTCGCGTGACCGCCGCCATGTCTGGCGATGAGTTTGCGCAAAATCTGCGCTTCCGGGTCCGCTTCCATCCGCATCCAGATCAAGCCGCCCTGCCAGTCGTAATAGGCATCCACACCCGCATGACGGCGGAATTCGTCCACCATCTGCCAGCCTCGCATTGGTGTCATTGAAACGCGCCAGACAGCACGATTGTCGCCTTTATTGGCATAAGGCAGGACATCGCGCACTTCGCGCCAAAGCTGCTGCGACTGCGCGCCGTCCAGCACTTCAACCGCGCCGGTCCGGCTCAACAGCGCCTGCAATTGGCGGCTGCGATGCTCGACCGAAGGCGCAAAGCCCTCAAGCCGCAACACGGTCGCCGCTTCCCAGCCAAGCTTTCCATCGAGAAAGCGATTGGCGACCGTCGGCGGCAGATGTGCTGCGGAGGCGACTTCCTCGCGCGATCCCATCGCCATGGCCATGACGCGCGCCGCCTGTTCATCGGTCAATCCGCGCACGGCGAGCGTCGCCGCCGTCTCAGGCTTCGGCAGAACCTTGAACGTCACCTCGGTGGCGACGCCCAGCGTGCCCCAGGAATTGGCCATACCCTTGGATAGATCATAGCCCGTCACGTTCTTGACCACACGACCGCCGGATTTGAACAATTCGCCCCGCCCGGACACAACGCGCACGCCGAGCACATGGTCGCGCGCAGCGCCCGCCTTGAGACGGCGCGGGCCGGACAGATTGGCGGCAAGCGCCCCGCCGATCGTGCCGCGGCCAGCCTCGCCCGACAGCAACGGGCCATAATCCATCGGCTCGAAATGAAAGCACTGATTGTTGTCGGCCAGAAGCTTTTCGATCTCGACCATCGGCGTTCCGGCCTTTGCCGAGAGCACTAGCTCGTCCGGCTCATACAGCGTCACGCCCGTAAGCCGCGACACGTCCAGCACGCGACCGGCATCGACCCTGTGTCCGATGCCACGCTTGGAGCCATGGCCGATGATTTCCAGCGGGGTGGAACTGGCCAGCGCGTCCTGCACCGCATCCAGAACACCCGCCTCATCCTGCGGCTTTAGAATATTTGCATCGCTCATGATCAAAACCACAACTCAGAATCGGGGAATATCCGGGAAGGCCAGCTCGCCACGATGCACATGCATGCGGCCAAGCTCGGCGCAGCGGCGCAATTGCGGGAACACCTTGCCGGGATTGAGCAGATGCTTGGCATCGAAGGCACATTTGACGCGCATCTGCTGGTCGAGGTCGATGTCATTGAACATTTCCGGCATCAGATCGCGCTTTTCGATGCCGACGCCGTGTTCGCCGGTGAGAACCCCGCCAACTTTCACACAAAGCCGCAAAATATCCGCGCCGAAGTTTTCGGCAGCTTCCAGTTCACCGGGGATATTCGCATCATAGAGAATCAGCGGATGCAGATTGCCGTCGCCTGCATGGAACACATTGGCGACCCGCAATCCGTATTTTTCAGACAAGTCGCGCATGCCAGACAGGACACGCGGCAGTTCCTTGCGCGGAATGGTGCCGTCCATGCACAGATAGTCAGGCGAAATGCGCCCCACCGCCGGGAAAGCCGCCTTGCGCCCGGCCCAGAAAGCAAGGCGCTGCTCTTCCGACTGCGAAAGGATGCAGGTCGTTGAACCGTTGCGCAGCGCCAATGCTTCAACCCGGCCGATCAGGTGATCGACTTCCACCGGCGGGCCGTCGAGTTCGACAATCAACAACGCTTCCACATCGAGCGGATAGCCGACGCGGACAAAATCCTCCGCCGCTTTGATAGCGGGCCGGTCCATCATCTCCATCCCGCCGGGAATAATGCCTGCACCGATAATATCCGCCACGCACTGGCCAGCCTGTTCGCTGGATGGAAAGCCGACCATGACGGCCCGCGCCGTTTCAGGCTTTTGCAGGATACGCACGGTGATTTCCGTCACGACGCCGAGCAGGCCTTCCGAGCCGGTCATCAGCCCTAGAAGATCATAGCCCTCGCTGTCGAGATGCTTGCCGCCAAGACGGAGCACCTCGCCGGTGATCAGCACCATTTCGATGCCCAGAACATTATTCGCGGTGAGGCCATACTTCAGGCAATGCACGCCACCGGCATTTTCCGCCACGTTGCCACCGATGGAACAGGCAATCTGTGATGATGGATCAGGCGCGTAATAAAAGCCCTCATGCTCGACGGCTTTGGTAATGCCGAGATTGGTCACGCCGGGCTGGACCACGGCAACGCGGTTTGGATAATCGATTTCGAGAATACGGTTGAAGCGGGACATGCCGAGCAGCACCGCATCCTGCAGCGGCATGGAACCGCCGGACAGCGATGTGCCCGCGCCGCGCGGCACCACACGAATATTGTTATCGTGACAATAACGCAGAACCTGCGAGACTTGATCGACCGTTTCCGGCAGCACAACCACCAGCGGCAGCGAGCGATGCGCCGTCAAGCCATCGCTCTCAAACACGCGCATTGCATTGATGGCATCGACAACGCCTTCGCCCGGCACGATGTCGCGCAGATCGGCGACGATCTGCGCGCGTCGCTGCATGACGGACGTGTCCGGCTCCGGCATGATAAGTCCGCTCATATTCTCCTCCACCACTTATGTGGCCAAAGTGCACTCCGCACTATTTTCGTCAAGTGGTAAATCATTTTTACCACTTTAGTCAGCAGCTAAACAGTTTCCACGCTGCGGCATAATTGCTTGCCTAGTTTCCTGGCGCTCGGCTAGATGCTTTAAATCCAAAGCTTTAGCAAAAGCACAGCAAGAAGTAGGATAGCAGAACATGATGAGCAGTCTGGCAGATATGGAAATCTTTGCCCGCGTCGTGGCAACGGGCAGCATGTCGGCAGCCGCTCGCGATCTGAGTCTTTCGCCAGCAGTTGTTTCGAAGCGCCTGGGACGATTGGAAGAGCGCCTCGGAACCCGACTGCTTCAACGTACAACCCGCCAGATCGCGTTGACTGAGGCCGGTCAAGGTTATCATGAACGAGTTCTCGCCATTCTCTCCAACATTGAGGAAGCGGAAGCCTTTGTCGCTCGCCGGTCTGCTGATGCGCGCGGAACATTGAAAATTTCAGCCCCGACGACTTTCGGTCGGATGCATATCGCTCCCTATCTCGTGCCATTCATGCGCGCAAACGCGGATCTGACCGTCAATATGCAGCTTACCGACGAAATGGTCGACATTGTGGGTGACGGATATGATCTTGCTATTCGTATTGCAGAACTTTCCGATTCAACTCTCGTCGCACGCCGTCTCGCACCTGTGCGCCGTATCCTTGTCGCTTCCCCCGGTTATATCGCGGAACGCGGCACGCCACAGACAATTGAGGACCTGCAGAATCATATCTGTCTGGCACCGCACAACAATGACCCCTGGCGGCTGGAAGGTCCTAAAGGACCAATCGTCATACGTCCCGTGGGGCCACTCCAAACCAATTCCAGCGAAATGGTACGCGAGGCAGTACTAGCGGGACTGGGCATTGCACAACGCTCAACGTGGGATATCGGTCCGGAACTTGCCGCAGGCAAGCTAGAACAAGTGCTGCCCGATTATGCCGCTTCCCGTAACGTGGCAATTCATGCCGTCTATCCATCGAAACAGTTTCTCCCGGCCAAGGTTCGGTTGTTCATCGACTATCTGGCTGATCTTTATGGCCCGGTTCCTTACTGGGAGAATGGTACATCACCGTACGAGATGCCAAAAAAATAGACTGAATTTCGTTTGTCTATTAATAAGCCATGTCCGCTCGATTAGTAAGCTGGCATATAAATATGACTAAGTATTTGATTCCAAATCACTTAGTTCTTCGACAATCCGTTATTCAAGCGAATCGGATGATCTCCTCCCCATTATCCTGATTTCCTAGGAAAAAATGATGAACACACCTGTACGCTTCATTCTAGCAGTCATCGTCGCCATTATCGTTGGCTGCGGTTTCATGTTCTATGACAAATCGCGGGGCGCCGAATGGGTCGTATCCCCACAGCAGATCGAACAGGCCAAGGCGGAAGGAAAATCCGGCGTCGAAAGCCGTCCCGGCACGGTAACCGTACTTCCGATTCGTAGCGAGACAGCCGACGCACTTCCGTTCAAATGGGCCATGTATGGCCTTGTCGCTGGTCTTTTCGTACTTGTCGCGACACGCAAGCGCAAACAGGTCTGATCATTTTTTGATCATATACTTCGAAAGCCCGATTGCATCATCAACCGGGCTTTCTTCTCAATATATATTCCGTTGCCGGATGCCCTGCTAAGGGCTACTTTGCCGCCGTTATGGAGAGGGCTTCAGACGGCATGGCCGAAACGATTTTTTCCCGCATACAGGCAAGCCGCACGGCAGACGATGTCGTGCACCAGATCGAAACGCTCATTCTTGAAGGCGTTCTGCGTGGCGGCGACCGGCTTCCTGGCGAGCGTGAGCTGGCACGCCAGTTCGATATATCCCGCCCGATATTGCGTGATGCTCTCAAAAGGCTTGAGACTGCCGAGCTCCTGATTTCCAGGCATGGCGGCGGCACTTTCGTCGCAAGCGTGATCGGACAGCTATTCAGTGCTCCAGTGGTCAAGCTTTTTGCCGATCACCGAAAGGCGACCGCAGATTATCTCGAATATCGCCGGGAAATCGAAAGCATTGCCGCTGAATATGCAGCACTTCGTGCTACACCAGCTGACAAGGCGCTTCTGACCGAGATCATGGAAGCCATGGAAAAAGCCCATGGCGTCAGCGACTTCGACACAGAAGCGCGCCTCGACGTGGAATTGCACAATGCTATTGGTGAAGCAGCACACAACATCGTTCTGCTGCACACCTTGCGATCTTGCTATCAACTGCTGAAAGACGGTGTTTTTTATAATCGCAGCCTAATCTACAGCTATCCTGGCGTCGCTGACATGTTCCTGTCGCAACATCGCGCCATTTACGATGCCGTCATGGCCGGCAATCCGCAGGCGGCCCGCGAAGCGGTTCAAAAGCACATTCGTTTCGTGGAGCAGGCAACACATGATCGCGAGTTGCACGAAGAACGCGAACGTGTCTCGCGTCTGCGCTACCGGCAGCGGGCCGGCATAAAGACCGGCAAGAACACTAAGGAAGATGACAGCAAATGAGTGTGGTTTTCAACGATGCGAGAGGGCCCGACGGTATCCGCCTTTATGCCATTGGGGACGTGCACGGGCGTCTCGACTTGTTGCAGGACATGCATGGGCTGATTCGTGCCGACCTTGACCAGCGCCCTGCTCACGACTGGCGGATCATTCACCTTGGCGATTATATTGATCGCGGCCCGAACTCAAGGGAAGTGCTGGATTTCCTGATTG
The DNA here is from genome assembly GCF_041929965.1 of Brucella oryzae. Lineage (NCBI taxonomy): Bacteria > Pseudomonadati > Pseudomonadota > Alphaproteobacteria > Hyphomicrobiales > Brucellaceae > Brucella > Brucella oryzae. Next base: position 215,833 of record NZ_JBHEEO010000003.1, on the reverse strand, counting down.
AGGCGTCCCGTCGAGACGAGCGCATAATTTCACTGCTTGGCAATCACGATGACGGCTTTCTCACCTATCTCGCAACGAGAGATGTAGCAGGCATATTCGCGCTGCACGGAGGCGTCGATACCGCTCGGTCCTACGGTGTAGAGGTTGATTTTACGGATGCAGATTCAGCCCGGCGAGGTCACACCGCATTAGTGAAAACCGTCCCGCAAGATCATATCGATTTCATTCGCGCCATGCCACGCTCGGTTGCTTTCGGTGACTTCTTTTTCTGCCACGCAGGCATCAATCCTGCAATGCCACTCAATGCACAAGACCCTGAAGAGCTAATCTGGATCCGCACGGCTTTTCTCAATTGGACTGCCCCATTTGAAAAAGTCATTGTCCATGGACACACGCCACAAGGCACTATCGACATTCAGCCCAACAGGATCAATCTCGATACCTATGCATGGAAAAGCGGTCAGCTTTCAGCCATCGTAATCGACGGCATGAAAAAGAGTTTTATTGAAGCAAAATAAATTGTTAGTGGGCGCTGGAAATACCGTAACCGTCGGTAGACATCGCATTGTTGCCCGCATCTACGGTGAATATGCCAACCGCCATGAATACAATCGCGGAAACCATCAAAACGGTAAGAAGAGCGGCATGCTTGGCGGTCATATTCGGAAACTCTTTCGACTGGAGTCGGACGAAATTCGTTAGACGAGCCGCTACTTGGGAGCCTGGCAATCAGCCTTGCTCATTCGGTCGCTGCCCGGGGAGACGGCGTTCAGTTACACCTGAAAAAAGTTACCCGCAACTGAACGGTTCCCACCGGATCACCGCTTTTCCCATAAAAGCCAGAATTGACTGCGCGCTGTGGCAAAGCCGCAACGCAAGAGTTCGACTTAAGGTCAAGGAGCGGTTACAAAATCTCTAGATTTGAGCTATCCAAGCCTTGGTTAAGGCAGCTCCCGCGACATCTGCTTGTATTCCGAACTTCTTTGCGAGCACTGGATATTCTGCTGCCCAGTCCGGCGCGAAACCCGCGATCGGCTCGCTTAGCTGGTCGTTCCATTTGGCCACAAGCTGTGTATCCGCCTCAAAATGAAACTGTGTGCCATAGACGGCACGCCCGATGCGATAGGCCTGATGAGGAGTCATATCGCTCGTCGCCATATGCAACGCGTTCTTCGGAAGCGAAAACGTATCGCGATGCCAATGAAAAATTGGAAAAGCATCTCCTGCGGCGGACAATACCGGGTCGCCTTTGCCTTCCTCGGTAAGCCGAACTTCTTGCCAGCCGAACTCCATGGGCCGGTCCAGAATATTTGCGCCACCATAAGCACGAGCTATGAGCTGACTGCCCAGACAAATGCCGAGAACAGCCTTATCACTGTCGCCAAACCGCCGTATAAGCTTGAGCAAAGGCGGGAAATAGGGACATTCAACGTCGGCAAGCGCATTCTGTTCGCCCCCAAGCACGATCAAGGCCTGGTATCCATCGTCGTCTGTAGGCAATACATCGCCGCTGTATGCGTGACGCAGATCAATCGAAAAACCAGCATCTGCCAGAAAGGGCTCAATTTGTCCCAATCCAGCCCCTTCGTAATTCTGAACGACCAACACACCCATGAGAAATCCCGACCATTTTTTATCGTTGCTAACATGAAAAAGGCCCGGACAACAGCCGGACCTTTAAATCAGTTTACAACCGAAACACTGACCGTTCGACCGGCAACGAGATGGACGCTGTGCGGCACTTCTTCAAGTTTCACACGCACCGGTACACGTTGCGCCAGACGCACCCAGTTGAAAGTCGGCGAGACATTCGCAAGCAGGCTGGAGGAATCGCTACGCTCACGATCTTCAATCCCTCCGGCAATACCCTCAACCTTTCCTTTCAGTTGCACATTGCTGCCCATGATATCGATCAGCACAGGATCACCAATCTGGATACGCTCAAGCTTGTTCTCTTCAAAGTAGCCGGAAACATAGAACGAATCCGTATCAACGAGGGCCGTCACTGCCGTTCCGGCGGAAACATAATCACCCGGCTGAAGCGAGAAGTTGGTAATCACCCCGTTGACGGGCGCCTTTACCGAAGATCGGTCCAGATTGAGTGTTGCCAGATCGCGATCCAGTTGTGCCTGACGATAAGAAGCTTCCGCCTGCCGGGCTGTTGTCTCAATCTGCTCCAGTTTCTGACGTGTCACCGTGGTGTCATTAAGCTGGCGATAGCGAATAAGGTCACGATTGGCCATGTCGAGTGCCGCCTTGCTGCTATCCATCTTTGCTTCTGCTGCTTGCAGAGCGAGTTTGTAACGGGCCTGGTCAATACGAAAGATAACCTCGCCCTGATGGACGGTTTCATTATCGTGGACAAACACTTCGCCGACGAGACCTGAAACATCCGGCGCTATACGGACTACATCCGCACGAATTTTACCGTCACGCGTCCACGGGGCATTCATGTAGTAGTCCCACAAATGCCAGCCTAGAAGCCCTGCCATCGTGACCATGACGACAGTTACAAAGACACGGCCAGAATGTGCAAAGAGCGTTTTCATAGCGGTATTCCATTAAGAATGACGGCGGTAACGCCGAGAATGCAAAAATACATCGCAGCATCGAACAAAGGCCGATGCCATACGAAACGATAGAAGCGCACGCGTGCCAAAAGACGCTGCATGACCGAGTTTGCGAAATAGGCACCCAGCGCCATTACGCAGAGGGTCGGAATATAAATTCCGTAGATGTCAAGTTCAGGTTGCATCACAAATCACATTGTTCTTTTAGGCTGCTTGCGAGAGTTTCAACAGCGGACGCGGTGGCAAGGCAAATGGCGGAGCTTTCGGGAAAAGATTGAAGCGAAGAGCGACCAGCGCCATTCGCACACGTTTGGCTATCGCCGGTGATCCACTCTCGATAATGGCCGTAATCGCCATGTCGATGGAGGCGAGTAGGTCTTTGTCGATTTCGCCAGTTTCCTGCGGTTTGTTAGCTAAGGCTCTATAATGTGCGCTGACCCCATCCAGCACTTCATCAACGGCCGACCGACAATTTTCGGGCAGTTTGGAGCGATATTGTTGGAGATCGATCGTGTTCATCCCGTTTCGCAGATCGCGTAACAGATCGACTTTCGCGATATCAGCCGCTGGAATCTGCGCGAGACGTGGCGTCATCATGCCGATGCGGTCGATCATGCGGAGCAGCAAGCGATTCATGCGCTGGCGACGATGACGCCCGGAACCACGTTCCGCAGCAAGTGCAATATCATTCCAGCCTGCTTTGATCAGACGGCGCACACTCCATTCCGCACCCACCGACCGGACAATCGACGTCACCACGGCAGCAATCACGATTCCAAGAACCGTGGCCAGATTGGCGTTGGCAAAACTGACGAAATCATGTGTCAGATGTCCCTGGAGCATGAGCATGTTCGGCAAATTCACGCAGAGCACCATACCCAGCAGAAATTGTGAAGGAATGGCGAGCAACAAGCCAGCTGGGATGAGGAACAATCCCAGTACCAGAGCCAGCGGGAAGAAGCCGTCCACCAGCGGCAACAATGCAAATTCAAATATGAAGGCCGCAACGATAACAATCAAAAGCAGCCAGTTGAACTTGCGCATTACCGGCACCGGGTCATCCATGGTTGCAAAGATACAGCAGAAGATGCCGGCCATCATGGCTGCGGCGCTGCCTTGAGACCAGCCGCTCGCAATCCAGAATGCAGTCGCCACACAGGTTGCCAGAAAGGCGGAAAAGCCCGACAGAAGTGCCATGCCGTAATCACGATGCATGGGGCGGGCTTTCAGATGCGCGTCGTAGCGACGCCACCGCAGCGAATGCCGGGAACCGGACACAATGTCCTGACGCAACGTGATGCAATCGCTCCATATCTGAACGAGATCGCGAATGCGAGCAGCCACATTGAAAGGCAGCAATTCGCCCCAACTTGTTGCGTCCTTCCCATGACGGTCAATTTCTTCAATCAACTGCAACAGAACAGTGCGGCGTTCTTCGGTCAGGTTCTCACCACTTTCTATCCAGTCGCAAGCCTCGTCCAGAAGACTCTGCACGGCTGGATGCCACGGCGTTTCGTTTTCACCGGGCTTCAACACCAGCACATCATGCAGGCTCGATATGATCGGGAGAACAGCCACCATGCGCTGCTGCAACACGTGAAGCAGCCTACCAACATTTCTGATTGATGAAGTATCATAGGCAACATGCGTGGTCAGATTGCGTAGCTCAAGTGCATCGGCTGCGAGTCGCTGGCGATCCCGAAGAAATTCAGGTGTAGCACCTCCACCGCGCATACTTGCCAAAGCAAGCTTTGAACCGTCACGCAGCCAATTATCGATACGACTGACGAGCACCGGACCGCTATGGCGCGGAAAAACAAGTCGATTGACGACAGCGGCACAAATAATGCCGATGGCGATCTCTTCCACACGACCCACGGCATAGTCAAACGTGGTTTCAGGCACTGAGACGACAGCAAAACTCGCGATTGCTACTGTGTAGCCAGCCAGCATGAACAAATAGCTGCGTGGCGTACCGTCGAGCAGGCTGATCGCAAGACAGAGGCCCATCCAGAGACCGATTGCCAATGTCAGAATCTCAGGTGAATTGACCAGATGCGGTACGAACAGAATGGTCACTGCTCCACCGATGATCGTACCAATCAGACGGTAAAAACCCTTTGATGTGGTTGCACCTGATAGCGGATGCGCAACGATATAGACAGCCGCAATGGACCAATAGGGATTAGGCAGATTAGCCATCAAGCCGATCCACAGCGCAAGCATAGCTGCGGCGAAAGTCTTCAGTGAAAAGACTACATCCCAGAATTTCGGGGTTGTGTCGGCTGATTTCATCATGGCTTGCAGGAGATACCGGTTGAACGCATTGCGTCTTTCCGGCCAGGTCACCGATCAGAAAGACTGTGTTTGAAACTTTTCATTCAGCTTGCGCAATACTTCCATGGCGACATCAACAGCATCGGAATCGAGATCACCAAGGAAGCGAGCACGAAGACGAGCAGCAGACTTTTCCACCTTGTCGGCAAGAACGCGACCGTCCTCTGTCAATTGAATGAGCTTGACGCGACGATCAGCATCGTCGGCAACGCGCTGGATCAGGCCGTCCTTTTCCAGCTCATCGACAACCCGGACAATCGTTGCTCCCTCAATACCGACCCGTTCGGCCAGCACACCTTGAGGGACACGATCTCCGTGCCGCAACAGGGCCATCAGCGGTATAGCTTTCGCGTCGGAAAGACCATGTTCCGCCATTGCTGCATCAAAAGCTTTCCGCCATCCTCTGGCGGTACTTGCAAGAAGCGGTGCAAATTCGACCCATGTTTGTTTCATCACATCAATTCCATTCAAATAGATAGCTTCATATCTATATGGATACAATCTAATTAATGCAACAGACATGATGTTTCCCATCAATTGTTTGTGTAGGAATGCCAATTAATTGTCTCTTGATGCGTTACCAAAGCGCTTGACCTTTGCCCCTGCCCTCTGCCATCGATGCTGACATGCGCGCGAACTACAAAATGCAGAGACTATACGTTGAAAACAGCCTCGATGAAGGCGACCAGATAGAGGTCGCCCTGCAGTCCGCACATTACCTTACCCATGTCCTGCGATTGAAGGATGGCGATGAAATTCTCGCCTTCAATGGACGCGACGGCGAATGGAAATCGCGGCTGAAGCCTGAGGGCAAAAAGCGGCTTTTCCTGGTGCCCTTCGAGCAGACACGTCCGCAACCTTTACCGAGCGATTTGGTCTATTGCTTCGCTCCGCTGAAGCAGGGGCGGCTGGACTATATGGTGCAAAAGGCCGTGGAGATGGGCGCAGGCGTTCTCCAACCCGTCATCACACAGCACACTCAGGTGCCCAAACTCGGAACCGACCGCATCAAGGCCAATGCGATAGAAGCTGCCGAACAGTGCGGCGTGCTTTTCATACCTGAATGTTGCGAAGCAATCCGCTTTGACCGCTTCATCGAGCAGTGGGACGAATCCCGACGTCTGATCTTCTGCGATGAAGGGCACGAATCGGACGATCCACTAACCATCTTACAGGCGATGACGCCCGGCCCTGCCGCGTTACTAATCGGTCCAGAAGGTGGTTTTTCAGAAGACGAACGTCAAACGCTCCGAAAGCTACCATTCGTAACAGCCATTCCCCTTGGCCCGCGAATCCTGCGTGCCGACACCGCTGCCGTCGCAGCAATGGCTCTTGTACAATCTGTGCTCGGAGACTGGCGGAACGCGGGATGACATTCTCGAAATTTGATGTTCAATGGAATTGACTTGCGTGATTTGACAAATTTGTCCAATCACGCAGAAAAGCGAAAATCGACCAGGGATAGACTGCATGGCGCGCGATACGACTGATGAAACGGCACTAACGAGCGTTGAACAACTGGCAGGCTATCTGGCTGGCGGATGCAAGCCCAAAGATGCCTGGCGCATCGGCACCGAGCATGAAAAATTTCCATTCTACATGGCTGATAACAGTCCCGTTCCCTATGAGGGACCACGCGGTATTAAAGCCATTCTTGAAGGCATGCAGGCAACGCTAGGCTGGGAACCTATTATCGATGAAGGCAATATCATCGGTCTAGTGGAGCCAACCGGACAAGGTGCCATTTCGCTGGAACCCGGTGGCCAGTTTGAGCTTTCCGGGGCACCACTTTCAACCATTCATCAGACATGCCGTGAAGTGAACGCGCATCTGTCTCAGGTTCGCGAAATAGCAGAACCTTTGGGCATCCGCTTCTTAGGCGTTGGCGGCAGTCCGAAATGGACTTTGGCCGAGACGCCCGTCATGCCGAAATCACGCTACAAGATCATGACTAATTACATGCCGAAGGTCGGGCATGAAGGTTTGGACATGATGTATCGGACTTCAACCATTCAGGTGAATCTGGACTTCAGCTCGGAACGAGACATGCGTCGCAAGATGCAGGTTTCAATGAAACTGCAATCGGTGGCCACTGCACTTTTTGCCAGTTCTCCGTTCACCGAAGGCAAGCCGAACCGTCTTCTATCTTGGCGCTCGAATATCTGGCGCGACACGGACAACCAGCGTTCGGGAATCCTGCCTTTTGTCTTCTCGGAAAACTTCGGTTTTGCCGATTATGTCGAATGGGCGCTCGATGTGCCTATGTATTTCATCCTGCGTGACGGCCATTATCACGACTGCACACATGTCACGTTCCGCCAGTTCATGAACGGGGCGCTGAAAGGCGAAGTAAGTGATCCGGTTCCCAATATGGGTGACTGGACTAATCATCTTTCTACACTATTCCCTGAAGTGCGTTTAAAGCGTTTTCTGGAGATGCGAGGTGCCGACGGCGGTCCGTGGCGTCGCATTTGCGCCCTTCCAGCCTATTGGGTAGGGTTGCTCTATGATGAAGAAGCTTTGACAACCGCCGAGCTTCTGACCAAGGACTGGACATATGAAGAAGTGCTTGCGCTTCGCAATGAAGTCCCAGCCAAAGCATTGAACACGACCTTCCGTGGCAAACCGCTGGAACAGATTGCTCGCGAGACTTTGAAAATCTCCCGTCTAGGCCTTTTGAACCGCAATAAGCTTAACAGCGAAGGTCATGATGAAACACATTTTCTGGCGCCTCTGGAAGAAATCGTCGCCGCAGGCGTGACTGATGCCGAACGCATGCTGAAAGCATATAACAGCGTCTGGGCAGGTTCGGTTGATCCAATCTTTCTGGAATATGCCTATTGAGCATTGAGCCGCAAAACACATCCAATAGAAAGGGCGCGTTATTCGCGCCCTCAGATTGATTACAAACCCCTCGATTTTTGGAAGCAGTCAAAAACGAGGGGTTTTGATTCCGATTTGTTCACGTTCTGAATCTGGGACGTTCCGTGAATCTGAGGTCATTTTGACCCTGCCGGAGGTTTGTCAGCAGTCTGAGGGCGCGTTATTCGCGCCCTTTCTCTTTTAGTCAGCTCGTAACCTGTTGCCCCTTAGTTGGATCGGGTATGACGACAATCGTGCTGCCATCGCGCACATTATTATAAAGATCGATCACATCCTGGTTAAGCATACGGATACATCCTGACGATACGGCTTTGCCGATACTCCAGGCTTCTGGCGATCCATGAATGCGGTAAAGCGTATCCCGCCCATCCTTGTGAATGTACATCGCTCTTGCGCCAAGCGGATTTTTGATCCCGGGAGGCATCCCACCATTGGCAATGCTATAAGGCTCCAGCGATGGCTGGCGAGCGACCATCTCGTCTGGGGGTGTCCAGCGCGGCCATTGGCGCTTATAGGCAATCTTTGCCCGTCCGGCCCATGCAAAACCATCACGCCCGACACCAATGCCATAACGCATGGCACGGCCATTGCCGAGCACATGATAAAGATATTTGTTCGGCGTATCGACGATAACAGTGCCCTTGACTTCACTCGTCGGATAATCGACTTCTTGCCGCCAGAATTTCGGGGCAATCTTGCTCGTATCGACCGCTGGGATCGGAAATTGTTCTTCCGGCAAGGCCTGATACATCAACGGCACAGGCCGTGAAGGTGCTGGTTCAGGCAACTTTTTCACCGGTTGAGATGGCTGCTGCACTGTGGAAACACAGCCGGACAACGCAACAGCGCTGGCGCCTATAAGAAAGCCACGGCGGCTGAAAGCAGCCTTTGCAAAGCCATTTGTGAGGTCGTCATGGGTTTTTTTACGCGACATCCTGAATCTCTAACAATGACAGATGTGCGAGAAAAAGACGTCCAAGCTTAAGCCAGCCTTAAGGCTACAGCATCGGCCCCCAAATGGGAAACGATTTTTGGAAAGCCGTGCGTAGATTCAATACGTTAGAGCGACCTTTGTGCGTCGGAAAGAACGCACGGTGCCCTACGCAATCTCAGCATAAAGTGGAAAACACCGCGATTGGCTGTTGCTAAAATAACGATCCCTGATTGCCGGAGCTGGGAGACTGAACCTTTTTTGTTTGTACAAGCTTTGCGGGCTCGCTCCCGCCCTCCTCACCTGCAACGACCGCAACGTCACCATCGCGGAACCGAATGGACAATGCATCGCCAGCCGACACGGATGCAGCCTGCTTCACCGGTTTTCCTTCTGCATCGAAGACAACCGCAAACCCACGATCGAGAACGCTTTCATAAGAAAGCGTGCGCATAAGGCGTTCCAGTTCCTGCCCGCGCCTCTGGGCTCTTTCGATCAGAAGCCGTACGGCTTGATCGCGACGACGATCCAGCTGTTCTATTGCAACGATTGTAAGCTTTGTTCGCCGCAGTATCGGCTCCGCCGAAAGACGGTTTGCCGGATGAATGAAAGCCGTTCGTCGTTCGCGCAGGAATGCCTCTAGTGCGCGAGGCAATCTTTGCCCAAGAACGGAAACGCCGCGCTCCAGTTCCATAAACCGGCGCTGAAGGAGACGCGGCGATAACTGTCGCGCATGACCTTCAAAGTGGACTCGCTTCTTTTGCGTATTCACGAACAGAGCCCGCGTAAGGCGCGAGGCGGCTTCGTCGAAACGACGACGCGGCAAAGCCAGTAATTGGTCAGCCGACGGAAGAGCGCGCACTGCCGAACGGTGGGCTTGCCTTTTCAGATCAATAAAGCGGGACATGGCCGACGAAAGCCGTGCAGATTGCCCCGCCAGTGCTGCCAGCAGGTCTGCTTTTACAGGCACAGCCATTTCCGCCGCACCTGTTGGCGTGGGAGCACGAATATCGGCGGCAAGATCAATTAAAGTCCAGTCGGTTTCGTGGCCGACCGCAGAAATTACGGGTATATGCGATGCTGCAACGGCACGAACAACGATTTCGTCATTAAAGCCCCACAAATCTTCCAGACTGCCGCCGCCGCGCGCCACGATCACCACATCCGGCCTCGGAATGGACCCGCCCCCAGGCAAAGCGTTGAAACCATCTACGGCGGCAGCCACTTCTGGCCCGCTCGTTTCACCCTGCACCCGCACGGGCCAAACGATGATATGCAAGGGATAGCGGTCCGCAATCCGGTGAATGATATCTCGAATGACGGCTCCTGTCGGAGAGGTTACCACTCCAACCACGCGGGGCATAAAGGGCAGGAGCTGCTTGGCCGCAGGGTCGAACAGTCCTTCTGAAGCCAGCCGCCGCTTACGCTCCTCCAGAAGCGCCATCAGCGCGCCCGCGCCGGCAGGCTCCATCTGTTCGATGACGATCTGATATTTCGATGAGCCTGGATAGGTTGTGAGCTTGCCGGTGGCAATAACCTCCATCCCCTCTTCGGGACGGAAGCGTAGACGACTCATCGAACCGCGCCAAATCACAGCCTCCAGACGTGCACGATCATCTTTCAAAGCAAAATAAGCGTGTCCCGACGAATGTGGACCACGATAGCCGGAAATTTCGCCGCGCACGCGCACATGCCCGAACGTGTCCTCAACCGTGCGCTTCAACGCGCCGGAAATCTCGGAAACGCTATACTCGGCGACATTGGACGATGCGCCAGTAAAACTCGAATCGGAACCCATGCTCATCCCATCATAGGCAATCAGGTGGCATGGCTGGTCAAGGAGCCATGCAGCGATTTACTGTTTCATCACCAGCCTGGCAGCAATTCGTTGGCTCGCACCCTCCTCGTACGAACCGCCGGGAACGGCGAAATTTCCGCCGAAGCCATCACACCTGGCTGCGGTGACGATATATTGTCTAGACTTTCGATAATATGCTGCGCAAGTGCGTCTACGACTGCGTTTTGTTTCGTGTGGCCACGCATGATACCGATGCCGAATTCCGGCAGCATTCCAAACCCGTCTGCTTCACCGAGTACCCGCATGCCGGGACGCAACGCACATTCTGGAAGCACCGAGACCGCAAGCCCCGAAAGAACGGCAGCCGCCAGGACTGTCGCAGACCAGCTCGTGATTATGATACGATAATCCCGCTTCACCGCTTCGAGCACATCAATAGCCGCGTGGCGCCAGATGCAAGTCGGGCGCCCGACAGCAAGTGGTAACACCGCTTCTTCGTGCACGGCATGGTTGGCGGATGTGACCCAAAGTAATGGCTCTGTGCGAACGACCTCGGAGCGGCGTGTGTCGTCGCACTGTGTGACAAGCGCAATATCCAGTGTGCCGCGGCGGATCATTTCGTCCAGATTGACTGTCGGTTCACAAACGACCGACAACTCGACACGCGGGTTTGATCGCGCAAAACGCGCCATGATTTCTGGCAAAAACCGATCGGCATAATCATCCGGCGTTCCAATGCGCACATGGCCTTCCAGTTGAGTGTCATCAAACGCAGCGATGGTTTCACCATTGAGCTGCATCATGCGGCGCGCATAAAGCAAGAGCCGCTCCCCCTCCTCGGTAAGACGATTGATCCGTCCATCACGTTCAAATAACGGTTTACCAATGCGCTCTTCCAGCCGGCGCATCTGCATGGAAACAGCAGATTGCGTCTTGAAAACGGCATCGGCTGCCCGCGTAAAACTGCCCGCATCCGCTATCGCTATGAAAGTCTGCAACTGATCGAGATCCAGAGGCGTGCTCATCGGCGTCATCCATCATTATTATTGAAGAATTACATTAAAAACATTCGTTGGAACAATCAATTCGATTGTTGGATAAAGCCGCCATCCTAAAGGAAAAGGAGCCGCGAAAGCGAATGACCCTGACGATGAGGATCACTTAGCCCTGCCAGATCAAAGGAGAGCGGACATGACAGCGACAAGCAAGATAACGACAACGCATTTACCTGCAATGAACGGACAGACCTCCACGTTCGTGCAGATGGTAAAGACCGTATTTACGTCGATCATGCGTCGCTGGACGTTTTCCAATGGTCGACGGCAAGTGCTGAACCTGAGCAGCTTTGACGACCACATGCTGCGCGATATCGGACTTCGCCGTGAGGATATTTACACGGCAGCTCATTACCGTGGCACCGAGGACCCTACGCGGGTTCTGAGTGAACTGGCAGACGCTCGGCTACGAATCAAGGCTACACGTCTGATCTGTTGAACCAACATCTCTTCGGGTCCGGTAAGACACAGTCTTTTTGAACCCGAGACAAATCATCTGGCAGGCGCCACCTTCACATACCGGGTCCCCTCCCGGTCAGCCTGCCCTTTGCCCGGCCGCTCCTCCGCTGGCCGGGCTTTTTTATGCGCCAGCTTCCAGAAAGCATTCTTCTGCGCATCGATTTGCAGCACCCCCACCGCATGAAATCAGCAATTGCTGGACAACTTGAATTGCGTTGATTTTTTTCGAAGAAAAGTGTTGCGTTCGGTGTTTGAGTTCGCTAGATGGAGGCCGTCGCGAACGAGCTAACGCTTTCATCGCGCATGCAAGCCTCCAGTCTGAAGGCATTTGCTAATCCCTGCTGGGGGATAGTTTAAGGGTAGAACAGCGGACTCTGACTCCGTTAGTCTTGGTTCGAATCCAGGTCCCCCAGCCAAATCTTTTCTCAAGAAAATCAATATCGTAGATCGTAAGCTGGAATATGATCTGGCATTTTTCATGTCACGTCCATCGGCAGCCAGCTTTCAACGGTTAGCTTACAATATCATACACTGCATCAAGGGTTTTCAAAGCCGAATACCTACCGGATTGAATATTACAAAAAATTCAGGTCCGCTCTTGAACTTGGCAAATCCATACACATTTGAAGAAATGCAGCGCCGGGCCCCTCTGGTCATGGCTACCGCTATGGCGATGTCGGGGCTGCTCCACTTGTTCAATTGGAGATGGTCCGGCGATGGATTCGCTTATTGTAGCCCTTTCGGGCGATTTTCTCGGCACACCTGTATATTTCTGGGCGGCGTTTATCATTGTTGTCGTCGGCTTGCTTGTTTTCGACCTCGGTATTTTGCATCGTGACGAGCACGAGATCGAAGCCAAGGAAAGCCTCCTGCTTTATGGCTTTTATGTCCTGATCGCGCTGGCCTTCGGTGGCTGGGTGTGGTGGCAGCGCGGGGCAGAGTCCGGTCTGGAGTTTTATACCGGCTATCTGATCGAGCAGAGCCTCGCGATGGACAACATGTTTGTTATCGCAACGATCTTCGGTTTCCTTGGTATTCCCCGTCTTTACCAGCACCGTGTTTTGTTCTGGGGCATTCTCGGCGTTATTGCCTTCAGAGCAGTCTTGATCGGGCTTGGCGCCGCACTTGTGCACGAGTTTAACTGGATTCTTTTCCTCTTCGGCGCATTCCTGGTTTTCACCGGATTCAAGATGTTCGGACATCAGGATGAGACACCCGACATCGAACAGAACGCCGTATTCAAATTTCTGCGTCGCCGGTTCAATATCACTCGCGAATTGCATGGCCGCAATTTCACGATCAAACAGCCACATCCCAAAACCGGCAAGATGGTTACCTGGCTGACGCCACTGGCGGTAGCACTTATCATGGTGGAGACCGTTGATCTGATCTTCGCTGTTGACTCTGTCCCTGCTGTCTTCGCAGTCACTCAGGACACGTTTATCGTCTACACGTCGAACATCTTTGCCGTTCTGGGCTTGCGCGCGCTTTATTTCGCCTTGGCTGCGGCGATGAACCGGTTCCGCTATCTACAGGTATCGCTTGCGATCATTCTGGTGCTGATCGGCATCAAGATTTTCCTTGTACCATTGGGCGTTCACATCAACACGCTGCTGTCGCTTGTCGTAACGTTGGCTATTCTCGCGAGCGGTGTACTTTATTCGCTGTATAAAACCCGGAATGAACCGGACATGAGTGTCGAGGACCTCGCCAAGCAGCACCATATAGAAAACTGATCGAAAGCAGTTTGAATGACAGAAAGGTCGGCCCACATGTGCCGACCTCTTTCATGTGATGACGGTGTAAAGATTGGGGGTACTTTCTTCGGATACCCCCAGCAGCACTGTCATACTGATAATAATCATATGCTCATTGCCCGTCTCCGGCGCGATTTTCGCTATTTCGGATAGGGCGACCCCCCATACCGGATTGATCCACATTTCCGAAGCTCCGCTGCGCACCGCGCTTGATCGTCTGGGTGCATCATGACGAACTGCATGTCTACAACGCCACGAAGTGCTGGGGCGATACTTCGCGATATTCGCGTAAAGGCACAACATAATCCGCCGAACGAATTGGGCTCTTGAGTTCCCCCGTTTCGCTTGAAAGCCTGGCCCTGCGCCGGTCTGGGTCAGGAACCGGAACAGCCGCCATCAACTTGCGTGTATAATCGTGTTGGGGATTCTCAAACACCGACGACCTCGGTCCGATTTCTACAATCTCGCCCAGATACATCACCGCCACACGATGGCTTACACGCTCGACTACGGCCATATCGTGCGAGATGAACACGAACGCCAGATCGAGGCTCTGCTGAAGATCAAGCATGAGATTGATGACCTGCGCCTTGATCGAGACATCCAGTGCGGACACACTTTCATCAGCAACGATAACTTTGGGCTTCAGGGCAAGCGCACGGGCGATACAGATACGCTGCCTTTGTCCACCAGAGAATTCATGCGGATAGCGCTTTGCCATATCCGGCGTCAGACCAACCTTTTCCAGCATACCAGCAACAACGTCCTTCGCGTCCCGTGCGCTCCCCAGTCGGTGTTCAATATATGGTTCCGCAATAGCAGCTCCCACCGTCATGCGCGGGTTCAACGATGCATAAGGATCCTGAAAGATCATCTGAACCGTTCGCCGCATCTCACGCATGGCCTGCTTGTCAAGGGCCAGAATATTTTGGCCTTCAACCAGAACCTCACCGGAATCCGGCTCAGTCAGTCGCATGATGGCGCGCCCCGTCGTCGATTTCCCGCACCCGCTCTCGCCAACCAGAGAAAGGGTTTCGCCCTTGCGGAGATCGAAGGACACCTTTTCCACGGCATGAACACGCCCGCTTAAGCGAGACATGAAACCTGAGTAAATCTCGAAACGCTTGGTAAGGCCTTTCACTTCCAACACAGGCACATCGACCTTGTCGACCGTATCCGCCACCTCGACCGGCTTTTCCGAAAGGCCGGTCGCATTGTCTACTATCGGAAACCGCAGAGGACGTTGATAGCCCTGCATTGAACCCAGTACAGGAACTGCCGACAAAAGTGCACGCGTGTAAGGGTGTTCGCTCTGCCGGAAGATATCGACTGTCTGCCCTGTCTCAACCTGCTTTCCACGAAACATGACAACTGTACGATCCGATATTTCGGCCACCACGCCCATGTCATGCGTGATGAAAAGAACGGACGTGTCCTCCTCTTCCTGCAACGTCTTGATAAGATCGAGTATCTGGCCCTGAATGGTTACATCCAAAGCCGTCGTCGGTTCGTCGGCGATCAGCAGTTTGGGTCTGGATGCCAGAGCCATCGCGATCATGACACGCTGGCGCATACCGCCTGAAAAGCGATGCGGATATTCATCGAAGCGGGATACTGCGGACGGGATGCGGACCTTTTCAAGCAAGCGGATCGTTTCAGCACGCGCATCTGCCTTTGACATTTGCGAATGGCAGAGCAATGCTTCCGAAATCTGGTCCCCGATTGTGAAGAGCGGATTGAGGCTCGTCATCGGCTCCTGAAAAATCATAGCGATTTCGTTGCCGCGTATCCGGCGCATTTTCTCTTCTGGAAGCGTCAGAAGCTCCCTATCTCCCAACCTGATACTGCCTTCGATGCGGCTCGTATCCTTCTGCAAGAGACGCATGATCGACAGTGAGGTGACACTCTTGCCTGAGCCGGATTCCCCGACGATTGCGACGGTTTCTCCGGGATGGACATCGAAGGAAACGTCATCCACAACCGGTTTCCAGGCACCATCGACCAGAAAAGAGGTGCTCAGCCCTTGAACGGATAGAACAGGTTCGTGTTTTCCAACCGTCGCAATTTTCTCAGACGTCATGATGTTCCTCCGCTTTACTCAGGCTCCGCCAATCAATCCGGCCAACGCAACAAGCTGTCGAAGCGATGCCTGCTTCGATCCTCAAAGGGAGTGGCGATAATCTCGTTCGATGCCCGGGCTTTGTCGAGTTCCTCCCCAAGACGTTGAGCAACGACCGTCTCCTGCCCTGGATGAAGATTGCAGGGATCGATATAGAAATAGTTGTGCTCTACCTCATGATCACGGGCGATGACCGGCGGGTTCCCCCGCGCAAGCGCGGTAACCAAATCCCAGGCCGTGATGTGGGCGTCAGCAGCCGATACAATCACTCGCAGACGGTCGAGCGGATTGTTCGTCGGATCTGGTTCGATCAGAGCGGTGATACCGGGACGTCCATCCAGCGTCTTCTTCCACAATTCCAGATATCCGGTCTCCCTTTCGCGAATTCCGGCATGGTCGCGTTTTTCCCACGCTTCCAGCGCCGCCATAACGCCATAAATACTCTCTTTACCAACTTTCATGCCGCGCCCGATGCCGAGATTTTGCAGGAACGCATTGCGGACGAGCTCCTTCTTACCTGCAACAATGCCGGAGGTCGGACCACCCAGAAACTTGTGTCCCGAATAGATTGCGACGTCTGCGCCCTTTTCCAGAAACAGCTTCAAGTCGTATTCAGATGCGGCATCCACGATCACTGGCACGCCCTTGGCATGCGCGATCTCGACAAACTCACTGAGATGCAAAAGGCCATAGTCGACGACGTGGTGCGATACGACATAAACCGCCGCAGCCGTCTTTTCGGTAATCGCATTTTCCATGTGATAGCGATGCGTCGATGTTGCCTGTCCGATCAGAACGACCTTACCTCCCGCAAGCCGGATTGCCTGATCGACTGGAGCGCCGTAGCTGACCACATGACCGGTCTGCACCAGAACTTCATTCTTTTCTGGCGTGACATCCGGCAATTTCTCAATTGCGAGAAGGTTGTTGCCTGTCATAGCTCCGGCAACAGCAAGCGTAATGCCCGACGAGCAGGACGCGGTAACGAACCCGGCTTCGCCGCCCGTTAATCGTGCGATCACTTCACTCGCCTTGCGCTGCAGATCATTGATCTCGACGAATTGCGGCAGGATGGCCGCCATCGCCTCTATTGCCTCCGGCACGACGATGGACGCGCCAAGCGATGTCATCGTCCCGGAAACATTGATGACCGGTCGAAGCCCGATCCTGGTGCGGATATCATCGGTCATGTCAATTCTCCCATTTCTTTCACTGTCTCAGGCATAGACGGATATGCCATAATAATGTAATAACTTCTAGAATTTAACATGGAGCACTTGCGTGAGCGCATCATCATCCACCGTCCCCGCTGAAACGTCCCCTGCGGACGACACCAAAGCCAAGTCGACACGCCGCTCGCGTGTGAGCGGCATAGACCGTGCGTTGCAAGTGATTGATTATCTTTATGAAACCGGCGCTCCGGCTGGTCCCTATGCGATTGCGAAAGCAATCAAGGCGCCTTTGTCGACCGTTTATGTGACGATCGACGATCTGGTTGAAAAGAACATGCTCGCCCGCAACGTGGATGGCGCAATCTGGCTCGGCGCCCGGCTCTATCACTACGGCCTTGCTTATGCGCGTTCGCTTGATTTCATGAGCGTCGCCACGCACGAAATGCATGATCTTTGCCGCGAAGCGAACGAAGCGGTGCAGCTGTGTGGCCGGGACGGAGATCATATGCTCGTTCTGGCCATGGCCGATGGACCGAGCCCGTTCCAGGTTGCCTCGCGTGTTGGCACAAGAGTGCCCTTGAACTGGACTGCATCCGGCCGCCTTCTGGTCGGTCATTTGGCTGAAAGTGAACGGGTAGAGCTTTTCAAGCGCTGCGCCCGGACGTCCCCAACCGGTCGGGCCGAAATCGACGCCACAAGCCTCTCGGAGGCTGCGGCGAAAGCCTTTGGTGAGCGGCTCTCGATCCAGATTGCCGAATCCGACTATGCGGTTGCCTGTATTGCTTCTCCGATCTGTGACAGCGATGGACAATGTGTTGCAACGATCTCCATCGTGCTCCCAGAGCAGAAAGTGCTTTCCGACGAAGGCCGCTATACCAGCCAGGTGCGCGCTTCGGCAGCAAAGATCGAAAAGCTGATGGGTTGGCGCAATCATTGACGCTGCCCTAGTCGTTCAGAGCGACGATCGCTTCGATTTCAACCGTGATATTGCCCGGCAAGGAACCGAAGCCGACGGCTGAACGCGCATGTTGTCCGGCAGCACCAAATACTTCGATGAAAAGATCGGAGCAGCCATTGATGACGTTGGGGTGCAGTTCGAAGTCCGGCACGGCATTGACCATACCCAACAGCTTCACGACACGCTTCACACGGGAAAGGTCGCCAAGCGCCTCATGCATGACGGCCAGCAGATTGATACCCGTCAGCCGGGCATCCTGATAGGCTTGATCCACGCCGATATCACCACCGACTTTTCCCGCACGCAAATGTCCGCTCTCTTCCCGAGGGCCCTGTCCGGAAAGATAGAGGATATTGCCTTCCCGAACATGCGTAACAAAATTCGCGATGGGCGGCGGCGGCGGCGGCAAAGTTATGCCAAGCAAAGCCAGGCGCTCATAAGGGGAATGTCGTACTTCGGTCGTTTGGGGAGAAAGAGACACGAATTTTCCTCATCATTTCGTCACGGGGCGTTCCCGCAAATTCAATGCTGCGCCGACAGCTTCAGCGCCACGAATAGCCATGGCTATGGCGAACGAGTTTGCGCGCACGCGGTATATAGCGGCTGGCCGTAATGGCTTCGGCGCCGATGACTGCGTAGCGGGGTTCGAAAAGCTTGTTCAGACGAGACACGTCACCGTTGGAATCCGTCGCTTCCAGGTCGGCATCGATCAGATCAAAAATCGTGAAATCGGCACGCTGCCCAACGGAGAGCCGATTATCCATCGAAAGCTTGATGACTGACGCCGGATTATGCGTGACCGCTTCGATGACATTTTCAAAGGGCATGTTGACCGACAGCAGCTTGGACATGGTTGTCGCCATATCCCAGACAGGGAAGTTCATTGAATGGCCATGCAAGTCCGTCGAGATTGAAAAGGGAAGGAGGCCACGTTCAATTGCCGCTTCAGCGACCTTAAAAGAGAAGGATGCTCCGCCATGGCCGATGTCCAGCCGGATACCCTCACCTGCGCAGCGTTCCGCGAGGTTGAACAGGTCTTCGTCTTCCATGATGCTGGAGCCGGATTTGCCGTTGAAGCAATGCGTGACCACATCGCCAGGGCCAAGGATCTCCAGAACTTCATCATAAAGGGCCGGCGGTTCGCCCACATGTACCATCATAGGCACTTTGAGTATTTTGGCGATCTTCTTGCCAAGTTTGACCGGCGTAACGCCCCATGACCCGGTTATGACGTGGCTGGCCCGGACCTTAATCCCGACAATATGATCGCTATTGGCTGCATAGCATTCGAGAATGCGGTCAAGATCGATATCCTTGATGTCCCGTAGTTCCGGAACCCGGTTGCAGGCGACAAGGCCAATGGAACCGAGATTGAGGAAGGCTTTGATCCGTTCCTTCGCTGGTTCGATGATATATTCCCGGAAACCGTGAAAATTGGCTTCTCCCGCCGAACCGGCATCGACGAGCGTCGTCACCCCTCGCTCAGCACCGCACTCCGAAGGGCGTATCGAAATATCCGTACCGCCATGCCAGATATGGACATGCAGGTCCACCCAACCGGGTGAAATCCAGGCTCCCTTGCCATCGACACGCTCCACCTCGGCGGGTGCGCTCAACGACTTGCCGATGGCGCTGATATTGCCGTCTTTCCCGACCAGAATATCGGTCGGCGCATCGGAATGTTCTGCACCGAAAGCTACCGGTTTGACATTGGTGATGAGAAGCGGCTTCGCCTGTTCACCGGAAATCATATTACAAATCCCTTCGCAGTCTTGGATCGAGCATGTCGCGTAATCCATCCCCCACCATCTGGAGCGAGAGAACGGAAAGAATGATGGCGAAGCCGGGGAAATAGGTCATCCAGTCGGCCTGACCGATATATTGCCGTCCCGCGGCAATCATGGTTCCCCAGGTTGGAATCTCAGGGCTGACACCAAGACCGAGAAAGGAAAGCCCTGCTTCGGCGAGCATTGCGCTCGCAAATAAGAAAGTGCACTGCACGATAATGGGCGAAATCAGATTTCTCAGCACGTGCCGCGTCATGACGTGAAATGTCGAAATTCCAAGCGATTGGGCCGCTTCGACATAAGGCAATTCGCGGATCACCAATGTCGAGGCGCGCACGATGCGCGCCAGCCTGGGCGAATAGACCACAGATAGCGCAACAATGACCGTCGCCAGCGATGGGCCGAGTGCGGCAACCAGCGCAATGGCCAGAAGAATATCGGGGAACGCCATCATCGCGTCGATCAGGCGAGCGATGGGCGTGTCCAGACGCTGAAAGAAGCCTGCAAGCAATCCGAGCGTCACCCCTATCACCGCAGACAGGACGACAACCGCCGCTCCCACCATGAGCGATAGCCTCCCGGCATAGATCGTGCGCGAAAACACATCACGTCCGAACTCATCCGTGCCAAACCAGAACATCTCGCTAGGCGGCTTGAGGCGGTTGACGATGGATAGCTTCGAGGGCGAATAAGGCACGATCCAGGGCGCCAGCAGCGCGAGGATAGCAAAGACCGCAAGCACGATAATGCCAGCCGCCACTGTCTTGCGTTTGAACAGCCGGCGGATGAACAAAGCGCTTTCCGAAGGGGCTTTTTGCGTGGTCGTAACAAGATCGGCCATCAGTAGCGAACCCTCGGATCTACGAACAGATAAAGCATATCGATGATGAAATTGATCAGGACATAGAGCCCCGCGATGACGAGCAACGCGCCCTGAATTACCGGATAATCCCGTCGCAGGACCGCAGACACGACAAGATTGCCAACCCCTGGGAGGCCGAACACCGTTTCCGTCACCACAGCTCCGGAGATCAGGACGGCTGCCGTGAGACCGATAACAGTCAGGATGGGGATCAGCGCATTCTTCAATGCATGCTTCATGATCACGCGGCGCTCGATCAATCCTTTTGCCCGTGCCGTGCGGATGTAATCGTCACCAAGAACATCGAGCATCGAGGCACGGGTAAAACGCAGGATCAGAGCAGAGGAAACCAGCCCCAGCGCGATGGCTGGCAGGATCAGATGATACATTCGATCGATGAAGCTAGAACCCGGACCGCCATAGCCTGACACCGGAAACAGGTTCAACCGGACCGCGAAAAACTGCATGAGGATGAGGCCGAGCCAGAAGCTCGGTATGCTGGCTGCAAGCATGGCAACCGTCGTTGCAGCCTGATCGACAAAGGAACCGCGCCGGTAGGCTGCATAAATGCCAACCGGCAGCGCGATAACGCAGGCGATAAGAAGAGAAAGAACCGTCAGAAAGAATGTCGGTTCAGCCCGGTCGAGCAACGCTGCGCCGACCGGCATGTTTAGAAAAATAGACTGGCCGAGATCGCCTTTCAGTAGCTGGCCGATATAGTAAAAGTATTGAATAATCAGCGACTGATCGAGACCGAGCCGGGCGCGCAGATCGGCAATGTCCTGCGCCGATGCGTCAGGTCCAAGCATGACAGCAGCAGGATCTCCGGGCGTCACCCGGACGATCACGAATACGATCGTCACGACCAGAAACATGACGACAGCCATGCCAACAAACCGCTGAAGGATATAGCGCACCATGCGATCGGCTTCTCCAGATTGAACCATTCAGCGAATGCCGCCCGCACGGACGGCATTCGCATTGCGGGAGTTATTTCTTCAGCGAAGCATTCCAGAAATAAGGCCACGGCGCTGGCTCAACGCCCTCCAGCTTGGTGGACATTGCCGCGACAGCATTGAAGTCGCCGATCTTGATCAGGGGCAGTTCGTCATAGATGGTCTTCTGAACGTCTGCCCACAGCGCAATGCGCTTTTCCGGATTGGATTCAGACGTGAATGCATCAACTACGGTTTTACGCGCTGGCGTGTCCCACCAACCCGGCGAACTGGTCGACAAAGAGCCAATCAAAGCAGGCTCGGGCAGGAAGGGGCTATGCGTTATGTAGATATCCCAGAGTTTTGGATCGGCGCGGCGCTGCGTCAGCGTCGCCCAATCGACCACCTGCAAGTCCACATTGAAACCGGCAAGCTTCAGATATTCGGCGGCCACCTGTGCCATCTTGTAATGGAACTCGTACTGGCGGCTGGTCAGGATACGTAGCGGCTCGCCATTGTAGCCGGCAGCCTTCAATGCTTCCGCCGCGGCCTCCGGCTGGGCGACGTTGTAATTGCCTTCGACGCCAGCCTCCGTATTCCAGACGAAATTGGACGGATAGAAAGCGCCGTCCAAAGCGTAGAATTCCGTGCTGCCAAACGCGGCTGCAAGCATGTCTTCCATGCTCAATGCCTGTGTGGCGGCCTTGCGTACGGGCAGTTTCGAGGCCACGCCTTCCTTGGTGTTGAACACAAAGACAGGATAGCCGAAGGGCTTCAGAAGCAATGGCTGGGAAGCCGTTGATGACTTGATCTTGTCGAATGATTCAACCGGAATGGAGTCGACATAGTCATACTGTCCGGAAACCGCCGCTTCGACACGGGTGTTGGCGTCAGGAACTGAAACGAAGCGGATTTCATCGAGATATTGATGACGCGCACCGCCATAACCGTTACTTTCGCCGTCACGCGACTTGTAACCGTCGAAACGCACGAGCTGAATATACTGATCTGCCTTGCGTTCCTTGAGCATATAAGGGCCGGTACCGATAAATTCGTTCATCGGCTCAGCCAGCTTTTCCGAGGGTATGATGATCGCGGCAGAATTGTTGAAGGCAAGCAAAGAGGTCAATGGCGCATAAGGCTCTTTGAGCGTTATCGTCACCGTTGCGGGATCGGTCGCCGCAATGTTTTCGATGAAGACCGAGGCCTGTTTCCCGCGTGATGCCAGCTTCGTCCAGCGCTCCAGCGACGCAACCACATCTTCCGACGTCATGTCGCTGCCATCATGGAACTTGATGCCGGACCGCAGCTTGATCGTATAGGTTTTTCCGTCGGCGCTGATTTCAGGCAGGCTTTCGGCCAGCAGTGGCGTCGGTTTCCATTCCTTATCGAAGGTGTAGAGCGTTTCGAAGATATGCTGCGTGACGATACCCACGAGATCGGCGGTGGATACCATAGGATCGAGCGTCGGGGGCTCGCCAATGGTCGCGACATTGATGACGCCGCCTTTGTCCTGAGCCAGCGAAACGCCGGGACTGAAGATCATGGCAGAAGCCAGAAGGAATGCTAATTTGATCCGCAAGGCAGAACCCCATTTTTTGATTTGTTCCACAATTATGTTATATAGGCTTTTATAAAAGAATACCTGAGAAAGTCGGGGTGTCAATCTCTCACAGAGTTTCAATTGGAAAATGTCCAGCCATCAAAGATAAAACTCATTGAATTCAAGGAATTACGCTTCTGATAAGATAAACGCGCCGCAAGTATCGCAGCATCTTTCATTCGTTTTTGGCTGAGAGCATAACCATATCTCGAACATCGTTACGGGGGCCCGTAGTCATCGCACTCGTGTTTCATCGCAAAAATACGGGAGTGCTCATACTATATGCGCATTTCAGAATTTATGAGTGGCACACCCGTAACTGCCTCGATATGAGTGCGCCATGACACGCAAAGGCCAAGGCTATCTCTTCACACTTCTCGCGGTTACCATTTTTGCAACGCAGGATGGTATTTCGAAGTATCTTGGCACACATTATTCGCCGATACTCATAACGATGATCCGCTATTGGGTCTTTGCCGCGTTCGTTTTGCTGCTCGCCGCTCGCTCCGGGGGCATCGCTAAAGCCGCTGCAACCAAACGGCCATTCCTGCAACTTTTTCGCGGCGTCCTGCTTGCCGCCGAAATCGTGACGTTCATATTCGCTCTTAGTCGCGCGGGCATGGCAACGGCGCAATCGATCTTTCAAGGCGCACCGCTATTAGTGACGATGCTCTCCGTGCCATTTCTTGGTGAAAAGGTTGGCTGGAGACGCTGGACGGCGATCGCCATCGGGCTGGTCGGAGTCTTGCTGATTATTAACCCTGTGACTGCGAAGTTCGACACAAGCCTGCTTCTTCCGGTGGCAGCGATGGTTATGTTTGCCGTTTACGCCGTTGCCACGCGCGCTGTCAGCCAGAGTGACGATACGATGACCAGCTTTTTCTACACTGGTGTGACAGGAGCCGTAACCCTGACATTTGTCGGCAGCTTCTATCTGATGCCGATCGCACAGACCGATTGGTTCTGGATGGCTGCCCTTTGTGCCTGCGGCATTGCAAGCCATTACTTTCTCATCCGCGCTTACAAAATTCTGGAGGCAGGAGAAGTGCAGCCACTCACCTATCTCCAGCTCGTTATAGGCGCATTTATCGCGGTTACGGTATTTCGCGAACAACTGACATGGAACATCATCACGGGTGCAGTGATCGTTGTCAGCGCCGGATTATTTTCTGTCTTCCGTGAACGACAACTTGGTAAAAGCAAACCGCACACGCTCGGTTAGATACAAACTCAAAATGGAAAGAGCGAATAGGTCAAAAAATGTTAAAGCGCTTTCCTCCAGTTTATTTCACGTCCGCCTTTATGATCTTTATGCCTTTCTTCGGGGGTCGAACCGATTATTGAAAGGTTTTTATCATGAAAAATGTAGGCGTATACACCTTGATGCTGACGGTTATTACCAGCGGAAACGCAATAGCCCAAGGTACGCAGAAAATTTCACCTGAAGACTTATACAAGGCCGCAACAAATCAACTTGGCATTGTCGAATATTGTAAAGACAAAGGCTTTGCCACCCAGGAAGATATTGACGGCCAAAAGTCGATCATGAACTTGATGCAGGCCCCTGCCGACAAGGCTGGGCTTGATGAGACGCGTGAAGCAGGAAAGAAGGGTGTCGTCCAGTCAATGGGCCAGGAAACCGACGTCGAAGAATTTGCCAAGACTTCGGGCAAGAGCGTGGAACCGTTCTGTCAGCAGATCACGACAGCGATCAAGCAATCGGCTGCGCAAATTCAAAAGTAAGTCGTCAGAACATGATTGATATTCAGAAACCCCGCTCCATTTAGGTCGGGGTTTCTTTGCGCTCATGCTGTCGAGCAGCCTTCGAACGGAAGACAAAATCACCAAACTTGATAATTTAATCCATGTTTTGATCTGTATTGTCCCATAGGCTTCCAGCCGGCAGTTGACCTACTGAGAGCGCCGGTCTTTTTATGTCATCTACACAATACAAATATGATCGAGTGGATATGTCATGATGCAACCAGTTACGCCGAATAGCAGTCGTATTGAAACCGGTTGCGCTATAGCCGGTGGCGGGCCGGCAGGACTGATGCTGGGCCTGCTGCTGGCGCGCGCAGGCGTTAATGTCGCTGTTCTAGAGAAACATTCCGATTTTTTGCGTGATTTTCGCGGTGATACAATTCACCCATCCACCCTTCAGGTCATGCATGAACTCGACTTGCTGGACGGGCTCCTGGATTTGCCTCATACAAAGGCGCATCGGTTGCATGCAGAGATCGGAGGTCAGGACATCACGATAGCCGATTTCTCGAAGATTCCTGCCCAGTGCCGATTCATCGCTTTCATGCCGCAGCGGGAGTTTCTCGATTATATTGCGCGCGAAGCCGAGAAATATTCGAACTTCAGGCTCATCATGTCTGCCAAGGTAGTCGATCTGATCGAACAGAACGGGAGTGTCACCGGCCTTCTTGCGACAACACCCGATGAAACGATCAGGATTGATGCCAAACTTGTCGTGGGTGCAGACGGGCGAAACTCTGTGGTCCGCACAAAAGCCGGTCTGGAGGTCGAAAATTTTGGCTCGCCAAGCGAAATTCTCTGGATGAAACTGTCTCACGCTCCCAATGATCCACCCTATACGATGGGCCATGGCGGTCCCCGGCAAGGTTTCATCATGGTTGATCGCGGCGACTATTGGCAATGCGGTTACGTTCTCCGCAAGCAAACTTTTGCCGAGGTGAAACAGAAAGGGCTCGACGTATTCAGGGAAGCGGTTGCGAAAGCATCCCCATTGCCTGCGGATCGAATGGACGAAATACGCACCTGGGAAGATGTGCACCTGCTGAGTGTACGCATCGACCGGCTTAAGACGTGGTGGAAACCGGGACTTCTATGCATAGGCGACGCTGCCCATGCCATGTCACCTATCGGCGGTTTCGGGGTCAATCTCGCTGTTCAGGATGCCGTTGCTGCTGCAAATATTCTGGCAGAACCGCTTAAGAAAAACAGAGCACTGTCTTCATATCTTGCGGCAGTCGAAGCACGGCGTCGTTTTCCAACAAAGGCAACGCAGAAGCTGCAACTGATGATGCGCAGCGATCGCCGCAAGCGCGAAACAAATGACACTAGGCGCGATGGGCCACCCGCTTTTATGCGCCACCTCGCACGCTGGCCCATTCTTGCACATTTGGCGGGCAGGTTGATCGGGGTCGGCTTCCGTCCCGAGCACGTCCGGAACAACTGAGCGGCAGAGCTTCAATCCATGTCGTCAAGCTCGTCGTGAATACCGGCGACGATCTCCAACCGCTGTTGCGCCGATTTGCCTGCATGCGAAGCATAGGTCAAAGCGAGAAGCCGAATGGCGCTGCTGACGGCGGTATAAGATGCTCCCAATGCGAAGCTGTCTACATGACACGGCAGCACGACGCGCGCATAACGCTGGGCTTCCGAAACCGATCCACGGTCCGTAATGGTCACAATATTCAACCGGCTCGTAGCCGCATAACCCAGAATTTGTTTCAACAATGCCCGATGCGGCGGCAGCGTAATCAATAACAACACATCTTTTGGACCTGTCATGGCAAGATCTTCAGCCCACGAACCCTGGTTGATACCGAGGATCATCACGCTGTGCCGCAACCTCGAGAATAAAAGCCTCGCATAACGCGCGAACCCTTCCTCATCACCGACCCCGACGACCCAGACACGCGGCGCTTCTGCGATAAGTTCGGCAGCTTCACGCATCTTGTCTGAGCGAAGCGCCTCGAATGTTCGGGTTATATTAGCGATCTCCATATCGAGATGCGCGCTGATGGTACGCACCAGCGGTACTTCTTCGTCAACCGTACTCGAATATTCAAAAGGTTCGGTGCGATTGCGCTCCTCACGCGCCTGGAGTTTCACCTCATTGAAATCGGCATAGCCCAGATGCTGAAAAAAGCGAGCCGTGGTTGCCTTGGATACGCCGGCCATCTCCGCGATTTCGGTAGCGGAATGAATCAGAATGTCATCCTCACGCTCGAGAACGAGCTGCGCGATTTTCTGCTCGCCTGCCGTGAGCTTTGCGTAGCGCTCCTGTATGCGCAGTACCAGACGTGAAGCCATGTGCGTTTATTCCGAATCTCTCTGTGCACTAAAAAAGCTTATCATCGCCTCTTGCAATACTGAAACATTTGTTTCATTGATAATGAAACATTGAAATTCATGGAATCTCCATGGCGTATTCCCGCAGTATACGGCAGCGCATCTGGGATCGACTGAAAGATGTCGCCCGCCCTGATGCACGCTTCCACTTCAAATTCTCGGAATTCATACCGGACTTTGAAGGTGTAGAGGCAGCTACGGATCGCTTGCTGGCGATCGAAGGGATTGCGAAAGCCAAATTGGTTTTTGTGACGCCAGATAATTCCATGATCGAGTTGCGCCGTCGCCTGATCATGTCGGGTACACCATTCATCATGCCGACCTACGGCATGCAGCGCGGCTTTCTCCTGCTGGAACCGGGATCCGTTCCCCCGGGGTTGGAGAAAGCCGCAGCCTGGCTTGACGGTATGGAACATTTCGGTCGATCGGTCAGTCTCGAAGACCTGACCCATATCGGTCGTTTTGATGTCATTGCGACTGGCGCATCCGCTGTTTCCATCGATGGAGTTCGCTTTGGCAAAGGCCACGCGTTCTTCGATCTGGAATGGGGCATGTTCACGGATCTGGGTCTTGCCGACGAGCAGTCTCTCATTGCGGCAGCCGTGCATGACGTACAGATCGTGGAAGAGCGCCTCAACATATCGGAGAACGATATTGCTCTCGACTTCATTGCCACGCCCAGCCGCTTCATCGAGATAACACGCAACCGTCGCAGGCCGCGCGGTATTCGCTGGAACGACGTTTCAGCCGAAGAAATCCAATCCATTCCGCCCCTGCGTGAGCTTGCGCGCATGCGCGGCATTGCCTGACAAATTCAGCACCAAAGGAAAATTCAATGAATATTGCCCTGGATCGCCGTCGTTTTCTCGGACTTATGGGCGTCGCAGCCGCTCTGCCAGCTATGAGCCGTTTTGCCTCCGCGGATACACCGTTCAACTTTCAGGCCTCCTGGATCAATGACGCGGAATTCAGCGGCTATTTCATTGCAGCCGATAAGGGCTTCTATCGCGAAGAAGGTCTTGATCTGAACTATATCTCCGGTGGTCCCGATGTCATTCCGGAAAGCACGATCATCGCTGGCAAGGCCGATCTGACCCTTACCACCCCCGATACGACGATCAAGGCTATCGTCGAACAGGGCGCACCTTTCAAAATCATCGGCGCCCAGTATCAGAAGAATCCCATCGGCATTATTTCGCTCGCCAAGAACCCTATCAAGGAGCCAAAGGATCTGATCGGCAAGACGCTGGCTGTACCGCCGGTCAACGTTATCTCGGTTGAAGCCATGCTGAAGATTTCGGGCATCGAGCCTTCTCAGGTCAACATCGTTCCTTACGCCTATGATCCGACGCCGCTCATCAAGGGGGAAATTGACGCTTCGCTCGATTTTACGACCAATGTTCCTTTCACCATTAAGCAGGCAGGCGAAGAAGCTGTTTCCTTTTTGCTCTATGATTTCGGCTTTACAATCTTCAACGATACGGTTGTCGTGACGGAAGAAACACTCAAGGCAAAACGCAAGGATATCGTTGCTTTCCTTCGGGCAAGCCGCAAGGGCTGGGATGAAAACCTCAAGGACCCGGCAGCCTATCCGCCGAAATTTGCCGACACCTGGTTCAAGGGCACGGGTCGGTCAATCGAAAATGAAGTCTATTTCAACACCGCACAAAAGCCGCTGATCGAGTCGCCGAATGGTGTGTTCTCCATGAGCGAAGAAGCCATCGAAAACACAATCAAGGCGCTCGGCGCTATCGGTATTGCCGCCAAACGCGATCATTTCGACACAACGCTTCTTGAAGAGATTTGATGCCTGAGATGTCCGGGATCAAACTTGAAAATGTGACGCGCTCATTTTCAGGGCGCGGCACGAATGTAATTGCATTATCCGATGTCTCGCTTGAATGCCCGACCGGCTCGTTCACCGCACTTATCGGGCCGTCCGGTTGTGGCAAGTCGACCATGTTGCGGCTGGCACTCGGTCTCGACCAACCCGACAGCGGCTCGGTTTCCGTCATGGGCAAAAGCCCTGTCAAGGCTGCGAAAGCCGGACTGACCGGCGTCGCTTTTCAGGATGCGGCGCTTATGCCCTGGCGCAGTGTCGAAAACAATATTGCATTGCCGCTGGACGTTCTCGGCTTGTCTCGGCCGGAAAAGGCTGAGCGGATTGCCGAATTGATCGCCCTTGTTGGCCTCAAAGGCTTCGAGAAGGCGCTTCCAGGTGAGCTTTCAGGTGGCATGCGCCAGCGTGTGGCAATTGCCCGTTCTCTGGTTACTGATCCACGCGTTCTATTTCTCGACGAGCCTTTCGGTGCACTTGACCAGATATTGCGCCGCCAGATGAACATCGAGCTTCAACGCATTTGGCTTGAAAGCAAGGCGACCACCCTGCTCGTTACCCATGGCATCGACGAAGCGGTTTTCCTCGCCGACCGAATCGTGGTGATGCATAGTCGCCCTGGGCGCATCGCGCAGATCATCGATATTCCGCTGGAACGCCCACGCAGCCCCGAAATATTCAGCACACCGCAATTCCATGCGCTGGAGGACGCCGTCGCGGAGGCTCTGCATGGCTGACATAAAGCCATCGAACCGCCTCTCTGCCTTGCGCAACTGGATTATTCTTGTCACAGCTTGGGAGATATGCGGCCGCTTTTCCCTGATCGCAGGCGGTGCCTTGCCCGCGCCTTCAGCGATCCTGGCCCGTCTGTGGATCGACCGTGCCGACTACCCGGCTCACATACTGGCGACCCTTCACGGGGCGGGCGCTGGCTTTGTCATCGGCAACCTTGTTGCCGTTGCTGCGGGTATTCTGTTCGCACTCTTTCCAACTGCTGCTAAACTGGGACGTGGCGTCAACATCGCGATTTTTGCACTGCCTCCGATTGCGATCTCTCCCATTCTGGTATTGACTTTTTCAGGAATGACGCCGCGTATCACGCTCGCAGCACTCGGTTGTTATTTCATCACTATGGCCGCCACCGTGACCGGCATCAGCCAGACCGACCGCCGTATGATAGATATCGTTCGCGCCTATGGCGGCAACCAATGGAAAGTGCTGCGTCTTGCGCAATTACGATCCGCCCTGCCGTCAATCCTTGCCGGTCTGCGAATTGCTGCTCCGAATGCAGTTCTGGGCTCCATTCTGGCCGAGTTTGGCGGCGGCGGACGTTTCGGTCTCGGCGCCTATCTGATCGGCTCTCTCGGACGAGCTGAACCGACCCGGCTCTGGGGTATCGGCCTGTGTGCTACCTTGCTTGCGGGATTGGCCTATACGCTCTTTTCCATTCTTGCAAAAATGCTGACCGGCAGCACCAAGGCCATCACCGTCCCAACCAGCGCTCCGAACGCTGCCCCACGCGGCTCTCGCGGCCTAAATTTTGTTCTTGTTGTTTGTTCGATCGCGCTTCCGTTCGCTTTGTGGTGGCTGCTGCTTGTTGCCATGGGAACCCCGGCCATGATTGCCAAAACGCCAGTAGGACTGTTCGACTATCTTTTCCTCGCTCCGTCGGCAGCTCCCGCACAGGCAAAATTGCTGACAGCGCTTTCGCAGACTTTGCCGCTTACCTTTCTGGGCATGGCAGCAGGCATCCTTTTCGCCTTTGCGCTCGCCATCGGCTCAGTCGCCAAGCCTGCCATCGTGCGCGGATTCATGCCTGTCGCCCTTGTCACACAGACAATGCCGCTCGTCGCCCTGACGCCCCTGCTCGTTTTATTGTTAGGACGCGGCCCGTCCGTCATCCTCTGGATCACAGTCTCAGTGACATTCTTCCCTGCCTTCGTAACCATGGCGCAGGGCATGGCACTGGTTCCTCGCGGCGCTCTGGACGTACCTCGCGCCTATGGTGCGAGCATCTGGACACAAATCCGTCTGGTTTCCGTGCCCGCTTCCCTGCCCTTTCTCTTCGCTGCCATTCGCCTTGCCGTACCCCGCGCTTTGCTTGGTGTCATGATCGCCGAATGGCTGGCAACAGGTACGGGGCTAGGAAACCTTCTCAACCAGTCACGCGGATATCTCGACTACGGCATGATCTGGGCCGTTGCCGTGGTGTCCGTGATGCTGTCCGTCTTTTTCTATCAAATCGTAGCCCTCTGCGAGCACCGCGTGCTCGCCCGCCGGGGCATGAGCCCGGCAGACTAAAATGCAAGGAGTCCCCATGGAAATCACCGATCACAAAGCTTCCGTTCGCGAACGTGTTTGGAGCGAGTTGCGCAAGGTCGCTGTTCCGGATAGCCGTTTCCATTTCGACTTTGGTGAGTTCATCGCGGATTTTGAAGGCGGCGAGGAGGCGGTCGCCCGCCTGACAAGCCATCGGTATTACCAGAATGCCGATTTCATCTTCATCACGCCAGATAATTGTCTCGACCGCCTGCGTCTTCAAGCTTTGAAAGACGGCAAGACTGTTCTGATAACCACATATTCCATCAAGCGCGGCTTCTGGGTTCTCGATCCGAAGCTGATTTCGCCGGACCATTATCTTTACGCCTCGACGCTCGACGGCATGGAGCGTGTGGGACAGCCGGTAACGCTGAAAGATATCTCAGCCATGCCAGTCGTAGACTACATGGTCACCGGCACCGGCGCGATCAATCTCGAAGGGGTCCGTTTTGGCAAAGGACATGGTTTCTTCGATGCCGAATGGGGCATGCTTTACCGTTTGGGTCGCATCACCGCAGCCACGCCAGCAGCGGCTGTGGTGCATGACTGTCAGGTTCTGAGCGAAAAACTCACGCCGGATGTCTATGACACGGTTGCTGACGTGATTTTCACCCCCACCCGAACAATCGAGGTGAAGGACCCGCACAAGCCAACCTGCGGTATCATCTGGGACCGCCTTGACCCCGTCATGTACGAAACGATCCCTCCGCTTCAGGAACTGAAGGCCATGGGTCTCTAGATATCATGCTTTCAAAAGATAAAATGCCGGATGCAGAAAACGTATCCGGCATTTTAGTTTACTTATCCTGAAATCGTCACAGGCCGACCACAAGCTTCAATGCAATTGACCACATCGTAACGGCAATGATGCCTTCAAGAATGCGCCAAGACGACGGGCGGGCGAAAATCGGGCGCAACCACCGGGCACCGAAACCAAGCGAAAAGAAAAACACGAAGGACGCGGTGATCGCCCCTGCCGCGAATGACGTTTCCAAACCGGGAAACTGTGTAGAGATCGTTCCGAGCAGCACGACAGTATCCAGATAGACATGCGGATTGAGCCATGTCAGCGCCAGACAGGTTGCAAGCGTCTTGGTGAGGCTCACGGACGCCCCATTCGCAGTGGCCAGAACTGCCGACGAGGTAAAAGCGGAATAGAGGCTGCGCGCGCCATACCAGATCAGAAAAGCCGCACCGCCATATCGCATGATGGGATCAAGCGCAGGCATGATGGCCGCGATCTTCTGGAAGCTCGTGACACCGATCAGGATCAGGATGGCATCCGATACGGCACAAGCAAGACTTACGGCGAACACATGCTCATCGCGCAGTCCTTGCCGCAAGACAAAGGCGTTCTGCGCGCCGATGGCAACAATGAGGGTGAGGCCCATGGTAAGACCGGTTATATAGACCGAAGGATTCATAAATAGTCGCCATATGGGGTTCAGTTGGCACTTGGATACCGGAAGTTAGAAAGTTAGAATAGTTAAATCTGATAACTTCAGTTTAGGAGTACTAATGATCGACTATTCCGCCCTGAAAGCCGTGGCGATGGTGGTTCAGACAGGCAGTTTTGAGAAGGCCGCGCGGGCACTGAACGTAACCCCATCGGCCGTTTCCCAACGCGTCAAGCATCTCGAGGAGCGGCTTGGTGCCGTACTCATCGAGCGAGGCTCTCCTTGCGCGGCCACTGAGAAAGGCGACTGGCTATGCCGTCATATCGAGCAGGTGGGCATGCTGGAGCGCGAACTTCTGGCGGAATTGCCGGGATTGTCCGGCAGTGAAAATACCGCACAGCGCGTAACGCTTCATATAGCGACCAATGCCGATAGTCTCGGCACATGGTTTCTGAAAGCGATTTCGCATTTCAGCACATCATCGGAATATCTCTTCAACATTGCGGTAGACGATCAGGATCACACTGCCGAATGGCTGCGGCGCGGACGCGTCGTTGCTGCCGTAACCTCCCTGTCCAAACCGGTTCAGGGCTGCCGTCTGACGCCGCTTGGTATTCTCCAATATCGCGCCACGGCATCACCAGATTTCGTCGCTCGCCACTTTCCCGGTGGAATAACCCGCGATGCTATCGCCAGGGCCCCGGCTCTGACATTCAACCAGAAAGACAGGTTGCAGGATCAGTGGGTGCGCACCGCCCTCAGAACCGACATAGCGTGCCCGACGCATTGGCTACCCTCGACACAGGCTTTTGTCGATGCAAGCCTATCAGGTATGGGATGGGGGATGAATCCAATGCAGTTGATCGGTGACCATTTGCAATCAGGCAAGCTCATCGAATTGATCCCGGACACACCGTTGGATATTCCTTTATTCTGGCAGGTCAACCGCCTTGCGGCTGACAGGCTTGCAAGCCTGACACAGGCGGTTTTGACGACAGCACGACAAGAGCTTGCACCCATCTCAAACAAATAAGGCAAGCCGCCACTTCCAAAAACCCCATTGAAACAATGGGATAGAGAAGGATTTTCTTCACTGGCCTCATCAATCACCATCTGTTTTCTTGAACGTGAACAGGGATTGGGCGATGTATGATGAATGAAGCTCCTGTTCCTCATCGCGGCGCTGATCGCCCTTGTCTTCCTCGGCTGCTATTTGCAGATGTTTTTTGCCGTGCCGTAAAAACGGCAACCCTGATCTGCCTGCCTAAGCCGAGGGGCTGGAGCGCTCGATAAAGCTGAACTTTACAAGAAATAAGGCAGGATCAATGATCCTGCCCCGTTTGTGCAACGCCTGCTGCCTCTTCACAAACCCTGACATGTTCTGCCAGTGCCTCAAGCTGCAAGAAAGCGCTGATGGTACAGATATCCCGCTTCTGAAACTTTGGAAGCTCCTGAAGCTCCTTCAATCTGGTGAGAAGTGCACCGCGGTTCATGGTTTTTCCCTCCATCTCTTTCGGCTATCCGCAAATTTGGCATTAATCAGGCTGCCCGCACCTTCGCTTTCGTCTTCAACGGAAGTTCTATATCGACTTCGAGCGTCGACATCTGATCGCCCCGATCCATTTTCACGCTGACCTTGTCGCGATCAATCTGGATATGTTTGGCGATAACGGCGAGAATTTCCTCTCGCAATACCGCAACAAGATCAGAATGTTCGTGTGACGCCCTTTCATGGGCAAGCAGAACCTGCAACCGTTCGCGCGCTTGCGGCGCGGAAGCAGGCTTGCTGAAGAAACGAAACAGGCTCATGCCGCTCTCCTTCCGAAAAGTTTACCCAGAAGGCCGCGCTTTTCGGATGGAACAGTCATCGGCACTTCTTCACCGGCGAGGCGGCGGGCTGCGTCGAGATAAGCCAATGCAGGCGCACTGCGCTGATCGGCAAGCGTTACGGGAGAACCAATATTGGATGCCCGCAGAACGTCCTGGCTTTCCGGGATAATACCCAAAAGCGGGATGGACAGAATTTCGAGAACGTCATCGACCTTCAACATGTCGCCGCGCTCGGCGCGCACGGGGTCATAACGGGTCAGCAGAAGATGCTTTTCCACGCGTTCGCCACGCTCGGCCTTGAGTGTCTTGGCATCCAGCAAGCCGATGATGCGGTCGGAATCGCGCACCGACGACACTTCAGGATTCGTGACGACCACGGCCATATCCGCGTGACGCATGGCGAGCGTGGCACCACGTTCAATCCCGGCAGGGCTGTCGCAAATGATCCAGTCGAACTCTTTCTTGAGATCTTCCATGACGCGGTCGACACCATCGATAGTCAGGTTATCCTTATCTCGCGTCTGTGAAGCAGGCAGCAAATACAGTGTCTCAAGGCGCTTGTCGCGGATCAAAGCCTGCGGAAGCTTCGCATCACCCTGAATGACATTGACCAGATCGAACACAACGCGGCGTTCTGCTCCCATGACAAGGTCGAGGTTACGCAGACCGACATCGAAGTCGATAACGACTGTCTTCTCGCCGCGTTGCGCCAGCGCAGCGCCAATTGCAGCGGTCGAGGTGGTTTTGCCAACGCCACCCTTACCGGAAGTTACAACAATCACTTTTGCCATATTTGTCTCCTGTATCTCCCGCGCGCCTCCAGAGCATTCGTTACCCGGGATATGAAGTGCTCTGCTTTTCTTTTACGACACTCAAAAGTGCCTTAAATCCGATTGAAATCTGCTTTGCTCAAAGCTTCTCAGCTTTTGGGCATGCTAGCTCAGCGTTTCTGCCATCATGTAGTCGCCGTCGAGCCAGAGCTGGACGGCCTGTCCACGCAATCTGCTCTCCATGTCTTCGGCCGTCTTGTAGAGGCCGTCGATGGCGACAAGCTCTGCCTCCATTTTGCGACAGAAAATGCGCGCATCGGCATTTCCAGCTGTTCCGGCCATCGCACGACCGCGCAGCGCGCCATATACATGGATCGAGCCACCAGCCACTACTTCAGCGCCTGATGCGACAGAGCCGACAATCGTTACATCGCCGTCTGGGAAATAGACCGACTGGCCTGACCGGACCGGCTCGGTAACGACCATGGACGGAACAGCCTTGACGAGTTGTACCGACGCGGCGGTAACCGGTGCACGCTCCTGCGGTTTCTGCTCCGTGATCTCCGGGTCGAAATCTGCTGCAGGCTGCCCACCGCGCATTGCGGGCGGCATACCAGGACCTAAAAGAGAAGGCCGCGCATTTTCGAAGCCCGTAATCCAGACACCACGTTTAACCAGATCCTCAAGCAACTGAACCAGTTGTGGACGCTCAATCGAAACATTCTCCAGATCGAGAACGATCGGGCGATTCAGAAAGAACCCTACTGAACGGGCTGCAAGATCGTCCAGCTTGTCAAGCCAGCCATCGAGGGGCAATTCAGGCGAGAGTACCAGCGCAAGAAAGGATCTCCCTTTCAAGCGGATTGGACGAGACTGTGTTAGCA
Source organism: Brucella oryzae (assembly GCF_041929965.1). Classification (NCBI taxonomy): domain Bacteria; kingdom Pseudomonadati; phylum Pseudomonadota; class Alphaproteobacteria; order Hyphomicrobiales; family Brucellaceae; genus Brucella; species Brucella oryzae. The sequence continues at coordinate 179,463 of NZ_JBHEEO010000003.1, read as the reverse complement.
CTTGATTCATCTTGGTTAAAAAACGGTTTATCCGGTCTATATGCGTAATGGTTAATAGATGGTTAATTTCTGAAGCTCGAACGGTTCCAATAACTGAGCAGACGGTCCCTTTTAACGATCAGAGATAACTATCAGCGAGTCATTAGAGCGCCATTATGGACGTACAAAGGACACTCTAAACGTCCAAATCTACGCACCGTGCTTTCTGACAACCGATCTCCGATTTTCGGGCCGATACCGTAGCCTTCGGACACGAACATTGTGCCACTTGAACAGCCGAAGTCGCCTTCAGCTAGAAAGCGACTCAGCTTATTGTTGATTGTAAACGGATATTCGGATCGATTATTGTCGTTTCTTCGCTCATCCACAGAAGACGACGCAGAAAATATAAACTTAAATTCCAATCAAATATGACGCTACGTAATGTATTATATTTTTATAATACATTTTTATTTATCCGTGAAACAAGAATACCTTACAGCGAGCGGAAAACCATAGAAATTCGTCTCGTTCTTTTTAAAGAATAGTTCTTCTAACTACTGGAACCTCCCGGGGTCAACTGAATCAGTTTCTGGTATTGTCAGTACTACGCCAAGAATTCTATGAACAATATGTGCCAGGAAGAACCTTCATGAGCCCGTCAACCGGCGTAGCGAATGAGTATAACCCAACGAAGCAACAACGATCTTTCTGATCGCTTTCTTCTATCTTCGAACACAGCCCTATTTCAGTGAGAATAATCCCTGAATGAAGCACGGGAATATAAATTTTTGAAAGGTTCCGCTCAAAGGAACCGCCTCGCGTTTGGGCGGGGGGCTTAGGGGCGCGAGGCGGGCGAGCTCTCAGGAGTGCACGCACAGTGAAAATGGAACGTTAGCGCCGATTCTGGAACTAACAATGCGTTCCAGCCTGAAAAATTACGTGACCACGACATGGAAAAGCCCACAATGCTCGGGAGGAGAAGAGCATTGTGGGCTTAATCTGTAAAGCGCGACTGGGAGGAGGAGTATCGCGCTTAAGGTCCGGTTCTTGGGAGGAGGAGTGAACCGGACATATTTCACTAACCCGCCTGGTCGGCCGGCTCAATCAACAAGCTTGCATTGCTGATATGCACTTTCAGCAGACCCAAATGAAAACCGCCTCGCAGCGGATGAACGCGCTGAGGCGGCATATCTCCCCCGAAAGCCCCCAATCGAGGAAGATGGCGGAATTTACTCACAGCTTTGACGAAAATAAATAGACAATCTGCATACGCACTTGAAAATCTGGTGAACAATATCAGCCAATGGTTGAGAAGCCCTTGTTTCAACGAACTTTTCCGCGTTTTCAGCTGCTCGACCCAACACTGTTAAAGATCGGGTATAGTTCAGTCCCCTTGTGCAATCAAAATGCTCTTAAGCCGGGTGAGGCCTGAAAGAGTATATTCAATACCTCTACACAAGTTTCAGTATTTTCTGAAAATTATAGAGTTCTATTAGGGGGTTGCTTTCTCCATAAGCACGGTTATTGTTCCTCTCACTTGGAGGAGGGAGTACCGCCCCAGCGCGCTAGACCGCTGCGGGGCGGTTTCTTTTTTAGCTACCCAAAAATGCATATCTCCATTGCAGCGTTGCCCCTTGTAAGCAGCTGCCCTTGTTCCTATCTTGGGCTTGTTCGGTTTTACTCCTCCTCCCAAAAACCGAACCCAAAGCGCGATACTCCTCCTCCCAATCGCGCTTTATAGATTCGCCCACTGCACACTCCTCCTCCCAGTGCAGTGGGCGTTCTCTTTTCTGGAACTCTTTACACATATCGAAAATTTGCGCCCAATCGGACTCCCCGGTGACTATTTCAGTAGTTTTAAGGGTTTGCAGGTAATTTGTGCGCGTGATGCAGGAGGGAGCGGGGTTCCAATGTTCGTCAACAAGACCTTCAAATCGGCCAGACCGTCGCTGCTATGGGCACCTGTGTTCTGGCTGGGTTTTGTTCTGGTTCTGCTGATCGCGCTTCTGTCATTCAGGCTCAATGCCCCTATTGGGCCGATGTATTGGGACAGCTATATCTATTTCGACGCAGCCCAGCGGATAAGAATGGGCCAGGTTCCCGGCGTGGATTTCTCCACTCCTGTCGGTCCGCTTGGCTATTATTTGTTCGCATGGGGGCACGCCCTATTCCCGCAAGCGCAACCGCTTTTGCTTGCTCAATGGTCAATATTTGCCGTTGCAGCCCCTCTGATGGCGTGGGTAGTGACAGAGATTCGCCCCCACAATCGAACAACCGGACTTCTGATCCTTGTTCCATTTCTGGTTTTCGCGATCTTTCCAGCCAATACACAAAGCTTTTATCCCTATCCCGGACTGGATGGGTTTGGCATTTATAACCGCCACACATCGCTTCTGCTCTACGTGCTGATGTGCGGACTGCTGTTTATGCGCAACGGCACAAAGCTCGCGCTCTTTTGTGCGGCGGTGATGCTCGCCTTGTTTTTGATGAAAGTAACGGGCTTTCTCGCAGGCGGACTGTTCGGGCTTGCGGTGCTCCTCGCTGGACGAATCTCAATCCGCAATGTTCTGCTGGCCGCCGCCGCTACCGCAGCATTTCTGCTTGCCCTTGAGCTGCATAATGGGATTATCAGCGGATATATTCACGATATTGCTACATTGGTCACATTGAACGAGGAAGCCCTGCTCCCACGATTCCTGACCGTCATATCATTGAAACTGGACGTTATTCTACCGACAGCGATCCTTGTTCTGGCCCTTTACTGGTATGAACAGCGCCAATCCGATGAACAAAACGCCTTTTTCGACCGGAGCTCTGTCTGGCTCGCCATTGGTCTTTTGGGCGGTGTCATCCTGGAAACGCAGAACACCGGAAGCCAGGAATTCATATTCCTGTGGCCCATACTGCTTATGATCTTTCAGCGGGTGAATGCTGGCCCAGAGAAGCTCAAAATCGCCTTCGTCGTGTTGGCTGCCTTCTGTGTCATCCCTACATTCACCAAGGTGGCGCACCGTACCCTGCGCGCCGTTGCCGTCGCCCCAACTTATGTGCAACCGCCCTTACCGGAATTGAAGAACCTCGGGCAGGTATTGACTCGGCCCGACTTTCTGCAACGGGCAGAGCTTTTCGAAACCCATTACCCGGAGAACAATGCAGCCTATGACGCACTGGCGGCGCGGGGCCAACTGCCCAGCTGGCAGCTTTATTCCGAAATCGATTTCCAGGTGTACTGGCTCATTTCTGCCAACCAGATGGTGAAGGATCTGAAATCCTTCGAAACCCAAAACAACGTCCGTCTGCAAAGCATCATGTCGCTCGACTTCGTCAATCCGTTTGCATGGATACTGGATCGCGACGCGACGCGGCATATCCAGATCGGCGCCGATCCCTTCCGCACCGTCCCAGCGTTATCCAAGGAAACGAAAGCTGCCGTAGAAGCAACCGACGGCATATTGCGCCCGAAATGTCCGACAACGACCAATCGCCTTGCCTTGCAGAAAATATATGCCGAAGCGCTACGGGATCGCGCTGTCGTCGCCTTGAACCCCTGTTGGGATTTGCTGCTTCGCCCCGGCCTGGTCCCGTAGTCAGCAACTCATTTGATCTGGGCTTTGACGAAATCCCGCACAATCCGGACGATACCGCGTGAAAGAACCTCATCCAGCGCCTTGATGAACGTGTCCACATGGTCGCGCCCGCAGATCAGCGGCGGCTCAAGGCGGATGACGTTTCGATTATACTCGGTAAAGGCGACGAGAACCCCATGATCGCGCAGCAGATGACTGCCAATAAAGCCGGGAAGCGAACCTTTCAGTTTTTCATCAAGCATCGCCAGGACAGGTCGCAACACGACCGGCATGGTCTGTGAGAAATCATGGAACTCCAGCCCCACCATCATTCCCTTCCCGCGCACGTCTTTCAAAAGCGCAGGATAGCGGCTCTGCAGTTCATGCAGGCGATCCAGAAGATATTCCCCAACATCGGCTGCATTATCGATCAAATGCTCGTCGTAGAGCACGTTCAAAGCTTCAATCGACGTGACACAGGCTTCGCCGATCCCGCCAAACGTCGCCATTGCATGGATCATCGCCGTCTTGGGCGTACCGTAAGCTTTCATATAGATGTCGCGGCGCACGATCATAGCGGCCATTGCCGTCTTTCCGCCGCCAAGCGACTTCGCCAGAGCGGTGACGTCCGGTATGACGCCATAATGCTCGAAAGCATAAAATTTGCCGGTTCGGCCCAACCCACATTGCACTTCATCGGCAACCCAAATCACACCATACTGGTCGCAAAGGCTTCGCAACTTCTGCCAGAACTCTGCATCAGCCTGAATGATGCCGCCACCACCTTGCACCGTTTCAAGCACGATCACCCCGATTTCAGGATCCGAACAGAAGGCATTCTCGACGGCTGCAATGTCGCCAAAAGGTACACGCACAGTGTTATCGACCAGCTTGAACTCCCCACGATAGAGCCCGCCATCCGTTATGGACAAGACACCCTTGGTCTTGCCGTGGAACGAATTTTCCGCATAGACGATCTTGGGCTTTTTCGGACCTGCGGCGCGTTCTGCAACCTTGATCGCGGCTTCCATCGCTTCCGAGCCGGAAGACCCGAGGAAGACCATGTCGAGATCGCCCGGCGAACAGGCCGCAATGTCATAAGCGAGAGCGATTGCATATTGGGACATGAAGGCGATTGCGATCTCGTGGCGCATCTCCTCCTGAAATTGACGCCTTGCTTCCAGAATACGCGGGTGATTGTGACCGAAAGCCAATGAGCCGAATCCGCCGAAGAAATCGAGAATGGGGCGCCCGTTCTGGTCATAATAATACATGCCTTCGGCACGTTCGATCTTCACCTTGTGAAAGCCGAGCAGCTTCATGAAGTGAAGCTGGCCCGGATTGAGGTGAGCGGTAAACAGTTCCGTCATCCGCGGCAGATCGAGCGCTTTCGCCTCGGCAACCGTCAACAGCTTCGGCTTAGGCGTTGTGTTCGTCTTTTTCATTTCTGCCCCTATGCCGTTTCGGAAGCCCGCGCATCCGACGATGCAGCTCCAATTTTCTTACGATATTCGCTATAGGCCGCGATCAGCATGTCCTCATCACGATATTGCGGTATCCAGCCAAGCTCGCGCTCGCCCTTCGAAACATCCAGAACGCACATTTCATCGGCGATCAGATATTGCTCCGGGTCCATGATCGGCATGTTCATCCAGTCGAGTAGGCCCAGTGTGCGCTTCACCGCCCAGGCGGGCGTTGGCAGTAAAATAGATTTTGATCCCGCATGACTGATCAGATCACCGAGCAGTTTGCGGACGGGCGGCGGATTGAGCGAACCGAGATTATACACCTCGTTGGGAACGCCAGCCTTGAAAGCAGCCCGTGCCGCCTCTGCACAGTCGAACACCGAAATAAACTGGTAGGGATTTTTGCCTGAGCCGATCATCGGCACCGGCAGATTGCAGTCAATCAGCTTGAACAGCTTTTCCAGAATACCGAGACGGCCGGGGCCAATGATAAGACGCGGACGAAACAGGGAAATATTCATGCCCCGCTCACGCCATTCAATGGCAAGTTCTTCGGTCTTCAGCTTGGAAAACCCGTATTCTCCGAGCGGCTTGCAGGGATGGTCTTCCTTCTGCGGCCAGACATAGGTGTGCCCGTACACCATATCCGTGGTAAAATGGACAAGCTTGTGCGCACCCGCTGCATCCATTGCCTTGATGATGTTTTCCGTCCCGTAATAGTTGACGGGAAAGAAGAAATCATGCCGCTTTGCCCGAACCTGAATGGGCGACAGCATCTTGGCGGAAAGGTTGTAGACCACATCGTCTGCGTGGATACCAAGCCTGCGGATCGCTTCCGGACCGGTTACATCGGTCGCAACAAAGGCGGCATCGGCATAGTGCGGCAGATCGCTTTTCACAATATCCGCGACAATGACTTCATGGCCATCAGCAAGGAGTTTTGGAGCGAGATAACGGCCAACAAATCCATCGCCGCCGAAGATTATATGTCTCATCGCACCGCCCCGGTTTAACTATGCGTCTGCTGGTTTACATTGGCTTCCGCTGGCGGTTCGGATAGCTTGCCGCTTTGCGCGATCAGCACTGTCCCGATGCAGATGAATGCGATGCCTGCGATCTTGTAGGCGCCCAGTTCCTCCCTGAACAAAAGCCAGGCGAACAGAGCAACCGCGACATAAGCAAGGCTAAGGAACGGATAAGCAAACGAAAGATCCACTTTCGACAGCACGTAAAGATGTGACGCCATCGAGACCACGAAGGTCAGCAAACCCGCAAAAATCCAGGGATTGAAGACAATCTGGAACATGCGCTGGATCAGGGTTTCGGCTGAAAAGCTGATCGGTCCGAGCGTCAGCATGCCATATTTAAGCATCAACTGCGCGGCAGCGTTTGTCATGACCGTGAACAGGATGAAGGGAATATATTTCATCACGTTTCCTAACCTGCCGCACCGAGCATCACTGCCGTGCGGCGCCAGAAATTGGAATTGAAAGCCTTATCGCGAAAAACCTCGAAATCGCGCCAGAGCGGATAGCTCGCAGCAAAAACTTCCGCGCTCATCCTTTGGTCCTTATACGGATTGACACGACCACCGGCCTCCACTGTCATCCGGTCCAGACACTCCAGCAATGCCAGCGTCGTATGGCCCCGATTGGGAAAATCCATGGTGAGCGTATATCCCGGCATCGGAAATGACATGAGACCGGGAGATTTTACTGACCCGAAACGCTTGAGCACAGTCAGGAAAGAGACCTGTCCGGCACGGTGGCTTGCCTCAAGCATAGCGGGAATAACCTTTCGGGCTGCATCGAAGGGAATGACGCTTTGGTGCTGGTAAAGCCCTGCCGGACCGTAAAGCCTGTTCCAGTTTCTGACGCCGTCGAGTGGATAGAAGAAGCTTTGATACGGCACTCTACGCGCTGTCCCCTGTCGCCTCTTGCGCTGGAAATAGGCCGCATTGAAAAGCGACAGGCTTGTCTTGTTCAAAAACGAGAATGGCAATTCAAACGGCACGCCAAACCGCCCGGCTGTCGAAATGGCGTCATTAGGCGCGGCAACATGATTACCGACCATCAGCAAGCCTCGACCGTTAGAAAGCTGGTCGAGCCATGCAACAGCATATTCATTTTCATGATCCGCCGCCTCGGCCATATCGAAATATGCATCAAGATCGCGGAAAGGCAGAACCTTTTCTTCGACGTCGAGGCCATCCACCCGCATGAGCCGGATCGTTGCGCGAAGGATTAATCCGGTCAGTCCCATCCCGCCGATTGTGGCCCGGAACAGGTCAATATTTTCCGCATCGGAACATCTGTAATGGACACCGTCCGAGCGAAGCAGATCCAGCCCCTCAACATGACACCCGAAAGTCCCCTGCCGGTGATGGTTCTTACCATGAACGTCATTGGCAATGGCACCGCCGAGCGTCACAAACTGGGTGCCGGGTGTGACAGGCAGGAAATAACCATGCGATGCGACATGAGCGATGATTTCACTCAAGAGCACGCCGCTCTCAGCCGTTAGCAATCCCATATCGGGATCGAAGTACAGTATCCTTTTTCGTACCTGCATAGGCACGAGAAAGCTCGCATCATTATGACAGCTATCGCCATAGGAACGACCATTTCCGAACGGCAACAGGCTCGCATTGCCCGGCAAGGCCTGCGTGAAACCAGTCTCCAGTCTCTCCAGCGGAAGGTATTGCCGCCTTCGCCGGTCAATACGCCCGAAACTGTCGAAAGCATGTTCCATCAGCGCATTCCGGCCACAAGAACTAATACAGCGCCGAGCACGATAACTAGCTGGCTGCGCCAATCCTTGGCGAGAAAGAGGACCGGATCGTCATCCATGTCGCCTCGATGTGCCAATATCCAAACGCGCACATTGATATAGAGTGCGATCGGACCGAGCGGCCATATCAGCCAGGGATAGGTGTAGAGCGTCTTGACGGCATCGCTATTGATATAAAGCGCCAGAACCAGTGCTGCGGTAAATGCAGCCGCAACCCCACACTGCCCAATAATATCGCGATCTTCAGGGCGGTAGCCTCGCCCCAAAATCCGGTCCTTTTCTGTCACTGTAGCGCCCTGCAACTCGACATAGCGCTTCACCAGTGCCAGCGACAGAAAGAAGAACATGGCAAAAGCCATCAGCCAGAACGATGGCGGAATATAGGCAGCCGCCGACCCTCCCAAAAGCCGCAGGCTGTAAAGCCCCGCGAGACAAATCACATCTCCCAACAACATGCGCTTCAAAGCGAAGGTATAGGCGGTTGTGAAAACCAGATAGGTGACAATTGCGAGCGTGAAAGCGGGTGGAAGGAAGAAACAGACGAAAGCCATTAGAATCAACAACAGCGACGCAACGCTTAGACCAAAAGGAATGGATATCTGTCCGCTTGCAAAAGGGCGCTGATTTTTTCGCGCATGTCTTCGATCCACCGGAAGATCAACAATATCATTAACGATATAGATCGCAGACGCTGTAGCAGAGAAGGCGATGAATGCCAGACAAGACGCAATCAACACGTCTGGTTTCAATATGTCATGCGCCAGAATGGCCGGCACAAAGACAAGCAGATTCTTCAGCCACTGATGAACACGCAGCATACGAACATAGGTTCTAATAGTCGGTTTTTCGCCACTGAAAAATTTGCAGCCAGTCCGTTGCTGAAAATGTGCCGCTGCACGATCAGGTGCGACAACGATCGCCTGTCGGGCTGCATCGAAAACCGGCAGGTCATCACGATCATTTCCGGCATAGTCGAATCCCTGTCGCCCATAGTGCTCGACAAGCAGATCAACCTTGCGCTGTGCCGAAAGATTGGTCGTACCGGATGTTGAATAGACAGCGCTGAAAATCCCAAGCTCAGACGCAACAGCCTTGGCCATCGGTTCAGCGGCAGCTGTTGCCAGCACCAAAGTCCGCCCCAACCCATGTTCGCTACGCAGAAATTCCAGAAACTCGGTTCGGTAGGGAAGTCGCGATGCATCGAGCGTTACGCGCTCAGCCACCTGTCGCTTGAGATATGCCTTGCCTGAGAACAGCCACACCGGCAGCATGAAGACGAACAGGATGTTCCTCTTCAAAAGAAGAAAAATACCCTCCCACAGCAGATCGGTCGAAACCAGAGTTCCGTCCAGATCGACTGCCAGCGGCACATCCTTGCTGTTCTGCCCCCGCGTGTCCATTTTCAGCCCTTTTCCGCTCAGGCGTGAATACGGTTCGATCACCCTCTTTCGCCCAAGGCCCTTGTCGTAAAGGGATAGAGGCAGAAACCAAATGAAAAATGAATTTTCCCGTTACAATCAATAATTGATTTGCTGAATACAACTTCTGCTTAAATTTCCTCAATGGTTAAATTACATCATACTGCTTGAAGTTTGCATAGTTTCAGGTTCGCCGGAGTAATTTTTCGGCGAACATTTTGCAGTTTAGATTCCTCTAAACTATTATTATCTTGAACCTGGGAATAGCAAATCGACAAACTTGGCGGCAGTGGGTTGCGGCTGATGATTGGCAAGCCCCGGACGTTCATTAGCTTCAACAAAGATATAGTCCGTCAATTCGGGCTGTTTGACCATGAAATCGATCCCGACAACGGGAATGCCGATTGCTCGTGCAGCCTCGCATGCTGCGCCAACCAGGTCCGGGTGGACGGTTCCGGTCACATCATGGATCGTACCCCCTGCATGAAGATTAGCGGCCTTCCGCACCGTGATCTCGCGGCGGTCTTCTAGAACGGATGCGAGAGACAACCCTTGCTCCTCAAGGCACCTTTTCGTTTCCGCATCGACGGGAATACAGCTTTCCCCACCGGTCGCCGCAGCGCGTCTACGCGATTGTATCTCGATAAGCTTGCGGATGGTTGCCTTGCCATCCCCTACTACCCGCGGCGGGCGACGAACAGCTGCCGCAACGAGTTGGTAGTCGATAATCACCAGCCGTAGATCCTCGCCTTCAAAACACGCCTCTAGCAGCACGCGGTCGCACACGGTTCGCGCCTGTTTAATTGCCGTTCGCAGGTCTTTCATAGTCGAAATGCCAACAGAAATTCCTCTTCCCTGTTCGCCCCGGGCTGGTTTCACCACCAGCTTGCCGTGACGTTTTAGAAAAGCTTCCAGCGCATCATCGTCCGCTTCGGCCGCAATCTGCTCCGACACTGTCAGACCAGCCTTCTCGACGACGCGCCGCGTCACGGCCTTGTCGTCGCAGATTGACATCGCTACACCCGATGTCATTTCAGACAAGCTCTCACGGCAATGGACGGAACGCCCGCCATAGGAGAGGCGGAAAAAGCCGCCTTCAGCATCGGTTATTTCAACCTGAATACCACGACGCACCGCTTCATCCACGATTATGCGAGCATAGGGATTGAGCGCATCGAAGGTTTCCAGATGCGAGGCGAAAAATTTCTCGTTGATTGCGTTCTTACGCTTTATCGCGAAGAGCGGAACGCGGCGAAACTTCAGCTTTTCATAGAGCCTTATGGCGTTTTCGTTGTCATGCAGAACCGAGAGATCGATATGGCTCAAACCGCGAGCCTGAAAATGCTCGGCAAGTTTTCGCACCAGTTTTTCACCGATACCCGGCTGCCGCGCTTGAGGATGAACTGCAAGACACCAAAGCGAAGCACTGCGATCAGGATCATCAAAAAGGCGCTGATGGTCGATGCCCGTTACAGTGCCAACAATTTCGCCGGTAGCATCGTCCTGAGCCACGAAATAAGTAACAGCACGGTTGTCTCGCTCCGATGAGAAAAAGTCGGGACGCAGTTGAACCATGCCACAGGCCGCATAGACGGCGTTGATGCCTTCCGCGTCCACTTCGGAGACTGCGCGACGTATGGTGATGCCACGTATCCGTCGCCCGCCCGGTCGATAGGTCGCAAGTTCAATCCGGTATGTATGCGACGGATCGAGAAATATCTCATGTGGTGCGAGTGACAGCAGTACATGAGGATCGCTGACGTAAAAGACGATATCGCGGCTCGCTGGCGCTTCCCCCCGCAATGCTTCCACTATGGCTTCATTGGTCTCGAAGGTCTGCGCGAAAAGTAGTCGACCCCAGCCGCAATCGACAACCACATCCTGCTTGCGATCTTCGCTTCCCGCCTTGTCATGGCCGTGCGCATGTTCCTGATAAAAGCCTGCGCTTTCAGGTGTACGCAAGCGCGTAAGACGGTGCGAAAAGGCTTTGCGACCTTTCGCTTTCTGCCGGGTCATATCCACCTCACCGGTTTTCCGCATTTCATGCCTCCTGGGTCTGAAGCCACATTTCGAGGAGGCCGGCCTGCCACAGTTCCGAACCACGCAATGGCGTGATGTGTTCAGACGGCTTTGCAAACAGGCGTTCAAGATAATCGCGCTGGAAAAGTCCGCGCTCCCTCGCTTTTTGTGAAGAGAGGGCATCGCGAAGCATATCGAGATAAGGCCCGGCGATATATTTGAGTTGCGGCACCGGGAAATATCCCTTCTTGCGGTCAATGACTTCGCTTGGAACGACCTTCCTCGCCACATCCTTAAGGATACCCTTGCCGCCGTCACGCAGTTTTTCCTCCGGCGGAATGCGGGCGGCAAGCTCGACCAGTTCATGATCCAGAAATGGCACCCGCGCTTCAAGCCCCCAGGCCATCGTCATGTTGTCCACACGCTTGACCGGATCATCCACGAGCATCACATTCGTATCAAGCCGCAAGGCACGGTCGACAGGCGTGTCGGCGCCATCCTGCAGCAGATATTCTTCGAGAAATTGCTGACTGTAATCACGTTCCGGCATCCATTCCGGCGATAGCTGCGTGGCGAGAACGTCATGCGAGCGGTCACGGAACCCTTTGGCATAGTCGCTGACGACATCGTTGGAATCGACTAGCGGTGGATACCAGTGATAGCCGCCGAAAACTTCATCTGCCCCCTGCCCCGACTGGACAACCTTGATATGCTTCGAAACCTCCTTGGAAAGGAGGTAGAAGCCGACATTATCATAGGACACCATTGGTTCGGACATTGCCGCGATCGTTCCCGGCAGGGCATCCATGAGATCTGCCGAGGGCACAAAAATCTTATGATGTTCGGTGCCAAAATGCTCGGCGATCAGATCGGAATAGACAAATTCGTCGCCTTTTTCCCCGTTTGCTTCCTCAAAGCCAACTGAAAAACTCATCAGGCCCGATTGACCGGCCTCAGCAAGCAGACCGACGATCAGGCTGGAATCCACCCCGCCGGATAAAAGCACGCCGACCGGCACGTCGGAAATCATCCGGCGCTTGACAGCGACACGCAGCATGGCGAGCAATTGCTCCTGCCATTCCTCGCGGTTCAATGCGCCGTCGCCGGGCAGTCGGCGATAAGGCGCCTGCCAATAAATACTGTCGCTGAAACTGCCATTTGGTTCGTAGACGCGGATCGTAGCCGGGGGGAGCTTTCGAACACCATTATAGATCGTGCGCGGTGGCGGCACGACGGCGTGAAAGCTCATGTAATTGTGCAAGGCTGCGCGGTCTATCGACGTGTCGATGCCACCAGCCTTGACCAGAGCGGGCAGCGAAGATGCGAACCGCAAGGCACCGTTCACTTCGGCCAGATAGAGCGGTTTAACGCCAAACCTGTCACGCGCGAGGATAATTCTGCCCGTATCACGCTCATGGATGGCGAAGGCAAACATGCCGAGAAAGCGCTTAATACAATTTTCGCCCCATGCATGCCAAGCCTTGAGAATGACTTCCGTATCGCCATCGGAAAAGAACTTATAGCCCTTCTGTTCCAGTTCGGTGCGCAATTCGCGAAAATTATAGATGCAGCCATTGAACACTAGTGTCAGGCCGAGATCGGCATCGATCATAGGCTGCTGCGACTTTTCGGAGAGATCGAGGATTCTTAGTCTTCGGTGTCCGAAACCGATATTGCCCCGGATCACAATCCCGGATGCGTCCGGTCCACGAGGACTGAGCACATCCGCCATTTTCGAGACTGCCGAAACTGACGGCGAACCACCGTCGAACCTGACTTCTCCGCAAATACCACACATAAAAAGGGTCGAAACCTCCATTGTCGTTCACAAACAAACAAGGCCGTCGCATCTGTTATGGCGGCGGCCTGCATAATTGCTAATGCGGGAGCGCCGGGATGGTTCCCAACTTTTTGGGCCCGTTACACCGTTTCCCTGATCGATCCCTCCTTGGAAAGCATATATCTTTCGGCAGACACCATATGCTCATACGCAATACAACGGGCATCTTCGCTGCGATTTTCAACGAGCGCCGTCAGTAATCGATGCTGAAAGATGAGCCCTTCCTCACGTGAGGCTGGTGTCGGATCGGCATAGATTGCACGTGCGATTGGTAGGCTTCGCAACAAATTATGGGTCAATCCACAGATGAAACCCAGCAAACGGTTGGGACAAAGCTGCGCCAGCAACGAATGGAAATCCAGCTCCGCGACACGCTGGCGATACTGGTCGTCGAGATCGACCGGCGGGCGGTCATAGACCCGCATTGTATTTTCCAGCCGGGCAATGTCATCGTCAGTCAATCTTCCTGACAGGATGGCCGCAACCTCTGGCTCGAGAAGCTTGCGGATGGCGTAGACTTCGGCAAGGCTCGGCTGGTCGAAGAAAAAATAGCTCCCCAGCATTTCCATTGCGTGCTGGGCAGAAGGTTCAGCCACAAAAGCGCCACCGCCGGGGCCGCTGCGCGTAAAAATCAGCCCCTGCGTCTCCAGCGCCTTCATCGCTTCGCGCACCGTCCCCTTGGCGGCCTTGAACTGATCAATCAGTTCCTTTTCCTGTGGCAGTCGATCTCCCGGTTTCAATGCATCGGAACGGATAACATCCTTGATACGGTCGGCGATCTCCTCGGGTCGCCGACGGGCTTTGGCCTCCCTCGTACGCGATTGCGGTTGGTGATCGGAATTCCGGCCCGTCCTGACCATATCTTGCTACTCTCTCCTGATGCGCGGTGCGCTTTCCACGAGTTGTCGTGTATAGGCATGTTCCGGTCTGGCAAAAAGATCGCTTGCGGTCGCTTCCTCAACGATTTCCCCGAAATACATCACCGCAACCCTGTCGGAGATGGCTTCCACCACAGCTAGGTCGTGACTGATGAAGAGATAGGAGAGACCGAACTCTTTCTTCAATTGATCCAGAAGCAAAAGAACCTGCGCCTGAACAGAGACGTCCAATGCGCTAACCGGTTCATCGAGCACCACGATTTCCGCTTCGGCAGCCAGCGTTCGCGCAATGGCGATACGTTGTGCCTGCCCGCCTGAAAATTCGTGCGGATAGCGTTCCAGCGTATCCTTCGGCATCTGAACGGCGTCCAGCAACTGGATCATGCGTTGTTTCCGTCGAGCGGAATCCAACCCGTTCAGAAGCTTGAGAGGCGTTTCCAATATCTGCCGGATCGTCTTTCTCGGATTGAGCGAAGCAACAGGATCCTGAAAGACATATTGTATGACCTTGCCGAACGCCCGCGCACCGGAATTTCGCAATTCATGCGCATCGCGGCCAGCAATTGTCATCGTACCGCCCGTCGGTTCTGTCAGACCGACAAGCATTCGGGCGAGCGTGCTTTTGCCCGATCCGCTTTCACCGACAATCGCCAATGTCTCGCCGCTTCTCAGATCGAACGAAACATTTTTAACGGCCTCGACCTTGTGACGCTCTTTCCCCAGAAGTGTTCGTCCGCCACCGAAGGTTTTGGTGAGTTCCCGAACGCTGATCGCATTTTCGCTCATCCTGCCGCCTTTCCGTGTTCTCGCTTGAAGAGACCCGCCACACGATCCAGGAAACCGGCGCCCTGCCCAAGTTCGGGAACGCAGGCTATCAAGCGTCTCGTATAGATGTGCTGCGGGTTGGAAAGAACTTCAGATGTCGTGCCTGTCTCGACAATCTCGCCACCTTTCATTACCGCCACGCGGTCGCAAATCTCCGAAACCACTCCAAAATCATGGGTGATAAACAGGAGAGCCATGCCGCGCTCGCGCTGGAGATCACGCAGCAATTCGAGAATCCTCGCCTGTACGGTGACATCGAGCGCCGTGGTCGGCTCATCTGCAATAATGATATCGGGATCGTTGGCCAAAGCCATGGCAATGCCTACACGCTGGCGTTGGCCACCTGAAAGCTGGTGCGGATAGTGATTAGCCCGCTCCGCAGCATCCGGAATGCCAACCTTGTCAAGAAGCGCAATCGCCTGTTCCCGCCGCTCGCTGGCTCCAATCCGCCGATGCGCTGCAATCGCTTCCTCGACCTGCCGTCCGATCGGATACATGGGATGCAAGGTCGTCAGCGGGTCCTGAAACACGTAGGCAACTCTTGCGCCCCGTGCCGCCGTCAACTCGGTTTCAGACATTGCAAGAACGTCCCGGTCACCGAGATAGATCGCACCATTGCGGATAAGTCCGGGTGGGGATGCCACCAGCCCCATCACCGACAAAGCAGTTACGCTCTTGCCCGATCCGCTCTCCCCTATCAGACCGAGACATTCGCCGCGTTCAAGCTCCAGTGAAACATTGCGGACAGCGGGGGTGAAATGCCCGCCATTGACAAAGCCCGTTTCCAAACCCGCAATCGAAAGAGCGTTGCCACTATCCCTGATTACGGGTGATGAACGGTCCTTGGCAATATCGGTTACCGCTCCCGGCCGCGCCAGCGCACCCGAGCGCAATCGCGGATCGAGAACATCACGCACTCCGTCTCCCAATACATTGAGACTGATGACCAGCAGGAAAATCATCAAGCCCGGCACGATGGAGACGTGCGGGGCATTGAACAGTTGGGCACGTCCCTCACCAAGCATGGAGCCGAGATCGGCCTGCGGCGGCTGTGCACCAAGACCGAGAAAGCTCAAGCCCGCCGTTTCAAGGATCATCCAGCCTGCGGTTGTGGACATGGTAATGACGATAACCGGCAGCACATTGGGCAGCACTTCGCTTAACAGGATCGAAACCGGACTTTTCCCGGAGAGCCGGGCAGCATCAATAAACTCACGATGCGCGAGACCAAGCGTAACCCCGCGAACATTACGCGCGAAGAACGGAATATTGACCACTGCAATCGCATAGAGAGCATTCATCAGACCGGGTCCAAGCACCGCCACGATAGCCAATGCCAGCAGAATATAGGGAAACGCCATCAGCATATCGATGCCGCGCATCATCAGGTTGTCGGTTCGTCCGCCCGCATAGCCAGCCACAAGCCCGATAGCAGAACCGATAATTGCTGCAATCAGCGTCGCTGCAAAACCAACCGCCACAGAAACCCGCGTGCCCCATATGACACGGCTCAATATATCGCGCCCGAGCTGATCCGTTCCCAGAAGATGCCCCTCGCTGAATATGGGTTTCAATCGCATTGCGGGAGAAGTGGCATCGGGATCGGGAAGCGGAAGAACCGGAGCCAGCAAAATGACAAGGCAGATCAGGACCAGTAGAAAAAGGCCGAAAGCTGCCAGACGATTGCTCATCAGGAGACGCCAGGAGGACATGCGACCAGCCACTGGCGCGGCAGAAATTTCTGGAAGCGCGCTCATGAGCGTATCCTTGGATCGAGCATGGTCTGGATGACATCAGCCAGCAGATTGAAGAGGACATAACTGGCGGCGACCACAAGTACGCCACCCTGCACCAGCAGAATATCGCGGGTGGAAATGGCTTTCACCAGCATGGCGCCGATACCCGGCCACTGGAACACGGTCTCGATGTAGACAGCGCCACCCAGAACGAAACCTGCCTGAATACCTATAACGGGAATGACGCTGACCAGTGCGGCGCGAAACGCATGACCGTAAATCACGCGACGTTCGTTGAGACCTTTGGCCCGGGCCGTCCGGATATAGTCCTGGCGAAGCACTTCCAGCATCGCGCTGCGGGTCAGACGCGCGATCACGCCTGCCGCCACCACGGCCAGCGTCGTGGCGGGAAGGATCAGATGCCATAGCAGATCCTTCAGGTCACCGCCGCCATAAACGGCATACATGCCGGAGGCTGGCAGAATGCGCCAATGAACCGCGAACAGATAGATCAGGAGCAGTCCCAACCAGAATGAAGGAATGGAAATTCCGGCAAGCACGATGAAAGTGATCGTCCTATCCGCCCATCCGAACTGGCGCACTGCCGAAACGATGCCTGCAAGCAGCCCGAACACAGAACAGAGCACCAGTGCTACGCCCGCGAGGACGAGTGTAGCCTGAAAACGTTCGAAAACCTCGTCCAGCACCGGACGATTGAGCACGAAGGAACGCCCGAAATCTCCATGCAGGAGATTGCTCATCCAGATGAAGTATTGTTGCAGCAATGGCTTGTCGAGACCGAGATCGCGATTGATCCGCTCTACATTTTCCGGTGTTGCGTATGATCCGAGCAACGCGGTTGCCGTGTCACCCGGGATCATTGCCATGACAAGAAAAACGATGATCGAGAGCCCGAGCAACACAGGAACAACGGCCAAAAGTCGCTTGAGGATATAGGCTGGCATGAATGCCCTCCTCGCTTATTCCTTGGTAACGTCTTTCAAATGCAGCAGGAAGGACGGCTGCAGCTTGAAACCCTTGACGGCAGCAGTGGTGACTGCGTTCTGTTTCCAGTTCGCCACGAACAGCCATGGTGCATCGTCATGGACGATGCTCTGCACTTCGCCATAAAGCTTGCCGCGCTCGGTTTGATCGGTCGATGACCGCGCCTTTTCCAGAAGCTCATCCACTTTGGGGTTGGAATAGTAACCGGAATTGAAGCCGCCCTTGTCCGGCAATGCATCGCTGCGAAGCGTCAGATAGGGCACCGTGTCCGGATCATTGGTCATCCACGCCATCTCTGCCATATCGGCCTTGCCCTCCAGTCCCGGATTGACCCTGCCAAGGAAGGTGTTCCACTCATAGGTTTCAATCTTGACCTTGAAGCCCACAGCCTGAAGATCGGCCTGTATTGCGGCCCCCATGGTGATTGGATCGAGCATACCCGACCCGCCTTCCGTTACGTAAAACGTTATCTCGGGATTGCTTGCACCAGCTTCGGCAAGGAGCGCCTTGGCCTTTTCCGGATCATAGGGATAGGGTTCGGTTTTGTTCTCGACCCAGTTGAAGGCTGGCGGAATCGGCCCCGCAGCGACGGTTGCGGACCCCTGCAGAACATTGTCGACAAGCCCCTGCTTGTTGACCGCATAGTTAGCCGCCTGACGCACTTTCTTATCCGCGAACGGACCGCTTTTCGCGTTCAGGATGGTGAACCAGACATGAGGGCCTGCCTGTTCGGCAACCGCGAAATTTGCATCCTGCTTGAAAGTGGCAAGATTATCCGGCGGAACTTCCACCATGACATCCAGCCCGCCAGCCATCATCTCTGCGACACGGGTATTAGCATCGGTGATCGGACGGAACACGATTGCTTCCAATGCTGGCGCTTTATCCCAATAATCGGGATTGCGTTCGACCACCACACGCTGGCCCGACTGCCATTCGGCGAACTTGAACGGACCTGTGCCTGATGGGTGACGACCAAATTCCTTACCGTATTTCTTGACCGCCTCCGGTGAAACGATCAGGCCGGTTGGGTAGGCCAGATTGGACAGGAACGGCGCAAAAGGTTCCTTCAGCTTGAATTCAACAGTGTGTTCGTCAAGCGCATTGACTGCATCAATGGACGAGAAGTTGAACGAGAGCGGGAATGGCCCGGTGTTATAAAACGGATGATCTTCCTTCAGCATTCTGTCGAAGTTGAACTTGACGGCTTCGGCATTGAAATCCGATCCGTCATGGAACTTTACGCCCTGACGCAGCTTGAACGTATAGGTTTTTCCGTCATCCGAAATCGTCCAGCTTTCCGCCAGAGCTGGTTCAACTTCCAGCGTTCCGTCCTTGTAGCGCACAAGGCCGTCATAAATATTGACGAGGATGCGGAAATCATTGGTGGCCGTGACTGTATGCGGATCGAGCGATTGCGGCTCTGCAATCTGCCCGACAATCAGCACATTGGGCGGCGTTTGCGCCAGCGCGACTGTGCCGGCCCCAGCGACTGAAAGCGCCATAGCAGTCAGGACGGCACGGAATAACCTTCTCATAGGGTTCCCCTTCATTTGTCAAATCCGTCAGACTCTAATTTATAGGCATAAATCAACGACTATCAATGAATTATCATAATTAATTTTTGCGAGACTAAAAAACGGGCCTGAGCCCGCTTGTGATTTCAGAAAGTTCAGAGCCTATTCTGCAGGCGTATCCTCCGGTCTCAAATCCTGCTCTGCCTTGGTCGATTTCTGATGCGTGAAACCTTTGAGGCCCTTGGCGGTTTCCTCGGCATCGCGCTTGATCTCGACTTCGCTCATCGCGTAGTGAACCGTAAGTTTGGCAATGGAAGTCAGCGCACTCAGATGAATGCGCTCATAACCATGCGAGGCATCGACACCGAAGGTCAGCAAAGCCGTGCGCACATCATGTCCTGCCTCGACCGCAGAGGCGGCATCGGACCGGTAATAGCGGAACACATCCTTCTGGACCTGAATGTCATGCTCTCCGCATAGCTCGTGGAGTTTCTTCGTCAGATGGTAATCGAACGGTCCAGTCTGGTCCGCCATGGCGAGCGTAACACCGAACTCCGATGAATTCTGGCCCGGTGCGGTGGTGCCATTATCGATAGCAACCAGCGAGGCAATATCCGGCACAACAATCGCAGAAGCACCCACCCCAACTTCCTCGCCGATCGTAAACAGCCAATAGCTGTCGACCGGTGTTTCCACATTGGCTCTCTGCATCGCTTCGAGAGCCGCAAGCATGATGGCGACACCTGCCTTGTCATCGAGGTGGCGCGAGACAATGAAGCCATTATCGATGAATTCGGGCGCGGGATCGACAGCCACTATGTCACCGACATCGATACCGAGCTGCAGCAGATCATCACGATTTCGGGCGAGCGCGTCGACACGGAGTTCGACATAGGGCCAACCGACCGGCTGCGTATCGACTTCCTCATTGAATGTATGGCCGGAAGCTTTCAGCGGCAGGATCGAACCGCGATAAATTCCTTTGGACGAGAAGATAGAAACGCGGGCACCTTCGGCGAAACGTGCCGACCAGTTGCCGATGGAAACCAGCTCCAGCCGCCCGTTTTCCTTCAGATATTTTACCTGCGCGCCGAGCGTATCGACATGCGATACAATCCCGCGTGCCGGTCTCTCCGTGAGGCCCGCCCTGCGCGCCCGAATAGCACCCCGGCGCGTCAGCATAACCTCAAGCCCAAGATGCTCAAGCTCTCGCGCAACGTAACGCACGGCTTCGTCGGTAAAGCCGGTGGGGCTGGGTATGGCAAGAAGCGCCTTGAGCCGTGTTACGAGATAGTCCTGATCGATTGTAATAGCGGTCTGCATCATGCATGTGTCGCAAAACAAGACCGTAACGTCAACGTCATGTCCGTAGCGGAAGGTTTCGGCGCCGGTATCACACGGCGCCGAGATGAGATCAGAAACTCCAATCTTCATCCTCGGTCGCGACCGCCTTGCCGATGACGTAAGACGAGCCGGAACCGGAGAAAAAGTCGTGGTTTTCGTCCGCATTCGGCGAAAGAGCGGACAGAATCGCCGGGTTGACCTTGCATGCTTCAGCCGGGAAGAGTGCCTCATAGCCGAGGTTCATGAGGGCTTTGTTGGCGTTGTAGTGCAGGAATTTCTTGACGTCTTCGGTCAAGCCAACACCATCGTAGAGCGCCTCGGTGTAGCGAACTTCATTGTCGTAAAGTTCCAGCAGAAGCTCGAAGGCAAAATCCTTGATCGTCTGCTTCTGCTCTTCGTTCAGCCGCTCCAGTCCGCGCTGGAATTTATAACCAATGTAATAGCCATGCACGGCTTCATCCCGAATGATGAGCCGGATAAGATCGGCCGTATTCGTCAGCTTTGCCCGGCTCGACCAGTACATGGGCAGATAAAAGCCAGAATAGAACAGAAAGCTCTCCAGAAAGACACTGGCGATCTTCTTTTTCAGCGGATCATCCGCGCGATACTGGTCCAGGATCAGGACAGACTTGCGCTGCAGGAATTCGTTTTCCTCGGACCAACGATAGGCATCGTCAACATCCGGCGTCAGACACAGCGTCGAGAAGATCGACGAATAAGACCGCGCATGAACTGCCTCCATAAAGGAGATGTTAGACAGCACCGCTTCTTCATGCGGTGTCGCTGCATCATCCATCAGTTTCACTGCGCCGACTGCGTTTTGGATCGTGTCGAGAAGCGTCAGCCCAGTGAAAACGCGGATCGTCAGCTGCTTTTCCTGCGGTTTCAGCGTCTCCCATGACTGAATGTCATTGGAAAGCGGCACTTTTTCCGGCAGCCAGAAATTGCCGGTCAGACGGTTCCAGACCTCAAGGTCTTTCTCATCTTCGATCCGGTTCCAGTTGATCGCGCGCACGGCTGCAGGCTTCGTGTTCTTGGTCTTCACTTGAATATTCATGGTCATCACCAGTGGTCAGAGGGCGCAGGAAACGCAGCCCTGCACTTCCGTGCCGGAGAGCGCCATCTGGCGCAGGCGGATGTAATAGATAGTCTTGATGCCCTTCTTCCACGCGTAGATCTGCGCGCGGTTGATGTCGCGGGTGGTTGCCGTATCGCGGAAGAACAATGTCAGAGACAGACCCTGATCGACGTGCTGCGTCGCCGCCGCATAAGTATCGATGATCTTCTCCGGCCCGATCTCATAGGCATCCTGATAATAATCGAGATTGTCATTGGTCATGAAGGCTGCCGGATAGTAGACGCGACCGATCTTGCCCTCCTTGCGGATTTCAATCTTCGACACGATCGGATGAATCGAGGATGTTGAATGATTGATGTAGGAGATGGAGCCCGTCGGCGGCACGGCCTGAAGGTTCTGGTTATAAAGTCCGCCCTCCATCACCGCGTTTTTCAGGTCGCGCCAGTCGTCTTGCGACGGGATCGCAATGCCAGCCTTTTCGAAGATTTCGCGAACCTTTTCGGTCGCCGGTTCCCAAAGCTGATCGGTATATTTATCGAAATATTCGCCCGACGCATATCTGGATTTCTCGAACCCCTTGAACGATTTCCCCGTTTCCATCGCAATCCGGTTCGATGCGCGGATTGCGTGATAGGTCACCGTATAAAAATAGATATTCGTGAAATCGACGCCTTCCTCCGAGCCGTAGTAAATCCGCTCGCGGGCGAGATAACCATGCAGGTTCATCTGGCCGAGACCGATGGCATGGCTTTCATCATTCCCTCGGGCGACCGACGGCACGGAACCTATATGGCTCATATCGGAAACTGCAGTCAGAGCGCGGATGGAGGTCTCGATGGTCTTGCCGAAATCGGGCGAGTCCATTGCTGCTGCAATGTTGAGCGAACCCAGATTGCACGAAATATCCTTGCCGAGATGATCATAGGAAAGGTCTTCGCCGAAGATGCTCGCCTCACTCACCTGGAGGATTTCCGAACAGAGATTGCTCATGGTGATGCGTCCGTCGATCGGATTGGCGCGATTCACCGTGTCCTCGAACATGATATAGGGATAACCGGATTCGAACTGGATTTCCGCCAGCACCTGAAAGAACTCGCGCGCATTGATCTTCTTCTTGGTAATACGCGCCTCATCGACCATTTCCCGATATTTTTCGGTGACCGAAATCTCGGTCAGCGGTACGCCGTAAACCCGCTCCACATCATAGGGCGAGAAGAGGTACATATCCTCGTTATTCTTCGCGAGTTCGAAGGTAATGTCCGGAATGACCACACCAAGCGACAAGGTTTTGATACGGATTTTCTCGTCGGCGTTTTCCCGCTTCGTGTCGAGAAAACGCATGATATCCGGGTGGTGTGCGTGCAGATAGACAGCGCCAGCGCCTTGCCGCGCGCCGAGCTGATTGGCGTAGGAAAAGGAATCCTCAAGAAGCTTCATCACCGGAATGATGCCGGATGACTGATTCTGGATCTGCTTGATAGGGGCGCCCGCCTCGCGAATATTGGTAAGGCTCAAGGCCACCCCGCCACCCCGTTTCGACAATTGCAGAGCCGAATTGATGGAGCGGCCGATGGACTCCATATTGTCCTCGACACGCAGCAGAAAACACGAGACGAGCTCGCCGCGCTGTTTCTTTCCCGCATTGAGGAATGTAGGCGTCGCAGGCTGGTAGCGGCCTGAAATGATCTCTTCCATCAGATCGTGCGCAAGCTGCTCATTGCCGCGTGCCAGCGCCAGCGCCACCATGCAGACGCGGTCTTCATAGCGCTCCAGATAGCGCTTTCCGTCGAAGGTTTTCAGCGTATAGCTGGTGTAATATTTGAATGCGCCGAGAAAGGTCGGAAACCGGAATTTCTTCGCATAGGCTTCGTCGAAAAGATCGCGCACGAAATTGAAGGAATACTGGTCCAGCACGTCCTGTTCGTAATAACCTTCCGTCACCAGATAATCGAGCTTTTCCCGCAAGTTATGGAAAAAGACGGTGTTCTGGTTCACGTGCTGGAGGAAATATTGCCGCGCAGCCTGCCGGTCGCGATCAAGCTGGATTTTCCCCTCGTCATCATAGAGGTTCAGCATCGCGTTAAGCGCGTGATAATCCATCCCGTCCGAGGATTTTGACGGTGTGCTGCTGTTGGTAGTTGTCGCTAGAGGCGCATCCTGCACCGCTGGCCATGCCTCGCGCTCCCGGATCAGGGTCGTGTCTGCCGTGTCCAAAATCGTTCCATCCCGTTTTTGACATTGCCAATGTCCTCATCGGTTCCCAGAAGCTCGAAGCGGTAGAGATAGGGAACCTGACATTTGGCGGAGATAATGTTGCCGGCGATACAGAAAGCCTCGCCGAAATTGCTGTTTCCCGCGGCAATCACGCCGCGGATGAAAGAGCGGTTGCTCTCGTCGTTGAGGAAGCGGATCACAGGCTTGGGGACAGCGCCCTTGGAGCCGCCGCCACCATATGTGGGCGTCACGAGCACGAACGGCTCACGCACCTGCAATCCGCCTGAACCGTCCATCGGGATACGGTTCGACCGCATTCCAAGCCGCTCGACAAACCGATGCGTATTCTCCGATCGGCTGGAAAAATAGACGATCAGGCTCATGTGACCGCAGCCCTCAGGCGAGCGCGCTGATCATATCGGGCCGGAAGCCCGCCCAATGGGATTCACCCGCGACCACCACCGGCACCTGGCGATAACCCATGCCCTGAACGAGATGGAAAGCATCGGCATCGGCGGAAATATCGATGACTTCATATTCGATACCCTGGCGGTCGAGGGCGCGGGTGGTGGCCGTGCATTGGACGCAGGCGGGCTTGCTGTAAACGGTAACGTTCATTTTTTTCTCGCTGGTTGGGAGGACGCAAAGAGCCGTTCGCGCATCGCAAAATGCGCGTTGAAAGACACAAGACAGGGGATCGGCCAGCCGCAAATAAGCAGCCTGACCGCACAAACTATGCCGCGAAGGGAGGACCGGAACCGAAACTGAATAGACTGAACATGGACTTCACCCCGAAGTTATGAGCATTTCCAGCAAAAGTGCGAAGCGGCTTTGCTTAAGGTAATGCGTAAAAACAAAGCGGAAGTTCGGGGCAGCAATCGGCAAGGCAATAGTTTGCCACACATAATTGCGCGCCAACCGGACACCCCGCCCGTGGACGTACTCGTTCAAGGCAGGTCTCCTGGCTCACGGATCAACGTTCTGTCCGCCTTCCCAGCCAAAGCCAGTGACATGATGAACAGAACTCTCCGCTTACAGTTGCGGGGGCAGCTCCGGCATTGCCGCATCCATCATGGATGAAACGCACCGAATTCCCGTCTTAGCTTTCGATCCAACGAATCGAAAGAACCTAGAACACTATATATAGTAGCTGAAGTAAAAATCCCGTCAACGGGTAGTTGGCGGCAAAACGTAAAATGAGCGGGCCATTCTGGCAGCCCTGTGAATAGCAGGGATTATCGCTGTTTATCTTGCGGGTTTGATCGGTTTCGGTCTGAACTCCGATTTAATCGCCTTGAGCGCCATGCGGTCTACCAGCGTTGGGGCGATAAGTTTCAACCACCGCCCGAATCGCATCTGGCGCGTCATCAACACTTCACGCTTGCGCGCCTCCACGCCATCCAGCATCAACCGCACAGCTTCCTCGACGGGCATCATGTCATCTTCCCGCACACCGCTCGTTCCAAGAGCGGCACCGCTTGCACCATAACCGACTTTGCGAATGTCGGTTTTGACGACACCCGGATAGACGATTGTCACGGAAATACCGCTGGGGGTCAGTTCCGCGCGAAGCGCCTCGCAGAAGCCTGAGAGGGCGAACTTCGTTCCGCTATAGGCGGTGCGCCCCGGCACACCGATCAACCCGGCAACAGAAGAAACAGCAACGATCCGCCCCTTGCTGGCGGCAAGATGCGGAAGTGCAGCATGAATAGGCCAGACACTGCCCCAATAGTTCAACTCCATCAGGTCATGCATCCAATCGAGATCATCCGGCTTGATCTCGGCAAAATTGGCATGGGCCGACATGCCCGCATTCACAATCAGCGTATCGATGCGACCATAGGCGGAAACCGCCTTGTCGATCAGGGCGATGCAGGCAGCGCGATCCTTTACGTCGGTGGGTATCACAAGGGCCGAGCTGCCCAGTTGCCGCAATTCGGCGGCCAGATTTTCCAGATTTTCCACATTACGCGCAGCGAGCACAAGAGCAGCATTGGCGCGGTCACGCCGGGCAATCTGCCGTGCAGTTTCTGCACCTATTCCTTCCGATGCTCCCGTTATGATCGTCACATCCATGCGAGGCCCTCCCTGCCTGTCGATCCGATGACAGGCAAGGTACAGGCAGGGCAATCCGCGCGTCTAGTGATTTAGATCTTGCGCGATAGAATGGCGGCGATAGCGAGACCGCCGATCAGCGATATGTGTTCCAGTGCCACCGTCATATCCCGGAACGCCTCTTCTCCTTCTTTCGCCCAGAACGGATGAGCGATGGGAATAGTAAAAATCGTAAAGACAGCAAGAGCACCACAAGCCAGCCAGGCGCCACGGTTGAGGATGATCATCAACGACCCGCCGATTTGCAGAAGCAGGGTGGCAGTGTTGAACAGCCAGCCAGGATAAAGTCCAAGACCTTCCATCTCTGCGGCATTGGCACCGAAATCGAAGAGCTTGGCCAGACCGCTAGACCAGAAAACGAAGGTGAGGACGATCCGCGCCAGCAAAAGACTGGCGCGGGACTCGAGAATATCAGCAATGAGACGCGGCATCGATCAGTCCTTTCCACCGGTAATCCGGATGACCTTGAATGCCACGGCAACCGCGATTGCTGGCGCGAGCGCGAAAATCACCGAAAGCCAGAGCGAGGCATTTGCCGCCCCCTCCACGCCGCCGGGCACGGCAATACCCGCAAAATTAGCTACCATGCCCGCGCAAGCCGTTCCGAAGGCGATAGCGAAGAGCTGCACGGTCGTCATTCCACCCGCCGCAAGATCCTGCTCGGTCGATGGAGCGCTCTGATAGACGCGCGTGACAAGGCTTGGCCAGGCAAGGCCGATCCCAAAACCGATCAGGATGAGCCCAAGGCAAACGGGCGCGAGCAGCGACCAGTTACCATTACCATGGATCGGAAGAAACACGGCGAGCAGGACGAGACCGGCAAGCGCGAGAATAGGCCCTGCTACGACAAGCTTGTCGCCACCTTTCTCCTGCCATTTGGAACTCAGGAAGGAAGCGATAGTCCAGCCGATAGCCATCAGTGCCGCCAGATAACCCGCCCATAGCGGAGACTGGCCGTGAAGGTGCTGAAGCAGATAAGGCACGTAGATTTCAGGCTGCATACTGAGCATCAAAAGCGCGATCGTAAGGTAGAGCACCCCCAGCGGGGTCGACAGACTGAATGAACGGCGCGGCAGGAGACGTGCCTTGGCGTCGCGATCAACGACTGCGATGATGGCGATCATGAATATCGCAGCGCCCAGGCCAACGATCTTCCATAGCGTCTCCTGAGACAGGCTGCCGGCCGAGACGGCAAGGACCGCGCCCGTCAGCAGGATAAGCTGAAGAACCGGAATGGAAACGCGTTCATTCTTGTCCCAGCTCGAGCGCGGCAAGGTCGCAAACGCGACCACGGCGAAAAGACCCGCAACAGGCAGCAAGGACCAGAAGGCAGCACGCCATGCGCCATATTCGGCAAAGATGCCGCCTATTGCTGGCCCGATCAGCGTTGCCACGCCGAACATTGCGGAAATGAGGCCTATCGCCCGCCCCCACAGACGTTCGGGCAGCACGACACGGGTAAGACCATAAGCAAGCGCGTAGAGGAACCCACCGCCAAGCCCCTGCACACTCCGCCCCGCCAACATGACCGGCATGTTGATGGCAAGGGATGAAATCAGTGTACCGGCTGCGAACAATAGGGTCGCGACCACATAAGCGCCCCGGGGGCCAGCGCTTTTCAGGAGCCGTGCAGTGAGCGCGGCACCCAAGATAGAGGCAACAACAAACAACGTCGTGGCCCAGGCATAAAAGTCCATGCCGCCAATATCCTGCACCACACTCGGCATGACTGTGGTGGCAATATACATGTTCACGGCATGAAGCGTGACGCCGCCCGCCAAAGCCAAGGCATAAAGGCCATTTTTGCCGCTTAGAAGCTCACCCCAACCCGCAGGCTTATGTTCTGCATTCCCCGCCGGAATTGTCTCTTCGATCGAACTTTGCACTGTCGGCCTCCATGAACTGAATTGTTGCCGACCGGTTTATAGGACCTCAACCTTGATTGAGGTCAATAGGCTATTTCCATTGCAAACACCGAGTTCTGGACGATCCGAAATTCGGCCCAAATCCACGGAAAAACCGCCACGGCGAACGAGCGCAATGGCGGTCGGGAGGGTTCGGTTCGGACGCTGGGAAGTCAGATCGGATTGTCCGTCTTGACCATCAACCTTCTGGGACCGGCACCCTGTTGGCCAAGGACGTCATCGGGATTACGCAGTGGGCATTCGGAAAGCGAGAGACAACCGCAACCGATACAGCTCGTTATCTGATCGCGAAGCTGCATCAGACTGTCGATACGTTCCTGAAGCATATCTTTCCAGGCTTCCGAAAAGCCTTTCCAGTCCTCTGCCGTCGGGACGTGGTCGTGCGGAAGATCCGCCAGGGCTTCACGAATGATCGCCAGAGGGATGCCTGCGCGTTGCGCGATCTTGATGATAGCGATGCGGCGCAACACAGCACGGTGATAGCGACGCTGATTTCCCTCTGTACGCCACCCCTCAATCAGGCCCTTGGTTTCATAGAAATGGACTGTCGAAACAGCCACGCCAGCACGCCGCGAAACGTCACCAACGGTGAGACTTTTCTTGAGACCGGATTGTTCCATATCGTCTAACTCAATCATGCCGATTGTGTAGGCTGCTACCCCACAACAACGCAAGACATCTCATAAATCCATGTCATGTCTCAGCGCGCGATAGTTGCGACGCGCCCACAACAATGGACGTGAGTGCAAAGGCAGATCGGTGTTCGTTACCAGCCCGGCAAAGAGCGTATGATCCGCAATTGGAACGCTGCCCGCCAATTCACAATCGATAGCGGCCGAAGCGCCAAAGAGATGCGGTCTGCCTGACGGCCACTCGCCCCACACGCCGATCAGAAAACGTTGCGCATGCGGTATCTTGCCTGCAAAGGCATCACCGATCATTTCCTGGCCCTCTGCGAGCATGGCAAGCGAGAAACCGCCATCAGTCATGATTGCCGCAGCCAGCGCGCTATCGCTTTTTACCGACACCAGAACCATCGGCGGTTCCGCCGAAAGCGATAGCACTGCAGTTACCGTGCGGCCGTGGGCTTCACCAGCGTCATGCGCCGTTACCACGGACACGGTAGCCGCCATCCGCGACATCGCGTCCGCGAATTCTCGTTTAGAAACGGCGCCGATTGGGTCGCGATCTATATGCAGCACGTTTCTGTTCAACATCTTGCGAACCCTTCAGATTGAATACCTATGTAGTACCGGTCGGAAACGCCCCGCAGCGTTTCCGACCGGCCATGGCCTTGCGGCGGGATACCCGCTCGGCCACATCGGCTGGAAACAGCTACTCGGAATGCTGCTTCAAATAAGCAATCATGTTCTCAAGATCCTTGTCCTTGGTCAGACCAGCAAACACCATCCAGGTACCTTTCACCTTGGCTTGGGGTCTCTTGAGAAAACTCTTCAGTTCGCCTTCGTTCCAGACAAGGCCTTCGGCAGCTGCCTTACGCATCGCATCCGAATAGGGATAGCCGGGATAGGAAGCGGCCTTGCGTCCGACGACGCCTTTTAACGACGGGCCACGCTTGCTCTCATCAGCATCTGCCGTGTGGCAGACAGAGCATCGTTTGAAGAGTTTCTCTCCCGCCACGACATCGCCTTCATCGCCGAAGGCAGCTGTCGAGACAATAAGGGCGGTAGAAAAAGCCAGAGGAACAAGAAGAAGCGATAAGCGCATGGACGATACTCCAGATAATCGGCCATGCCTCTCTAATTCCTCAACCTTAGTTGAGGTCAAGTGCAAATCGCGTTTTCGTCCTCACTTTTTAGAAACCTCTCGTGGGAAGTTCGCGGCAGCGCTCAGTACCGCCCGTATCGACGCGGTTGCGATGTCGTTATCGATTCCAACCCCGAAGATTTTTCGTCCGTCATGCGTCCGGCATTCAATGTAGGCGGCAGCTTGTGCGTAGGCGCCCTTTTTCAACGCATGTTCGTGATAGTCGACAACGTCCAGATCGATGCCACAACCGGTCTGCAATGCCGAGATTGCACTTGACATCAAACCATTGCCGCGCCCGGTTATGGCGATTTCCTTGCCGAGATGCCGGATACGCCCCACAAAGACACGTGCCTCCCCACTACGCGCCGGTTTGCTTTCCCTGTAGTTCAGCAGTTCGAAGTCAGCGTTCTCGTTGATATGATAGATGTCGCTAAACAGCGACCAGATCATTTCAGCAGTCGTTTCCTTGCCGGTATCGTCGGCAAATGCCTGCACACGGCGGCTAAAATCGATCTGCAGCGGACGCGGCAGCTTCAGTCCGCGATCCTGCTCCAGCACCCACGCCACACCTCCCTTGCCCGATTGACTGTTCACACGGATAACGGCTTCATAAGTTTCGCCGATATCTTTCGGATCGATGGGCAGATAGGGCATTTCCCATATGCCGTCATTGCGGCTTTCATGGGCGGCGAAGCCCTTGCGGATCGCGTCCTGATGCGAACCGGAAAAAGCTGTATGAACCAGCTCCCCAGCATAGGGATGACGGGGATGAACCGGCAAGGCATTGCAATGTTCGACCGTGCGCACAACGGAACGCAACTCCGGAAAATAAAGCTCCGGATCGATGCCCTGCGTATAAAAATTCAGCGCCAGCGTGACGAGATCGACATTGCCGGTGCGCTCGCCATTGCCGAACAGGCAACCTTCAACACGGTCTGCACCAGCGAGCAGGGCCTGTTCCGTCGCGGCAACCGCCGTTCCCCGGTCGTTATGTGGATGCACGCTTATAATCACGCTGTCGCGGCGTGAGAGATTGCGACAAAACCACTCTATCTGGTCTGCATAGACATTTGGCATTGCAACTTCAACGGTAGCAGGAAGGTTCAGGATCGCCTTGTTTTCCGGCGTTGGTTGCCAGACATCCAGAACACGCTCGCAAATTTCCAGCGCAAAGTCAGGCTCGGTAAAGCAGAAGGTTTCGGGTGAATATTCGAAAGTCCAGCATGTCTCGGGCTGTTTCCGACTCTCTTCCAGCATGGCGGTGACACCACAGACCGCCAGATCGATGATTTCCTCTTTTTCCATCTTGAACACCACGCGGCGAAATAGCGGTGCGGTTGCGTTATAAAGATGCACGATAGCCTGTTGCACACCGAGCAGGGATTGGAAAGTACGTGCAATCAGGTCGGCTCGCGATTGCGTCAGCACCTGAATGGTCACATCGTCGGGTATCAGATTATCTTCGATCAAACGTCGAACAAAATTGAACTCTGTCTGCGAAGCAGACGGAAATGCTACTTCGATTTCCTTGAAACCGATTTCCAGAAGCATGCGATAGAAACGCAATTTCTTTTCACCGTCCATCGGATCGGCGAGCGCCTGATTGCCGTCGCGCAAGTCTGTCGACACCCAGCGCGGCGCCTGCGTCAAACGCCGGTTCGGCCATTGGCGATCCAGCAATTCGATCGGGGAAATGAAGGGGCGGTATTTGATATCGGGGTTCTGCATCATGACAATAAAATTCCTTCGGCTGTATTGAACAGCGGTTGCGACAACGGAGGGATTGACGGCAGGCTACGACCGCCGGGATGCCATCAGGCCCAACGGTCGCCGGTAAGTCGAAGGAGAAGAAGTACGGAAGCGAGACGCGCATCGCCGGCCGGAGCGTTCAACTCCGTCGAAGCCAATGTCTTAAGGCATGCGCAAACGGGCAATGTCTGGCTCTCTGGAAAATGAACTTCTTTAACTAAGCATAGACGATTGGATGTTGGCATTCTTGCGCATTCGGGTCATTGTAGAGTGCAAAAGGGTCAACCCATGTCGCTGAATTACCCTCCACCGCTTGCACTTGGCCTGTCTGCCCTGGCGCAAGATGATGCTGCCTTTGCCGGACCACCACACCGCCATCAGGATGCGCAATTGATCTATGCGCGCGCCGGTGTAGTATCCGTCACAACGGAGAATGGCACATGGGTCGTACCGCCCAACCGCGCGGTATGGGTACCTTCGATGGTGGAACATGCAACGCGCAGCCACGGACCGGTTCAGTTTCGCACTATCTTTGTCCGTCCCGACGCTGCCCGGCCTCTCCCCTCGTCCTGCGGCGTAGTGGAAGTTTCGCCCTTATTGCGGGAGTTGATCCTGCGTCTGGTTGATTTGCAGGATCGCGCCATCACGTCCCTTACACAGCGCATCAGTGAACTTTTGTTGGAAGAACTGACCTTTCTCCCCGCAGAGCCCCTCAATCTACCCATGCCCGTCGATCAACGATTCCGCGATCTTTGCGGAGCATTGCAATCGAAGCCCGATACGGAACTAACCCTTGATGCCGCCGCCTGTCGAATGGGCATGAGCAGGCGCAGTTTCATGCGCCATTTCGAGCGTGAAACCGGAATGACCTATGGTCGCTGGCGACAACAGGCACGATTGCTCGCTGCCCTGCCCGCTTTGGCTGCAGGCATGCCTGTTGTTACCGTCGCACTGGACTGCGGGTACCAAAGCACAAGCGCTTTCGCCGCAACGTTCAAACGCAGCCTTGGGCGAAGTCCGGCAAGTTATTTTGATTGAAGCATCACAAAGTCGTGTGGAACACACGGACGACAGGTACATTTTCAATCACTTATGTTTTGAGCTACCTCACCGGACAGCTTTTAAGAGTTGATTTCGACATCTTAGCCGAAGGGAGAAATTGACAGTCCGGCTTCTTATCCTGTAACGATCATCCAGTTTTGAACATTGTTCAATATATTGAACAAATGAAAGGTTTCTCCCAAGACTTTTCTTTCAGGACCGCCGGTGCATCGGCTGCATCGGAAAACTACGAGAGCGCTTCCTTCCCAAGACAGAAGCGTCTCCCGAATAAGCCCAGCGTTGTGTGCCGGTGAGGAAATGAGAGACCTCGGCGCTGGTGAAAGTGATAAGGGTGGAATGATGACAACAGAGATCAAGCCATTTTCGTTCGATACGGTCGGCTCGATGCTCGTCGAATGGAGCGCTGCAAAGCGCCTTGGCGAAATTCTCGGCGAACGGTTTTCCGAACGCAAGATTCTGATCGTGACGGACAAGGGGCTCCATAAGGCTGGTGTCCTTAACGATGCACTGGCCTCGCTGGAAAAAGCAGGCTTCGGTATCAGCGTTTTCGATGATGTGGTAGCCGACCCACCGGAAGCCGTGCTGTTCGCCTGCGTCGAGCAAGCAAAAACTGCCGGTTGCAACCTCGTGCTCGGTTTGGGCGGCGGCTCGTCCATGGATATCGCCAAGCTCGCAGCAGTGCTGCTTGTCTCCGAACAAAAACTTTCCGAACTCTACGGTATCGGCAAGGTGCAGGGCAGCCGTCTTCCATTGGTCCAGATTCCAACCACGGCTGGAACCGGATCAGAAGTCACCAACATCACCATTCTGACGACCGGCGAGACCACGAAGATGGGCGTGGTCGCCCGTCAGCTTTACGCTGACTTCGTTATCCTTGACGCAGAACTGACCTGTGGTCTGCCTGCCCTTCATACGGCTGCAACCGGTATCGACGCCATGGTCCATGCGATCGAGGCATATACGAGCCGCATCAAGAAGAACCCGCTCTCCGACGCATTCGCCCGCGAAGCGCTGAAGCTTCTTTCGGCCAATCTGATCACGGCGTGCAGCCATGGCAATGATCGCCATGCCCGCGAGGCAATGCTGCTCGGTGCCAATTATGCCGGGCAGGCTTTCTCCAATTCGCCTGTCGGTGCCGTTCATGCACTGGCCTATCCTCTAGGTGGTCATTATCATGTGCCGCATGGCCTTTCCAACGCGCTAATGCTGGGACCGGTACTGCGCTACAATATGGCGGGCGCAGCCAAGCTTTATGCAGAGCTTGGCGATCTCCTGCTGGAGAAATCGGAAGGCACCACGGAAGCGCGCTCGGCGGCCTTCGTTACCTATATGGAAGAGCTGATGAACAAGTCCGGCGCACCGCGTCGCCTACGCGATGTCGGCGTGACGGAGGACAGCCTCGAAATGCTGGCACGCGACGCGATGCTGCAAACCCGGCTTCTGGGCAATAACCCGGTTGACGTGACCGAGGCCGACGCTTTGGCACTCTATCGCGAAGCTTTCTGACCAAACATAACAACCTGACGGATCAGGCGCCGGGGAAGTGAGCTGACTGCCACTTCTCCGCAGTCTGTCCTTATGTCCCCGGAGAATAAATTGAGCACTGAACGCATCGACGGTCAGGAGCAGCCCTATTGGCCTGCCGGACCGTTCAAAATTCGATTGCCTTTCGTCCATTACAAATTCGAATGGCCTGACTATTTTCAAGGTCTGCTTATGTGCGCGGTGGATCTGTCCGCCATCCCGCTCATGACTGAGCTCCTTGGAATGCCCTTCGAAGTTGCCCTTGCGGTGGTCGTGCTGAACGGGCTGTTCTATCTCGCGCACCATCTTCTGGGCGACCCTGTCGTTCCGGGCTGGATCACGCCTGCTATTCCACTTTTGATGGCCTATTGCGCCACATTCCCCGAAGGGCCGGAACGCGTCCATGCGCTGGTCGCATTTCAAATGATGCTCGGCATCTTCTCGATTTTTAT
Source organism: Brucella oryzae (assembly GCF_041929965.1). Lineage (NCBI taxonomy): Bacteria > Pseudomonadati > Pseudomonadota > Alphaproteobacteria > Hyphomicrobiales > Brucellaceae > Brucella > Brucella oryzae. The sequence continues at coordinate 145,188 of NZ_JBHEEO010000003.1, read as the reverse complement.
CGGTGCGACGGGCATGGCGCATCGCGTGGTGCAACTCATTCCTGCCGCTATCAAGGCGGGCATTATAGTCGGCGCAGGATTTGCCGCAGTCATATCGGTTTTCCAGCTTGGTGGACGTTTCGATACGTTTCCCTTCACGATCACCATCGCCGTCGGCCTTGGTTTTTATGTCATCTTTTCCCGCCATTTTGCGCGCATCAAGAACAGAAATCCGGTGCTCGCTATTATCGGAAAGCTCGGCGTATTCCCGATTATTCTGCTCGCTGTCATTATCGCTCCTCTCTTCGGCGAAGCACAGTGGCCAAAGCTCGAATGGTCGATCACAAGTCCGGATTTCACCACGCTTTGGCGTGAGTATACTGTTTTCGGCCTTGGCTTGCCGCCACTTTCGATGTTTCTCAGTGCAATCCCGACCATGCTTGCAGCCTATATCGTCGTGTTCGGCGATGTCCTGCAAAGCCGTGCCATTCTAAAGGAAGCCGACGAAGCTCGCCCCGATGAAAAAGTGGACTACAACCCAGACCGGGCGCATCTCATTTTTGGCGGGCGCAATGCTGCAATGAGTGTTCTTGGACCGGATGTATGCATGTGCGGCCCGCTCTGGTCAGCTATGCATGTGGTCATCACCGAGCGTTTTTCGCAAGGAAAGAAGGCAATGCATTCGATCTTCGGCGGCGCAGGCTCATTTCGCTGGGGCACCAATACCGGCCTGTTCCTGATGCCGATCGTCACCCTGGTGCAGCCGATACTTGGTGTCGCACTCGCCCTTACTTTGCTTATTCAGGGATATGTTTCGGTCCGGGTCGGCATTCTCGAAGCACGTTCCCAGCGCGATCTCGGCATTGCCGGTGTGGTCGGTGCAGTTCTTGCCACGCGCGGTGCCGCATGGGCTTTTGCGACCGGTGTTGTCCTGTGCCTTTTGATATATGGCCGTGACTTCTTCCGTGGTGAGGTAGACAACACCTTTACCAAAGACAGCTAGTGGACTGAATTTGACATTTGAATCCCGTCTGAATGAGATGCCGTTTCAAATGTCGGAATCAGACCACTAGCCGATAGCCCTCCCGGTCATACCGAGAGGGCTTCCGTTCTATCCGTTCACCACTTCCGGCAGTGGCTTGTCCACGCTCATCGCATGGTCAAGAACGCGCTGCAGATTTGCGGCGTGACGGAAGCTCGGTTCCAGTTCCGCAACATCGGTCACGGCACGCGCAAAACGCTGGTAATTTGTCTCTACCGTACCCGCATCGATATCCCGCCAGACCGGCGTTTCAATATCCTCGCCGATGGAGCCGCGCAGGCTCGAACCGGTAGGCGTGTGGAGAATTTCCAGCGCACCCTTGTCGCCATGGATACGCAGGCGCAGCTCATTCAGATGACCGGTTGCCCAGCGACTTGCATGGATGACACCCAGTGCGCCATTGGCATATTCCGCCATCATGACGAAGCTGTCATTGGCATCCAGCACATATTCGCCGATATGGTTGTTTTCCGCCTTCTCGAAAGTCTTGAGGCGCGCCGACGCACGCTCCACATCGCTGCCGATGGCATAGGTAGCGAAGTCAAGAATATGGATACCCACATCGCCCAGAACGCCATTGGAGCCGTGCCGGGTGGAAAGTCGCCAGAGCCACTTGCTCTCCGTTTTCCAATCGCCCCAGGTCTTCGAGACCAACCAGCTTTGCAGATAGGACGCCTCGAAATGGCGCACCTGACCAATCTCACCCGCCATTACCATTTCGCGCGCCTTCTGCAAGGGCGCAACATTGCGATAGGTGAGGTTGACCATATTGACCACGCCCGCCTGCTCGGCAGCGTCCGCCATTTCTGCAGCCTTCTCGTAGCTTTCAGCCAGCGGCTTTTCACAAAAGACATGCTTGCCTGCGCCAACCAGCGCCAGAGTGGTGGGATGATGGATGGCATCCGGGGTCACATTGGCAACCGCATCGAAGCGATCCCACTCCAGCGCATCCTCCAGCCGCGTGAAACGATTGTGAATGTCGTGGTTTTCTGAAAACGCATCGACGCGCACCGCCGAAACATCGCAAGCCGCCACGACCTCCACGCCCTCGATGGCCTTGAAGGCTTCGGCATGGTTTTTCGCCATGCCGCCTGTTCCAAGAATAAGAAGACGCATGATGCACCTCAGCGATAACCGGCCTCACCGGCCTTGTGCAATTTCGGCCCGCGCTCCACGATCGGCTCCAGCGCCATCTCGACGGGTACATTCGGGGCGGTATGAATGCCTGTCCATGCTGCTTGCGGATTGTAAGCCCATTTGACTGAATTGCGCAGAACCGTTCGCACATTCGCGTCGTGATAGGTGGGATAAGTCTCATGGCCGGGCCGAAAGTAAAATACATTGCCCGCGCCGCGCCGCCAGGTCATGCCCGAGCGGAAGACTTCGCCACCCGCAAACCACGAAATGAAAACCGTTTCGAGCGGTTCAGGCACGGAGAACTGTTCCCCATACATTTCCTCGTTCTCGAGCACGAAATTCTCGTCCAGCCCCTGCGTGATCGGATGACCGCGATTGACCACCCATAACCGTTCACGCTCACCCGCTTCACGCCATTTCAGCGCGCAGGGCGTTCCCATAAGTCGCTTGAAGATTTTGGAGAAATGCCCGGAATGGAGTACGATAAGGCCCATCCCCTCGAAGACACGTCGGGCCACGCGCTCCACCACTGCATCGCTGACCGCGCCATGATCCTTATGACCCCACCAGACCAACACATCGGTCTCAGCAAGGCGCGCTTCTGGCAAGCCATGTTCCGGTTCCTGCAAGGTGGCAGTCGTCGCTTCGATTGCGCTGTCCTCATTCAGCGCCTCGGCAATCGTGTTGTGCATACCGTTCGGATAGACCGAACGCACTGTTTCATTGATCTGCTCGTGAATGTTTTCACCCCAGACGATGGTACGAATAGGCACGAGTATTCTCCTTGCTGCGGGCATCGCGGCCCATTTGTCTCATGTGCCGTTAAAGCGCGTTTTGATCTGATTGGATCGGATCGGCGCCCTAACTTCTTCTATTTCAAGCATAATCTTATCGATCCTCGTTTCGCTCCGGTCGGATCATGCTCGAGGCTTGGGAGGTCGGCGTCAAACAGCGCGGCCTTTTTCATCGAAACGATGAATATTTTCCCCTGTCGGGGAAACCGAGAGCGTCTCGCCTGACCTGCGCGATGCTACCCCACTTTCGCGAACCACCAGCGGCTCCTCCAGACCAAGATCGATATAGACATAGGTATCGGAACCGAGGATTTCGGTGTGGATTACCTGACCGGTCCAATGGCCTCCGTCGGGCGCGATGGCGAGGTGTTCGGGACGCAGGCCCACCGTATGCGCGCCAAAAGGCTCACTATATCTGCCGGTCAGGAAATTCATCTTCGGTGACCCGATGAATCCGGCGACGAAAAGTGAATTCGGCTTTTCGTAAAGCTCAAGCGGCGTTCCGATCTGCTCCACCCGTCCGTCGCGCAGCACGCAGATGCGGTCGGCCAGCGTCATCGCCTCCACCTGATCGTGTGTGACATAGATCATGGTGGTGTCTTCCATGCTCTGGTGGAGCTTGGCGATCTCAAGCCTTGTAGCCACACGTAGTGCCGCATCGAGGTTGGACAAGGGTTCATCGAAGAGGAACACTTTCGGATCACGCACTATGGCGCGGCCAATCGCGACGCGCTGCCGCTGCCCACCGGAAAGCTGGCGTGGCAGGCGCTCAAGATAGGGCGTCAGCTGCAGCATCTCCGCGGCCTTGTGAATGCGGCTTTTGCATTCATCCTTGCTCTTGCCCGCAAGCTGCATGCCAAAGGCCATGTTCTCATAGACCGTCATATGCGGATAAAGCGCATAGGACTGAAACACCATGGCGATGCCGCGCTTCGACGGCGCGAAACTGTTGACCACTGTTCCATCGATGGCGAGGCTTCCCGATGAAATTTCTTCCAAGCCCGCAATGAGGCGCAACAGCGTGGACTTTCCGCAACCGGAAGGGCCAACGAAGACCATGAACTCGCCGGGCCGGATATCCATATCCACGCCCTTGATGACATCGAAGTTGCCGAAAGACTTGCGCACATCGCGCAACTGAAGTTCTGCCATGTATAAAACTCCTAGCCCTTGACGCCGCCTGCCGTCAGACCGGACACGATCCGCCGCTGGAAGATGAGCACGAGGATGACAAGGGGAACCGTAACGACGACCGAAGCCGCCATGATATTGCCCCAGGGGATTTCAAACTGACTGTTGCCGGACAGAAGCGCGATAGCCACAGGCACGGTGCGCTGGCTGCCCGAAGAGGTGAAGGTGAGCGCGAACAGGAACTCGTTCCATGCCGAAATGAAGGCAAGCAGACCCGTCGTCACCAGTGCGGGCCACATGAGCGGCATGAAAACCCGCGTGATGATGACCCATGGCGATGCGCCGTCCACGATGGCTGCTTCTTCGATCTCTATAGGCAGATCGCGCATGAAGGTAGTGAGTACCCAGACTGTGAAAGGCAGCGTGAAGATCATATAGGAAAAGATCAGTGCCAGCGGCGTGTTGAAGATGCCGAGGAAGCGGATCAGCTCGAACAAGCCTGCCAGAACGGCGATCTGCGGGAACATCGACACCGAAAGAATGGTGAGCAGTAACAGTCCGCGACCACGAAATTTCACACGCGCCAGCGCATATGCCGCTGTCACCGCCAGCAGCAGTGAGATCGCCACGACCACTGTAGCCACCAGCAGCGAATTGCCGAGACTGCGAAGGAAGCTGCCCTGTATCAGCACGCTGGTATAGTTCTCAATCGAGAAATTGGTCGGCCAGTAATCGACCTGAAACAGCGCCGTTCCCGATTTCACACTGGTGATAATCGCATAATAGAACGGGAACACTGCAACCAGAATGATGATCGCCACCAGAAGATAGAAGCCAGCTAACTTTATGTACCGCATCTTCTATTCTCCCCTGCTGGCGATGTTCACGCGTCCAAAGAACATGTAGAGCACGGTGATGGCCGCGATGATGAGGAACAGCATCGTCGATGCTGCCGCGCCATAGGCAAATTTGTCGAAGTCGAAGAGGTTTTCGCGCGCGAAAACCGACATGGTCTTGGTCTGCGCGTTGTTCGGCGTCAGCACATAGATCAGGTCGAAGATGCGCAAGGCATCCAGCATACGGAAGATGATCGCGACCATCAGCGCCGGACGAATCAGCGGCAGCGTCACACGCCAGAACACTTTCAGCGGATGCACACCGTCGATCTTCGCCGCTTCATAAATGTCAGATGGCACCATTTGCAGACCCGCCAGAATAAGCAGCGCCATGAAAGGTGTCGTCTTCCAGACATCGACGATCAGGATTGCGATCATCGCGGTGTCGGGGTTAGCCGTCCAGGCTATCTTCTGACTGATGATACCAAGATTGAGCAGGATATGATTGAGGATGCCGAACTGGTCATTGAGCATCCAGCCCCACATCTTGGCCGACACAATCGTCGGAATTGCCCACGGGATCAGGATTGCGGCGCGCACAAGCCCCCGCCCCCGGAAATTTGCGTTCAGCACCAGCGCGACGATCAATCCAAAGATCGTTTCAAGACTGACCGACAGAATAGTGAACCTGATCGTGTTCCAGACTGCACCCCACCAGGCAGGATCGGCGAGAAGACCGCGATAGATGGTACGTCCGCTCTTGAGCGTCACCCAGGACAGATAATTGTTAAAGCCGACGAACTCCGCAGCACCAAGGCTCGTCAAGGATGCATTGGTAAAGCTGAAATATATGGTCCGGAACAGCGGCCAGCCTGCCACCAGCGCCAGCACAATCAATGTGGGCGCGAGAAACACCCATGCCGATCGGATACGTTGCGCGCGCAGATCGGAGTGAACCCGGCTTTTTGTGGCCGAATTCCCCGAAATATCGAGAGAAGTCTCCTTCATGATCCCACTCTTGGTCCTGCTGAGGAAGAAAGAAGCGTCCGGGCTGCCCGTTTGGGGCTTGGGAGCACAACCCGAACGCGGCTTGATTGGTCCCCTACCAGCCGGAGCCTTCCAGCTCAGTCAGTTCGACCTCAAGCATTTCGAGATTCTCCGCCGCAGTACCGTTGCCCGAGAGCGTCTTGTGCACGGCAGTCCAGAATTTTGATGAGACTTCGTTATATTTCACCTTCGTCGCAGCCGATGGGCGCGGCACGGCATTCTGGAAAATGGGCTTCCAATTGGCCATGAAAGGCTGCGCTGCAATGACATCCTTGTCATCGTAAAGTGCTTCAATGGTCGGCAAGCGCGAGATTTCGACCGCCTGTGCCTTCTGCACTTCCGGCGACGCCAGATATTTCACAAGCGCGATGGCAGCATCCTGCTTGGTGGAATATTTGGAAACGGCAAGGTTCCAGCCGCCAAGCGTCGAGGCAGGCGGCTCGCCTTCGGCGCCAGAAGGAAGCGGGGCCACATCGAATTTATCCTTCACGCCGCTATCGGCACTGTTGCTAAGCGCATAAACATAGGGCCAGTTGCGCATGAAGACGGCATTGCCGGTCTGCCAGACGCCTCGGGATTCCTCTTCCTGATAGGCAAGCACGCCCTGCGGCGAGATCGTGCCGATCCAGCCCTTGGCGCGATCGATGGCCGCCGCTGCCTTTTCGTTGTTGATGGAAATCGTACCGTCAGCCTCGACGATCTGGCCGCCACCCGACGATTTGACCCATTCAAGTGCGTTACAGGTCAAACCTTCATAAGCGTTACCCTGAAACACGTAACCCCACAGATCGGATTTTCCTTCAGCCCGCTCCTTGTCCATGATTTCCTTGGCGGTCGCCGTCATCTCATCCCATGTCCTGGGAACCTGCTTGTTGTATTTTTCGAGCAGATCCTTACGGTAAAACAGGGCTGGTGCGTCGGTATAAAACGGCAGTGCGACCAGCTTCCCATTGACCGTCTGAGAGGCGATGATCGAGGGGAAATGCGCGCCCGTCACATCTTTCGTCGCTTCCGTGAGATCGATGAACTGATCGGACAGTTGCGGCGCCCATACCACATCGGTCTGATAGACATCGATATCGGCGTTCCCGGCTGCGAGCCACAGACGATATTGGCTGAACTGCTCGCTGCTCGATGACGGCATTGAAACGATATTGACCTTGTTGCCGGTATCTTTCTCGAATTTGACAACCTGTTCCTGCAGGAACTTGATGTTATTGCCCGTCGAATTTGCTGCGATGGAAATCTCCACCGCATGACCATTCACTGTCGCCAGACCAAGCGCCACGCATGTCCCAAGCAGAACCTGAAAAGCCTTCATCGCTCCCTCCTCCCATCCATTTTATAAGCATCTCGATAAAATCGAAAACGGTTTGGATAAAGAGAGGGTCGCAGAGGACCGCATTCCTGTCAAGGCGAAGATTATCACCTCGCTTCACTTCGTATGAAGTTAGCTCTAACGTAATATAATTCAATGACTTATATGGTCGACCCATTGTTGATAAAAACTTCAGAAATATATTTCTTCAAACATTCTCGATCAGAGATTCAAACAAACTTGAAATCGGTTTGGATTTCATGCACCCTATATGTTGCAGCGGTGCACAGAATTCGACCAACCAATTGTTAATCGCAGGGAAGCGGCTATAATCCGCCGCCTTGCCTGCCTGTATAGTTCGAAAGCCAAATGAAACTCCGTGAATTCGCCAAACATCTCGGCCTCTCAGCCACGACCGTCAGCCGGGCACTGAGCGGCTATCCTGAAGTGGCGGAAAGCACGCGAAAGCGGGTCATGGATGAGGCTATCCGCCTCGGTTACCGACCCAACGTCAATGCGGTCAGGCTGGTGACGGGGCGTGCCGGTGCCATCGGCGTTGTGATGGGCCGCAACAGCGAGTTTCACTTCGCCGAATTCATGCGCGGCATGGCGGAACGGCTTAGTCAGGATGAAGTCGACATTCTCGTCAGCCCGATTGCCAATAATGGGACCGATGATGAAGTGCAACTCTGCCGACGCCTGGCCACCAGCCACCGAGTTGATGCAATCATCGTCACGTCTCCAAAACCCAATGACGAGCGCATCCGCATGCTGCACGAACTGGGCATGCCTTTTCTCGTGCACGGACGGTCTGATACCGACATTCCGCACGCTTGGCTGGATATCGACAATGAGGGTGCGGTTTATCGTTCGACTACCCACCTGCTCGATCTCGGGCATCATCATATCGCAATGATAAACGGTCGCTACGGTTTCACCTTCTCACTCCACCGCGACGAAGGTTATCGGAAAGCTCTCGAAAACAGGGGCATCACTTTCGATCCGAACCTTGTCGAGCACGGCGATTTCACGGATGAGGTCGGCTATCGACTCGCACACAAGCTTCTGGAACGCAATCCACGACCGACGGCATTTGTCGCCGGTTCAATGATGACTGCGCTTGGCATTTATCGCGCTGCACGATCTTTCGGCCTTTCAATCGGCAAGGATATTTCTGTCATCGCTCATGACGACGTCATCTCGTTTCTGAGTGCCGACAATATGGTACCGTCCCTGACCGCGACGCGCTCATCGATGCGTGCCGCAGGAAAACGCTGCGCCGACCTTGTGATGGACATACTTGACGGACGCGCAGCCACCGACATTCATGAATTATGGCCCGTCGAACTGATCCTTCGCGAGTCCGCAACCCGAGTGCCGGAATGGGCATAAGAATATCCAAAAATTTGACGCGATTTGTCAGATCCACACCACTGGTATAGATTTGGCGTGCAACGCGGAGTTGGTTCGGGACGCAGAGACGCACATCCGAGACCAGACCGCGTTGCATGCTGTTTATATCGGAGTAAAAATTGCGCAGTGAACAATCTATTCTTCAAATTTCCATAGCAGTTACTATCCTGGTTGCTGGTTTCGGCGTCGTTTTCGGCCTGTTATCCGGCTCGTTTTCTATCGTGTTTGATGGCGTTTACATGCTGGCCGATGCTGCGATGAGCGGGCTCGCCCTTCTCGTCTCGCGCCTCATCGCCCTTTCTGCCTTGCCGGAACAGCCGCGCGGAAAATTGCGCGATCGCTTCACAATGGGCTTCTGGCATCTTGAGCCAATGGTATTGGGCCTCAATGGCATGATGCTCACCGGCGTTGCGATCTACGCACTCATCAACGCAATCGGCAGCCTTATGGATGGCGGACGCGAACTTGAATTCAGCTATGCGATTTTCTATGCGGTCCTCGCGCTTATCGCCTGTCTCGGCATGGCGTGGTTCGAAATGCGCGCAAACCGCACATTGAAATCTGACTTCGTGGCGCTCGACGCCAAAGCCTGGATCATGTCGGGTGGGATTACTGCGGCGCTTTTGGTCGCTTTTTCGATCGGCTACGCGATTGAGGGAACCGAGCTCGGCTGGGTGACGCCCTATATCGATCCGGCCGTTCTCGCGGTCGTTTGTCTTGTCATCATTCCCATGCCAATCGGCACGATCAGGCAGGCACTGGCCGACATATTCCTGATTACGCCCGTTGATCTCAAACAGCATGTCGATGCGGTTGCGGAAGAGTTCGTCAAACGGAACGGCTTTCTGTCATATCGCGCTTATGTCGCCAAGGTCGGTCGTGGCAAGCAGATCGAACTCTATTTCATCGTACCTCAAGATCTCCCACCACGAAAACTTGAGGAGTGGGACGCCTTGCGTGATGAAATCGGCGACGCGCTTGGCGGTGAAGGGCCGAACCGTTGGCTGACGATTGCCTTTACCACGGATGTGGAGTGGGCCGTGTGACCTGGAGCGTTAGAGTGCATCCCGAAAAGTGCGAAGCGGTTTTCGGGAAATTCTCTGGGGAAACAATCCAGGTGGACGGTAGTGACTGCCTCTTCAGTCTCCAGCCTCTTCAACTATTGAGCTTTTTCGCTTGAATGCGCTGCGAGGCTCTTTCGACCGTGATTTCGTAATGATCGCCCTGCGTTACTTGCCCGATCCGGCTGGAGCGAAATGCGACAGCATTGATGCCGCCTTCGTGGCGCAAACTGTCGAACAGAATTCCAAACTCACCTCCCCTGCGCATCTCTTCGCCGAATGTCTGTGAGGCCGCGTAATCCGTCGGATCATAGACAGCGGGTAACCCTGCCTGCTCGCCGCATATATCGACAAACTCTTCTTCCAGCTTCGCCGTATAGACCCGAAACGTACGCACCAGACCGTCCTGCTGCGTTGCAACGGTTTCGCGACGCATGTGGTGCGCAACCTCGACGACTGAGGTGGTGAGCCGCGCCGCCGCATACCAGGCACCGAGTTCCGGCCCGTTGAAGCGCATGCCGCCCGGCGCCACATGGAGAAACGTCGCCATGACAATGCTGGAATTGGGCCTGCCAAACACCCATTCCTCATGCGGAAGGCGCTGCAATCGCTCAGTCAGAAGACGATCATTCGTCCAGCCTGCCAGTTCCATCACCGCTTCCAGATCGGCAGCAGTAGCAACCGTGTCAAAAAGACCAATCGGCGGAAAACGCGACGGGATCAGGCGATAGCTTGGCTGTGGGGCGGGATTGCGCCTCACGAGAACACCACGTCCTCATCGCGATAAGGCCGAAACTCGCGATCCAGTTCGTTCGGCTCCATGTAAAGGCCGCCGCGCGCCGCATCCAGAAACCGGCGGACGGTCAGCAAGCCATCCTGCAAGCCGCTTGTTACCAGGCTCAACGGTGGATGACTGCCGAAGACCCCAGCCTGATTGGGCGTATGTAACCAGCGGATGCCAGCCTTCTCATCCGAGTAAAGCACACCCAGAGCCTGATGAATGCCGAGCACGGCGGATAGCCGCATCAGCACATCCACATCGAGCGTAATGTCGCGATGTTCACGCACCGCCTTCACCCAATTATAATAGGTCGATCTCGAAGGCAGCCCCAGCACCATGAGCCGCTGCTGTTCGTCCAGCCCCCAAAGATCGGCAATGGAAAGGAACGTGCGCAGGCCCGGCCCGCTCAAACTCTTGCGTGAATGAGGAGCAAAGCGGGCCGCGTCGAGAATATCCGGCCCCTTGCCTATCACTGTCTTCAACGCCGCATTGCTTCTGGCCATGGCTGCCTCCAATCGTCCAGATCAGAATATAGTCCAAATTTGGACTTTTGCAACCTTACGGCTTTATTCAGCGGCGATGAGAGGCGTTTCAACAGCCACATCCGGCATTGTATCGAAGTGAACCGGACGCAGCGAGACAGTGCCGTTGCGGATATCCAGCACATGCGAATAGACGTTTTGGCCGTTTTCAAGCAGCGGCAGCTTGTCCTCATGCATGATGCTGATGACGATAGCTTGCGGGCAGCGCGTCTTCAGCGCCTCATGGAAGCGCATCTTGGAAGTCGGATCGAGGGCGCCTGTTGCCTCGTCAAGGAAGATGATCGACGGCTTGTGCAACAGAATGCGCGCCAGCACGATCTTCTGCTTCTGTCCGCCGGAAAGAACCATATCCCACGGCGCACCATCGGCATCGGCGTCGTTCATGCGCTCGATGAATTCGCCCAACCCCGCCTCGTGCAGCACCGCAGCAACAGCAAGATCGCTGAACAGACTTTCATCGGCGGGCAGGCTGACAAGCTGTTTCAGCGTGACAGACGGGAACTTGGCCTCCTGCGTCGCATAAAGCGAGGTGGCGTTCTGCGGATAGATGATATCGCCGGTGCCATAGGGCCACAGGCCGTTCAGCGCCTTGACGAAGGAGGTTTTGCCAGAGCCGGATTCGCCCCGCATATAAACCCAGTCGCCGGAACGAATATTGATGACGCCGGAGCGCAGGAACGGTGCTTCGCTGTCCGGTCCCTGCATGAGGGTGAGATTGCGCACCGACAGGCCGAAGCGCGGATGCTGCTCAGCGAAAGCAAAGCGGTTGATGCCGGATCGGCTGTAGAACTCGGTCGGGTCCTGAACATTTTCGATTGCCTGCGCGAGGCCGATCACACGGCCCGCATTGGCGCGCAGATTGGCAATTGCCGGCATGACCTGAATGAACCACGAACAATCATTAATCATTGCCGCGACGAGTTCCGCACCCGTTACATAGTTCCGAAAACTGACGGAGCCGCTCATATAGGGCAAAAGACCCGGAATATAGGCAACGATACGGTTCGACAGAAAACCATAGGCCTGCGAGAAAGCGAGATAGGCGGCATCGAAACGATTGAGCCGGTTCCAGGTGCCATCGACATCCTTGTAAAGACGGTCATTGACCGACCGCTGGACGGCCTCGCCGCCGGATGCCGAAATCTGAAAACTGCGACGCAGCAGCGTCGTCCACTCGCCACGATAGGAACCTTCGGCCTTCTGGATGCCGAGATTGAGACGCTCCAGTCGCTTGCCGATCTTGATCGCGATCAGCGTTCCGAGCGGGACATAGATCACGATTGCAGCAAAGGCCAGAACGGCGCTGCCATAGCTGCCGAGGAAATCCAGCCCCTCCACATGCGTGGACATTTCGATCAGCTTCTGGCCGATGAAGAAAGCAGACAGGAACACCCCGACAATGCCCATGACGAGGCCGATGGCGCCACCGGTCATGCCCTTGATCGATTCCTGCAGACGCTGATCGATATTGTCAGGCTGATCCTTGCCCCTACCCTGTTGCAGGTGGAAATGCGTGTGCTTGCCGTTCAACAGCGCAGTGGAGAACTGGTCGTTCAACCATTTGCGCCACTTACGGTGCAGCGTTGTGGACAGGAAATGGCGAGAGCCGACCAGCATCACGTCCTTTGCCAGCATCAACAGCACGAGAATGCCCGCATTGGCGGCAATAGTCATGAGAGGATGCTGAACAGGCGCAGTGTTGACATTGACAATGGAATTCATGAGCAGGCCCGAGGCCTCGGCCACCCATACGGTGGTCTTGCTCACGAAGGCCGTTATCAGGAAGATTGCGATGGTGAGAACCCAGGCTTCCTTCCAGCGGTCGGAAATCCAATAGGCACGCATCAGCCCCCAGAACGACGTCATGTCAGCCACGGCAGACCTCCCCCTTGCCTGCAAGGATTGCTGTCTGGTCTGCCGGTTTTTGCTCAATCCACACCTCGTTCGACATCAAGAAATGTAACGCTATGTTACATATTGCAACAAACTGTGGTTAACGAAATGTTAATAGTCAACACAAAAGCGGAGCACTAACCCGTGATCATAGGGGCGCATATCAGCAACGAGCTGAAATCGTTAGGCTATCGGAAACCTAATTATTTTGGATGAAGCACGTGTTTTGCGCCGGAAATTCGACGTTTCCGGGGATCATCGCCGATGATTCGAGTAAATCGGCCCGATTAAGTCGCAAGATAAGCCTGCAGACGCGGCACTACAAAATCAAGGAAAACACGGACTCGTTGCGGCAGTCGCGCGCCGCCAAGAAACACGGCGTGTACTTCCTCTATGTCGTTCTCGACCGCCTCGGCCAAAACCTCCACCAAAGCGCCAGAAGCGAGATCGTTCCGCGCGTGATAATCGCCAATCCGGGCGAGCCCCAGCCCAGCTACCGCCATACGCCGGACCGTTTCCCCGTTATTGGCCAGCAGTGAACCGTAGACCGCGCGATCCACGATGCGACCGCTTTCCTTCAGCGGCCAGACGGGTGCGGCGCGGCGGAAATTGAAACCGATGCAATTGTGATCGGCAAGGTCGTCTATGGTCAACGGCGTACCGCAACGTTCCAGATAGGCGGGAGCCGCCACGATCTTGCGCCGCGCCGTACCAAGCTTGCGCGCCATCATGCTGGAATTGGGCAAGGTGCCGATACGGAAAGCCACATCGGTGCGATCAAGATAAAGGTCGACCAGCTCATCAGACAGAGACAAGTCGATCACGATATTCGGATAGGCCGACAGGAATTCCGGCAGCAAAGGTTCCAGAGCCAGCGTGCCCAGTGCCACAGAAGCGTTGACGCGCACAGTACCGCCCGTGCTCGCAGAGCCCTGCGAAAGCTCGCGTTCGACTGCCTCGAAATCGCGCAGCAGTCCCTGACTACGCTCATAATAAATCTGTCCCTCGGTCGTCAGCGACAGGCGGCGGGACGAGCGTTCCAGAAGCCGCACGCCGAGCCTTGCTTCGATACGGGATATGAGCTTGCTGATGGTCGAAGGGTTCATACGCAGAAGACGGGCGGCTTCGGAGAAACTACCCGTTTCAACAACCCGCATAAAAACCTGCATTTCGCCAACGCGATTATCCATTGCCCGCTCCATCTGTGAAATCGTTTCACAGATAATGTGGATTCCGAGCGGATTTTCAAGTCCGCGCGATTATCCTATTTCTGCTTCACGAAATCAAACCTGACCGAAAGCTGCTTGGTACAGGATCAACAAAATGACGGCCCGAAGCATGAGCCTCCCAAGCTCGCGCTCCTCACGCGAAACGCCGAAGGCCAATCGACAGGAGATAATATGAAAATCGTGAACGCACACGGCGCGACCATACCCGCGCTCGGCTTCGGTGTTTTCCGCATGATGGATGCGGAAGTGGAAAACGTTGTTCCAGCGGCGCTGGAAGCTGGCTTCCGCCATTTCGACACAGCGCAGATCTACCAGAACGAGGCTGCTCTCGGGCGCGCACTGGAAAAGGCAGGCGCACGACGCGAAGACCTGTTTCTCACCACGAAAGTCTGGGTCGATAATTATAGCCCCGAAAAATTCAGTACATCCGTCGACGAAAGCCTGGACAAGCTGAAAGTGGATCGGGTCGACCTCCTGCTTCTGCACTGGCCTGCCGACAAGGTGGCTATTGCCGACCAGATAGACATGCTGAACGCTGTGCAAGCGGCAGGCAAGACGCGCTTCATCGGCGTGAGCAATCAGAATGTCGCGCAGATGAAAGAGTCTGTCCTTCGCAGTGCAGCACCTATCGTCACCAACCAGATCGAAGTCCACCCCTATCTCGACCAGAACGCCGTAGCCGACGCCGCAAGGGCAGCAGGTGTTGCCATCACCGCCTATTACGGCATGGCTGATGGCGCAGTGCCGCGCGACCCCATCTTGCAGGCCATTGGCGCTCGATACGGCAAGACGGCCGCTCAGGTCGGTCTGCGCTGGCTGATCGAACGTGGCTTTATCGCCCTTTCCAAGACGGCCAAGCCCGAGCGTGTCGCTGAAAATTTCGACATATTCGACTTTGAGCTCAGCGCAGAAGACATGACCGCGATTTCCAGACTCGCCCGCCCCGATGGACGACTGGTCAGCCCTGAAGGTCTGGCTCCAGTCTGGGACAAATAACGGAGACTATGATGAGCACGATGAAGTCTCATGACAGCGCAACGAAGGCGGCCGGTTTCAACTGGCCGCTTCTGGCGCTTGCAATCGGTGCCTTCGGTATCGGCACCACAGAATTCGCGCCGATGGGTCTGCTGCCGGTCATTGCCGACGGCGTTGACGTTTCCATCCCGACAGCTGGTCTTCTGGTCAGCGCCTATGCTATCGGCGTGATGGTCGGCGCACCGATCATGACGCTTGCCTTCGGGCGGTTCGGCAAACGCACGGCCCTGATGCTGCTGATGGGCATATTCACGCTCGGCAACATCCTGTCGGCTCTCGCACCGGATTACTGGACGCTGCTTGCAGCGCGCTTGGTAACGAGCCTCAATCACGGTGCATTTTTCGGCCTCGGTTCCATTGTTGCAGCCAGTGTCGTGCCGCCTGAAAAGCGGGCAAGCGCCGTTGCCACCATGTTCATGGGCCTGACGATTGCCAATATCGGCGGCGTCCCGGCAGCGACATGGATTGGCCAGCAGATCGGCTGGCGCATGTCATTTGCCGGTACTGCTGTTCTGGGCCTGCTCGCCATCTCGGCGCTCTGGCTTTCGCTGCCGCGTGGCGAGGCAGGCAAGATGCCCGACATCCGTCGTGAGCTTGGCGTCCTGATGCGCCCGACCGTGCTGATGTCGCTCGCAACGACCGTCATGGGCGCTGGCGCGATGTTCACGCTCTACACCTATGTGGCACCCGTACTGGCAGACCTTACCAGCGCTTCGGAAAGTTTCGTGACGCTGGCGCTCATTCTCATTGGCGTGGGCTTCACCATTGGCAACGCGCTCGGCGGGCGCCTCGCAGACTGGTCACTCAATGGAGCAACGCGGATATTTCTTGCAGCGCTTGCCATCATCAGTCTGGCATTGCCGTTTCTGCTGGGAAGCCATATCGGTGCGGCAATCGGCCTGCTCGCCTGGGGTGCGGCGGCTTTCGCAATCGTTCCCCCAGTTCAAACCCGCGTGATGCAGGCTGCATCGGAAGCGCCGGGGCTGGCATCATCGATCAATATCGGCGCGTTCAACCTCGGCAATGCGGTGGGCGCGGCCCTTGGCGGCGGCGTCATCAGCGCAGGCTATGGCTATGCAGCGATTCCGGTCGCAGGCGGCCTTCTGGCAGCGGCAGGACTGTTGTTCACGCTGTCTCGCCGCCCGAAAACAGCGCTGGCTCCATCAGCCTGCTAATCCAACGTTCTCCTGAAGCGCAGAAGCGCCAGCGACGCAAACAGGAACACGAAGAATATGAGGGCGTTCACTTCTCCGGCAATGTCGGAGAGGTGGGCGCCCTTAAGCATGACAGCACGGACGATCCGCAGAAAATGCGTGAGCGGAAAAATCTCGCCCAGCGTCTGCGCCCAATCGGGCATACCCCGAAACGGGAACATGAAACCGGACAACATCAGCGATGGCAGGAAGAAGAAGAAGGTAAGCTGCATGGCCTGCATCTGCGTGCGCGACGCCGTCGAGATCGTGTAGCCGAGCAGGACTAGCGACAGGACGAAGATCAGCACGCAAGTCAGGAGAAGCGCCAGCGACCCCACAAAGGGCACGCCGAACAGAAGCTTGGCCGCGACCAGCACGACCACAACCTGAACACCGCCGACGACCAGAAATGGCAGAACCTTGCCCAGCATGATTTCAGCAGGCGTGGCGGGCATAGCAAGCAGGTTTTCCATCGTGCCGCGTTCGGTCTCACGGGTCAGTGCCATGGCCGTCATCATCACCATCGTCATTTGCAGGATGACACCCAAAAGACCGGGAACGATATTGTATTGCGACACGCCTTCCGGGTTGTAACGCCGATGCACGATGACCTCTAGCTGGCTTCGCGCGGCATCTGCAGCCTCAGCCTGCTTGCCCTGTTCACGCAGGAGCGCCTGACTTGCGACGGTTCCAAGCGTGGAAATGGCGCCGCTTGCCACCGACGGATCGGTCGCATCCGCCTCGATCAGTATCTGCGGCTGTTCGCCCGCATCGACACGCCTTGCAAAATCCGACGGGATCGTCACCACGAAGGAAACCGTGCCATTGGCGATCAGCGCCTCGGCTTCCGCCGCACTTTGCACCACATGGTCGAAGCGGTAATAGCCTGTTGTTTCCAGCGCGGAAATCATGGCGCGCGTATAGTGGTCCTGACTGGTCACAACCAGCGCGCTTGGCAGGCTCTTCGGATCGTTGTTGATGGCAAAACCAAAGAGCAAAAGCTGCATCAGCGGAACGACCAGCATCATGGCGAAGGTGATGCGATCGCGCCGCATCTGGATGAATTCCTTCACCAGCATTGCGCCTAGACGCCCGAATGAGAACCAGCCGTTCATGGCTTGCCGCTCCCGGAATTTCTGCCTTTCGACATATTGTCCTGGGCATTGGCCATGAACTGGATGAACACATCCTCAAGGCTGGTTTCACCCGCCTCGACGGTAATGCCCCCACGATGCCTGATCTTTTCCAGAGCCGCCTCAAGCTTCTTCCTGTCCGACCCCACGACATGCAGCGTCGCGCCGAAAGGCGCAACCTGCTCGACACCTGCTTCACTCTCCAGTTCCCGCGCCACTTCGCCAAGCCTTGGACCGTTGACGATGAAGGTCGTCAGCCCGGCCTTATCAATGACATCGCGGACGGTTCCCGTCGCCAATAGCTTGCCATAGGAAATATAGCTGATGCGGTGGCACCGTTCGGCTTCATCCATGTAGTGGGTTGAGACGAGCACAGTCAGCCCGCCATCCGCCAGACGATGTATCTCGTCCCAGAAATCACGCCGCGCCTTCGGATCGACCCCGGCGGTCGGCTCATCCAGCAGCAGAAGCTTCGGCTTGTGCATGATGCAGGCCGCCAGTGCCAGCCGCTGCTTCCAGCCGCCGGAAAGCGTGCCCGCCAGTTGGTCTCCGCGTGACGTCAGGCCCAGTTCCTCAAGCGTGCGCGCCACATGCTCCTTCACCGGCTTCAGCCGGTAGAGGCGTGCAACGAATTCAAGGTTTTCGGCAATGGTCAGGTCTTCATAGAATGAAAAGCGCTGCGTCATGTAGCCGACTTCTCGCTTGATCTTCAGCCCTTCGGTGCGAAGATCGAAACCAAGCACCTGCCCTTCCCCCTCGTCGGGCGTCAACAGCCCGCACATCATGCGGATGGTGGTCGTCTTGCCCGAACCGTTCGGCCCCAGAAAGCCGACAATCTCGCCCTCGGCCACCGACATGCTCACATGATCGACGACCGTAGCATCGCCGAACCGCTTGACCAGACCTTTGACGTCGATGACGTTGACCATCGCCGCCCCCGCTCAATCCGCAGCCAGATCGACATCCACGATCTGGCCGGGTTGTAGAGGCGATGCGGGATCGACCGGATGGGCCTCGACGAGATAGACAAGTTTCTGGCGCGTTTCGAGCGAATAGATGACGGGCGGCGTAAACTCCGGATCGGGCGAAACATAGCTCACACGGGCTTGCAGGCCGGGCGCACAGCCATCGCAGCGCACCGACAGCATATCGCCGACCCGCACCGCCGAGAACTTGTCCTCCGGTATGTAGACCTTCAGCTTGACCGCACCGTCCGGCAGCATGGTCAGCACCGGTGCGGACGGACCCGCAATATCTCCCGGATTGCGGATGACATCGGTGATCCGGCCCGGTGCGGGTGCTTCAATCGTTCGCTTGGTCAGATGCCAGCGTGCGGAATCCAGCTGCGCTTGGGCGCTCTTGACGGCATTTTCCGCCGCCTTGATCTCTTCCGGGCGCGCGGGCAAGCGACCAACCGCCAGATTGGCTGTGGCCTGATTGATCGAGGCCTCAGCCACTTCGACCTTGGTGGCGGCATCATCGAGCTGTGCCTGTGTCATCACCCCGCGCCTGGTCAGGTCCTGCGTGCGCAAAAGCGTTCGCCGGGCATCGTCTGCCTGCGCATTGGCTGTCCTGACGGCCGCTTCCAGAACGGCAATTTCATCGGGGCGCTTGCCAACCTGCAAATCCGCCAGTTGCGCTCGCGCCTGCGCCAGTGCGGCCTCAGCCTGCGCGACCGCGATCTTCGCATCCGCATCTTCCGTCCTTGCTATCGGCTTGCCCGGTTCGACGCGATCACCACGTCGGACAGCCACGGACTGGACCTGCGCCACTTCCAGTGGTGCAAGCTGCACGAATTCGCCCTCGACATAGCCAACCGCAAGGGGCTGGGCGCTGCACGCAGCGAAAAGATAAGAGGCGAAAGGAAGAATGCAGAGAATGCTCATGCCAACACCTCGCCGTCTTTGGCGGCGTCCTTCACTGCAAGAATAGCCATGAGATTCTGGCGTGCGATTGCTGCGACCGCAGCCGCCTCATCCTCGCCCATCGTCGGCCAGCCCATGCGCCGTTTCACCGCCTCCCGACCGATGCGGAAATAAACAACCTGCCCCAGCAGGGTGAAGACGAGAAGCCGCGTGGCCTCACTCTCGGCAGGTTCACCCGTCGCGACCTCCCATATGGCACAAAGCCTTTTATGCGTCGGCTCGAATACCCCGGAATAGATGCGGTCGAGCGCCGCCGTCGGATGCGCGAGTTCCCGCATAAGGAACTGCACGATCTCGCCTGATTGCGGCTGTGCGACGATGAAATAGGTCATCCGCTCCAGCGCCAGACCAAGTTGCTCACGGGCAGTTTCCTTCGTTTCGGCAGGTGCACTGATCACACCGTGGTGTCCGAGCGCCTGCCCTGCAATGCCCTGTATCGTTTCAACAATATAATCTGCTGCCGCCAGTCGCAGCCCTTCCTTATTGCCGAAATGATAGGCAATGGAACCGATATTCGCCTTGGCCAGACCGGCAATCTCGCGGGTCGACGTGGCGTCAAATCCCTTTGAGCCGAAAAGCTGCAAGGCCGCATGGATCAGCGCCATTCGTGTCTGATCGACCGATGGCGGCTCCTGGCGGTTATGTTTCGTTGTACTCATTTCAAGATTTAATCAATCGATTGATTAAATGTCAAGCAAGGACAGAAAAAGCGCCGATCGGGAACCGACGCTTCATTTTCGGAGAAAGAACCGGAAACCGTTCAGCCGCGTCTGCCGACATGCCGCCCGACGGCAATCGGCGTCGGCATCTCCCGATGCGTGCGGGAAAGCCCCTCAAGTGCGGCAAGAATTTCGGCCTTCGCGGCGACCGCCTTGCCCGCCTTGCTATCGACATGCAGCAGCATCTGCTCGGCACTCGCGATTTCCGTATCGCCACGCCGGAGGCTGTGAAAGACATGTGCGCGCTTCTCGTCGAAGGAGAGCAACTGCGTTTCGACATGCAGCGCATCGCCTGCCTTGGCCTCGCCGCGATGCATGATGTGGGTTTCGACCGTATAATAGCTGTGACCGGATTTCAGATAGGCTTCGTCCACACCGATATGCGCCAGAAACCTGTCCGTCGCCTGGCCGAATACATCGAGATAACGATGTTCGGTCATATGGCCGTTATAGTCGATCCATTCCGGGATCACGCGCACGTCCAGAAGGCGCAATGGGCCGGAACCCGCCTCGGAAGGCTCCGCAGCCGCATCGAGCCGTGCTGTATAGGCATTGAGAAGTGCGCCCGCGCCCCAGCCCTTGCCGTTTTGCTGTTGCGCAAGCGCGCGGATGATGGCGACCAGATTTTCATCGCGAATCCGCTCCAGATCGCGGATGGAAAGCCCTTCATTCTGCGCGTCCGACTGGTCCGCGATACGGTTGATGAGGCTGTCATCGAGATCGGGCACATCTGTCAGCTTCGTCCATGGCCATTGCAGCGCAGGCCCGAACTGGGCCAGGAAGTGCCGCATGCCTGCCGGACCACCGGCAATGCGATAGGTCTGGAACAGCCCCATCTGCGCCCAGCGAAGCCCGAACGAATAGCGGATGATATCGTCGATCTGCTCGACCGTGGCGATACCGTCGCGCACGAGCCACAAGGCCTCGCGCCACAGCGCTTCCAGAAGCCGGTCACCGACAAAGGCGTCGATCTCCTTCTCAAGCACGACCGGCTCCATCCCGGTCTGGCGGTAGAGCGCGGACGCACTTTCGATTATCGATACGGAAGTCTTGCCTCCCGGCACCAGTTCAACCAGCGGCAACAGGTAAACGGGATTGTAGGGATGCGCGATCAGCAGGCGCTCCGGATGGCGTAGCCCCGCCTGCAACTTGCTTGGAAGAAAGCCGGAAGTGGACGAGGCGATCAGCGCATCGTCTGCACAGGCTGCTTCAATCTCCGCCATCACGGCAAGCTTCAGGTCGAGGCGTTCAGGCACGCTTTCCTGAATGAGCACCGCGCCTGCCACTGCCTCTGCCAGCGAAGCGGAAAAGGACAGTCGCCCCTCCTGCGGAAGGCGCACGGTGGTCAGCGCCGCCAGCGCCTTGCGCGCATTGTCGAGAATGTGTTCGGTCGTCGCCTTTGCATCGGGCGACGGATCATAAACGGCCACATCGAAACCGTTGAGCAGAAAGCGCGCGGCCCAGCCGCTGCCGATGACACCGCTGCCGATACAGGCAATCTTGGGAGGATGGCTGTTCATGGATATCACCAGCGCTTTGTAAGCTTGAGTTTTTCGCGGACTTCGGCAGGCGTCAGAACCTTCGTCCCCATATTGACGGCGATGGCTTTGGCCCGCTCGACCAGATCGCCATTCGACGCCAGCACGCCCTTGTCCAGCCAGATGTTGTCTTCCAGCCCAACGCGGATATTGCCACCTGCCAGCACGGCAAGCGCTGCATAGGGCAACTGATTGCGGCCGATGGAGAACGCCGAGAAAATCCAGTTATCCGGCAGGTTGTGGAGGATCGAAACCAGTGTCGCCAGATCGTCGGGCGCGCCCCATGGAATACCCATGCACAATTGCACCAGAACCGGATCGTCAAGCAGGCCCTGCTGCTGCAGCCATTGGGCAAGCGGCAGATGGCCGGTGTCGAAAATCTCGATCTCCGGGCGCACGCCAAGCCGCTGTATCTGCCCGGCCATTTCCCTGAGCATGGCGGGCGTGTTGGTCATCACATAATCGCCTTCACCGAAATTCATCGTGCCGCAATCCAGCGTGCAGATTTCCGGCAAGAGTTCAGCGACATGGGCAAGCCGCTCCGTCGCGCCCGCCATATCGGTCTTGGCGGCATCGGGCGGCAGCGGTGCTTCCGCCGATCCAAAGACCAGATCGCCGCCGACACCTGCCGTCAGGTTCAGCACGATATCGACACCGGACGCCCGGATGTGGTCCACAACCTCGCGGAAAAGCTCAAGCTTGCGCGATGGTTCACCCGTTTCCGGATCGCGCACATGAATATGCGCGACGGCGGCACCTGCTTCGGCACTTTCAATGGCCGCATCCGCGATCTGGCGCGGCGTGATCGGCACCTTGTTCGAGCGGTGCGTGGTGGCTCCGGCACCGGTGACGGCAGCAGTGATGAATATTTCGCGGGCAGGCTTTAAAGGCATGATCGTTTCCCTCAATTTTCACCAAGCTTGACAGGTCGCGAAATGCCGGGATTATCATTTTACGAAATTGATTTGGCGAAGAGCGAAGTGCATGATCTTTGAACCTTCCGATGAAGAACTGAGCGTTACCCTGCTGGTCCTGCCGGATTGTTCGCTGATGTCGCTGGCTGCAACGCTGGACCCGATGCGCGGCGCCAATCGCGTAACGGGTCGCTCGCTTTATCGCTGGCGGGTGGTGTCGCCGGACGGCAGCGATCCTGTTACATCGAGCGGTCTCAAGGTTGCGGCCAATGGCCGTTTCGAGGCTGGCGCGCAGGACATTCTGATCATTGTCAGCGCCTTTCATGCATTGGAACATGCGACGCCGAAGCTTCTCGCCATGTTGCGCCACGCCGCCAGACAGTCGAGGCTTATCGTCGGCGTGGAGGCCGGATCATGGGTGCTGGCAAAGGCGGGACTGCTCAACGGACGCAAAGCGACCACACATTGGGAGGATATGGAAGCATTTTCACAGGGCTTCCCGGAAATCGAAATGCAATCGGACCGCTGGGTGCGGGACGGGGCATTTCTGACGACCGGAGGGGCGGCGCCAGCGCTCGACATGATGCTGGCACTCATTCGCGCCCGCCATGGCTATTCCATCGCGCTGGATGTGGCGAGCCTCTATATATACGATGAGGTGAAACAGGCTTCCGATGCCCAGCCGCTCGTTTCCCTTGGCCGTCTGCTCAACCGCGAACCCCGGCTGGCGGACGCCATAAAAATCATGGAAACCCATATCGACCGCCCGATCCCCGTGACGAGCATCGCCCGCAGGCTCGGCCTTTCGACGCGCAGCCTTGAATTGCTGTTCGCCAATGTGATCGGGCAGTCTCCAGGCAATTACTATCTGTCGCTCCGGCTCAAAGCGGCCCGGCGGTTGATCCTCGATACACATCTTTCCATGGCGGACACAGCGGAACAGACCGGTTTTTCGTCGATCAGTTCGCTGTCGCGCGCTTTCAAGCGGCATTTCGGTCAATCGCCGAGCAAGCTGCGGCAGTAACAATCAGCTTATAGGCCCAGACCCGACTTCACCACGGCAAGTGCCGGTTTGCCGTCGAAAGTGGTCACGCCATCGAGCCATGCATCAAGCTGCGCCGGGTTTTCCTTGATCCATTTCGTGACGGCGTCCCTGGCTTCCATGCCGTCATTCAGGATCATGTTCATCATCGTGCTTTCCATCTCCGTGTTGAACTTCAGGTTCGACAGAAAGCGAG
The DNA here is from genome assembly GCF_041929965.1 of Brucella oryzae. Taxonomy (NCBI): domain Bacteria; kingdom Pseudomonadati; phylum Pseudomonadota; class Alphaproteobacteria; order Hyphomicrobiales; family Brucellaceae; genus Brucella; species Brucella oryzae. The sequence goes on along the minus strand of NZ_JBHEEO010000003.1, from coordinate 121,290 downwards.
AGACATTGGGGCAGTCGGTTGCATAGTCCTTGCGGGTCAAAGTTTCGACGGTTGCCGCACCATCATCCGGGCCGAACAGATTGTCGCCATTCTCCAGATAGGTAATCTTGTAGCGAATATTCATCGGATGCGGCGTCCAGGCGAAGAACACGATAGGTTCGTCCTTGCGCACCGCATTTTGAACCTGCGAGAGCATGGCCTGCTCGCTGGATTCGGCAAGCTGGAAATCCTTCAGGCCGAACGTGTCCTTCTCAACCATAGACTGGATCGTGGCATTGGCACTGCTGCCGGCCTCGATACCGTAGATCTTGCCGCCAAGCTCGTCCTTGAACTTGGCGATATCGGCATAGTTCCTGATGCCGAGATCCTTGCCCGTTGCGGCAAGGCCGATTTTCGCGCCTTCCAGATTGACGCCTGCCGGCTCAAACGCCTTTCTGTCCAGATAGGGTTTGCGCGCTTCTTCCTGAAGCGGCATCCAGTTGCCGAGGAAGATATCGATCTGCCCGTTTTCCAGCGACTGGAAAGTGACCGGCACGGAAAGAATGGTCGTTTGCGGCTCGTATCCGGCTTTTTCAAGCAGTAGCGAGGCAAGCGCCGTCGTCGCAGTAATGTCGGTCCAGCCGACATCGGAAAATTTGGGTGCCTTGCAGGTTTCGCTTTCGGCGGCATGCGCATGCACGCTGGCAAGGCTGGCGACACTTGCTGCAAGCAAAAGAAGTAGGTGCTTCATTCTCTTCTCCCCATTGTTTTTATTGGAAACAACATGATAGGGGAAACGGGAAACATCTCTTCGCAATATGCGCAATCATCTTTGCGTTTTGCGCAAGACTGGACCATTGATCGCGCGTGCCGGTTTCTGAAAGCTGCGCAAAACCGGAGCGGATTTTACTTCGCCCCGCCATATTGCATGTCGCTGACATGCTCCATCCAATCCACCACCTTGCCGTCAAGCTGTTCCTGAATAGCGATATGGGTCATGGCATTATTGGGCGATGCGCCGTGCCAGTGTTTTTCGCCCGGCTCGAACCAGACCACATCGCCGGGCCGGATTTCCTCAATCGGCCCGCCCTCGCGCTGCACAAGGCCAAGGCCTGCGGTCACAATCAGGGTCTGGCCAAGCGGATGCGTGTGCCAGGCCGTGCGGGCGCCGGGCTCGAATGTCACCGTCGCAGCTGCAGCGCGCCGGGCATTATTGGGAGAAAACAGCGGATCGATACGGACATTGCCCGTAAACCAGTCGGCTGGGCCTTTTCCCGAAGGATCGGTTCCGTTTCGCTTGATATCCATGGCGCGTTTCCTTTCCTGTTCGCAGGCAAGGCACCATAGATCAACTCCACCAAGGGGTCAGCGTCTTTTGGCGGGCCGCGCCTGCAAAATCACATTATGCCGCTTCTCAAGCTCGGTTTTGACCGCCTCGATTTCCTGCGCCTTGCGCGCATCATCCCAGCCAAGCTCCCGCGCCAGAATATCGGCGATTGCAGCAAGATTTCCGGTCGTCAGCGCCCCATCGATTGCAAGCGTGGTGCGCCGTAAAACGACATCCGCCAGATGCACGACAAGCTCGTTGCGCGCGATCCATGCGATTTCCGTCGTGCTGACCGTGTCGGTATCCGGCAGCATCGTGACTGACGTACCCGCTTCCGCGCGAAGGATCGGCAGAGCCGTGCTGCCATAGCGCTTCAAGAGGGTTTCAACCCGAGCGGCGGGCAGCCGTGTCTCGGTGGCATATTTCGTCACCCAGGCCTTGCGGGCGCGGTCATCCGCCGGATAATCCCGACCGCCGCCAATGGCAAGGTTGCGCGTCGATACCCGCCGGGTCTTGTCGAAACGGCCCATAACCTTGTCGGCCACTTCTTCGGCAAAGCCGCGGAATGTGGTCCACTTGCCGCCCACAAGTGAAATAATGGCGAATGGCCGTTCGCTATCCGCCTCGATGACGGGCGCGGAATGGTCGCGGCTGATGAGGCCCGGTTCGGACGCATTGGAAGCCGGAAGCGGGCGGATGCCGCTATAGGTGTAGACAATCTGGCTGCGGTCGAATTGCAGGCTGGGCAGCAGCGAACGCAGACTGTCGATGAAATAATCGGTTTCAGGATCGTCGCAGCGCACATTGTCCGGATCATCCGATGGAATATCGGTGGACCCCACCAGCACCAGACCGTGATAATCGTAGACGAGGCAGATGCGTCCGTCGTCGGCCTCGAAATAGATCATGCGCCCATTCAGGCTTTCCACCAGCTTGGGATGGTCGATGAGGATATGCGAGCCCTTGGTGCCGCCGATCATCTTTGTCGGCTTGCCGAGCGCGGCATTGACCCGGTCGATCCAAGGTCCCGAGGCATTAATGACGAGCTTCGGCCTGACCGAGAATTTCTCCCCGTCCGGTCCTTCAAAACCGATCACGCCGTTATCAGCGGAAACCAGTGTCGTGAAATTGGCGGCAGCGCTTTTCGGATTAGCGCGCAAGCCGTCGCTAACAAGTTCATAGACCAGACGTTCCGGCTGGCTGACCTTCGCATCATGATAGATGCCGCCCGCCACGATTGCGGGCGTGATATAGGGCATTTCCTTCGTCGCCGTCTCCTTCAGCAGAAAACGGTGACGCGGCATGACGCGCTCGCGCGCACCAAAATAATCGTAAAGTGCCAGACCGATCTTGATCAGCACGGCGCCACGGCTGCGTGGCGCGGTCGTCGAGCCGAACAGGGTGCGCAGCGCCGCCGTGATGCCCTTGGTCCACGAAAAGACAGGAATGAAAGTCGGCAGCGGCTCGACATTGTGCGGCGCATTTTTCAGAAGCAGATTGCGCTCCAGCGTGGACTGGGCCACAAGCCCGAACTCGCCGGTTTCCAGATATTTCAGGCCGCCATGGATAAGCCGCGACGGGGCAGCACTTGTGCCGGAACCGAAATCCGCCTTGTCGACGATGAGGCAGCTTATGCCCTGCTCGCAAAGATCGCGATAAAGCCCCGCACCATTAACACCAGCGCCAAGGATGAGCACATCCACGCCCTCGGCTTCCAGTTGTCCGATGCGGCTTTTCATTCCGGCTTTGCCTGCGAAGTCATTCATCTTACTGTCTTTATGTCTGTGGCGCATCGCGCCTTGTCCTTCAATCCGCAAGAGCTTCGATCTTTGGCCAGACCGGCCCAAGCGCAGATGCGATCTCCTTGAAAAGCTGATAGCGCTTTTCATAAAGCGCGCTTCGCGCTGCATCCGGTTCATAGGTGCGGCCTATGGCGTCGAGATCGCGCGGATCGCTGTAGACATCGGCAAAGACACCGGCCCCCTTGCCAGCGCAAAGTGCAGCCCCCCACGCCGCCGCCTCGTCCGTATCCGTGACGGTAACGGGCATACCGAGGACATTGGCAAACATCTGCGCGAAAGCCGGGCTACGCGACACGCCGCCGGTGAGGCGCGCGGCGGAGATTGCAAACCCGTCCTTCAGGTAATCGACATGAATGCGATGATTGAAGGCAATGCCTTCCCATACGGCGCGCAGCATGTCGCCCCGGTCCTGCCAGCCGCGCAGACCGAAGAAGGCGCCGCTTGCCATCGCTCCATAGGGCGATCCGAAAAGATAAGGATGGAACATCGCTGTCGAAGGCTTCGCCAATGCCGCATCGATTTCCGGGCGCAGCATATCATGGATCGAGCGCCCTGTTTCTTCCGCCTCGCGCCGTTCTGCCGGGCAGAGCCTGTCGAGGAACCAGTCATAATTGGCCGTCGATGCGGGCGAGATCGACATATTGTTCCATTCGCCCGGCGCAATGCCGTTGCGGCAGAACCAGCTTTTGTCGACACGCGGTTCGGAAGACAGTGTTTCGTTGATGGAATAGGTCCCGGCAACCACGGCAACGGTCCCGATGCCAAGCCCGCCGACGCCAAGCGCTGAAGCGGTGACATCGTGCAAGCCGCCAACAACCGGCGTTCCGGCGATAAGGCCGGTACGTTCCGCGCATTCAGCCGAGACGCTGCCGACGATTTCATCGGAACGCGACATGGGCGGTAGGGCATCCCAAAGCGCATCGAGCCCGAAAAGGGCGAGCGCTTCTTTCGAATATTCCTGCGTGTTGACATCGGTGAAGGAGGTCGAGGCTTCCGTGCGATCCGTGCCGACATCGCCGGTCAGGCAAAAGCGCAGCCAGTCCTTGCAGGCGATCACATGCGCAATGCGGCCATAGCGTTCCGGTTCGTTTTCCTTCACCCATGCCAGAATGGCCGATGGTGCCGATGCATGGGGAAGCTGGCCGGTGATGGTTATGGCCTGCTCTGCAACGGGACTATTGACCCAGCGCTCCGCAACATCGACAGCGCGGCTGTCGAGCGACAATATGCCTGCGCCAAGCGGACGGCGATCCTTGTCGAGCATGTAGATGCCATCACCATGCGCTGTGGTGGCGATTGCCAGAATATCGGAGGCAGGCCGCCCGCTTTTGGCGATGACTTCCGCAATCGCATCGGCGGTCGCACTCCAGAATTCATCCATGTCGCGTTCGACATGGCGCGGGCGCGGCAGCGATTGCGCCACGCGGCGGCGGGCAACGGCAAGGGTGGTTCCGTCAACATCGAACAATACGGCTTTGGTGACGGTCAGTCCGCTGTCGATTCCGAGCAGAGAAGGCATGTATCGTATTCCTGATAAGTATGCGCGGGCTATTCTTGCTTTCCGCCTGTTCCAGCGCGGGCAACCACCACGTTGATGCCTTGCGCTTCCATGCGCTCGATATGCGCGAAGGGCGTTTTTTCGTCGACAATCACGACATCGAAGTCGCTGAGCGCACCGAAATTGTGCAGCGCCCGGCGCTCGAATTTTGTGTGATCGGCCAGAAGAATACGCCTGGCGGCACAGTCCAGCATGGCGCGCTTGGTCTCCACCATTTCCGGCGACTGGTGGAACAGAAGATCGTCAGTGATCGCAGCAATCGAAATGAAGGCCACATCGGCGCGAAGACGACGAATTTCATGGATCGTCATGCCGCCGACGAATGCGTTGCACCAGTTATAGAGCTGACCGCCAAGACCGAGCAGCGTCACATCCTTGATGTCACGTACCTCATTCATCAGGATCAGCGAGTTGGTAATAACTGTGAGCGGTCCCTTGCCCGGCAGATGCGGCACCATTTGCAGGACAGTGGTGGAATCGTCGAAGAAAATGGCCTGTCCCGGCTCAACGAACTGCATTGCAGCTTCAGCGATCAGTTTCTTTTCTTCCGACTGGCGGGTGACGCGATAAAGATCGCTTGCCTCGATCAGGCTTGTGGGCGCAGCCGACACGATGCCGCGCGACTTGCGAAACAAGCCACGGCTTACCAGTTCATCGACATCGCGATGCGCTGTCATCAGGCTGATGCCGAACCGTTCGGTGAGGTCCTCGATACGCATCGAGCCTTCGGCCATTACAGTTTCCGCAATCTGCTGGCGCCGGATCAGCTGACGCGCATGCCGGCTATCGTTCGGCACCTGCCCCGTCGTGAGGCCATTCGTCATCAGCTTGTCAATGCTTGCTTTGTTGCTCACTGCCATGCCTGTCACTTGTCCCCTTGCTTGCGCGTTCCGAAAGCTTCGGAATCGCCTGATAGGCTTTATATTGCGCGGTCTTCAGCCCCAAAATCCAGCGAGTGATTGCATGGGACTTTATTGAGGAGAGGGACTTCCAGAATACGCATCCCGAAAGCGCTATTGGCTTCCGGGATGCGTCTTTTCAAACCTTACTGTTCGAGAACGAACGGCGAGGTGTACTTGTCGACATTGTCCTTGGTGATCAGAATGCAGTCGAAGAGCTGCTTTTCATGATCCACACCGGTCTTGCCGGTCTTGATGAAGTTGTCGGCCTGCTTGACGGCAGCTTCCGAGAACACGGCAACCGGCTGCAGAACGGTGTACTGCAGTTCACCCGCCTTGATGGCTGCAACCGCATCCGGCGAACCGTCGAAACCACCGACCTTCACCTGATCCAGCTTGCCAGCTTTCTTCAGAGCAGCAATTGCGCCCAGAGCCATTTCGTCATTACCGGAGATGACGCCGATGATGTCCGGATTGGCCTGAAGCAGAGCCTGCATCTTGTCATGGCCCTGGGTGCGGTCCCAGTTGGCAACGTCCTGACCGGCCTTCACCAGATCGGGATATTGCGATAGAACGGTTTCATAGCCGTTCGAGCGCGTTGCGGCGTTGTTGTCCGATGGTGAACCGAACAGCTCGACATATTTGCCCTTGTCGCCAACGCTTTCGACCCACTGGGTGGCACCAAGAGCGGCACCCTGTGCGTTGTTGGAAACGAGCTGTGCCTTGGCCAGACCTTCCTGGTTGATTTCCGCGTTGACGAGGAAAACCGGGATGTTGGCGGCGATTGCACGCTTGACCGCACCGACCGAACCGTCCGCATTGGCCGGATCGAGAATGATGGCGACCGACTTGTTGGTGATAGCCGTGTCGATCAGGTTGCTTTCGGTGTTGGTGTCGCCCTTGTGGCCGCCGACAACAGCCTTGTAGCCGAGACCTTCAGCAGTCTTCTTGGCGATCTCGCCTTCCGTGTACCAGTACGGGTTGGACGGATCGTTGACGATGATCGTCATCAGTCCTTCGGCCCAAGCGGTGCTGGCGATGAGAGGCAACGCTGCCGCAGCGGCGAACAGAACGCGCATTCCCTTCTTGAACATGGTCTCACTCCCTTAACATTTTTCGTTTGCGTTATGCCGGTTCCCCGGCGGTACTCATTTCCATCAGGCCGTTTTCGAGATCTTGTGCCTTCCTGGAAGTCTTTCGATACACCCGGCTGTTTTCGCGGCTCCATCCGGAACGGTGGACAGAGCCGCTATCGATCATCGCCGGGAGTATTGAATGCTGTTGAGCAGAACCGCGAGCACGATCACCGCGCCGGTAAAGACGGTCTGCCAGTAGGAGGACACGCCGATAATCACGAGGCCGTCGGAAAGGAAACCGATCACGAAAGCGCCGAGAAGCGTGCCCTGTATAGTACCGCGCCCCCCAGTGAGCGCAGCGCCACCGATAACCACGGCAGCAATTGCCGTCAGTTCGTAGGTGGTGCCTGCCGTCGGACCAGCCGACGTGAGCTGCGAAGAAAGAACCAGACCTGCAATGGCTGCGCAGATGCCGGAAATGACATAGACCGACACCTTGACGCGCTTGACCGGAACGCCGGACAGTTCAGCCGCACGTTCGTTACCGCCCGATGCATAGAGCCAGCGGCCGAATGCGGTGCGGTTGAGAACGATGGCGCAGATGATGGCGAGAACCGCCAGAACCAGAACGCCGATCGGCACGCCGAACAGCTTGTTGAAGCCAAGCCAGTCAAAGCCCGTATTGCCAAGCTCCGGACGTCCGCCGAGATTGTTGTAGGTCAGGCCATTGGTCATGAGAAGCGCCACGCCGCGCGCGCAATAGAGAACGCCGAGCGTCGCAACGAAGGCCGGAACGCGCAGATAGGCGATCAGCACCCCATTGACCGCGCCGACGAACGCGCCGAGCGCACAGGTAATGAGAACCACGGCCCAGACCGGGAAATAAAGGATGATGCCGAATTCCTGCAAGGTCACACCCTGCATCAGGAACCCGGCGACCACACCGGCCAGCCCCAATGTGGAGCCAACGGAAAGATCGATGCCGCCATTGAGGATGACAAGCAGCATACCAATCGCGAGAAGGCCGAAAATGGCCACATGCGACGACATGATGAGGAAGTTGCCGACCGTGAAATAATAAGGCGAAAGGAACGAGAAGACGGCGATGATCGCGATCAGCGCAAAGAATGCACGACCTTCGAGCAGCAGATGCACGATGCCGGGTTTTCGCTTCGCGCCGTTCGGAGCCGCTGTTTCTTTGTTGGTGCTCGTGACTGACATTCTATCAGTGCTCCATAACTATTTTAGTGACCGACCATGGCTTCGCCCGAGGCGGCCATGATCTTCTCCTTGGACACGTCCGATCCGAATTCGGCGGAGATGCGTCCACGGTGCATGACGATGATACGATGCGCGATGCTGAGGCATTCGCCGACTTCCGAAGTCGTGTAGACCACGGCCAGCCCCTGCTTTGCCTTTTCGGCCAGAAGCTTGAACACTTCCGCTTTTGCGCCAATGTCGATGCCGCGGCTCGGCTCATCGAGCAGGATGACCTCCGGCTCGGTTGCCAGCATCTTGCCGATCACAACCTTCTGCTGGTTGCCGCCGGAGAGCGAACCGATTGCGGCTTCGCCGCCGTCCGTCTTGATGTGCACATTCCTGATCGACTGATCGACAATCTGCTTTTCGCGCTTGCGCGATGTGAAAAGACCCTTGGTCATTTCGGCAATGCTGGCGAGCGACAGGTTCTTGCCGACCGTCATCGTCTGAACGAGACCGTCGCGCTGGCGATCTTCCGGCACCAACACGAGTCCCTTTTCGATACGTTCAGCGATGGTGAGACCGGAAATATCCTGCCCTTTCAGCAGAATGCGTCCGCCGCTTGCCCTGAGACGACCGGCAACCGTTTCCAGAAGCTCCGTACGACCGGCACCCATGAGACCGTAAATGCAGACGATTTCGCCCGCACGCACATTGAGTGACATGCGGTCGACCAGCGAGAAACCCGCGCCAGCCGGATCGGGAACGGTCAGGTTCTCAACCGAAAGCGCAACATCGCCCCAGTCATAGCCGGTCGGCGGCGAGCCGAGATCGAAGTTCTCGCCGACCATGTTGCGCACGATCCATTCCAGATCGATTTCCGCGCGCGGCGCATAGGCCGTCATGGTTCCGTCGCGCAGCACCACCGCATGATCGGTGATCTGCAAGGCTTCTTCCAGATGATGCGAAATATAGACGATGGCGACGCCGCGCGCCGTCAGATCGCGGATCACCTTGAACAGAACCTCGACTTCCGAGGCGCTGAGCGCCGATGTCGGCTCGTCCATGATGAGAATGCGCGAATTGACCGAAAGAGCGCGGGCGATTTCAACGACCTGCTGCTGGCCGAGACGAAGTTCCTCGACCGGCGTCAGCGGGTCGATGTCTTCTTCCAGTTCCTTCAGAAGCTCACGCGTCAGCCGTTCTTCCTCGGCGAAATCGACGCCGGTGGCGGTGCGGATTTCACGTCCCATGAAGATGTTGTCGCGCACGTTCATATTGGGTGCGAGGCTCAATTCCTGATGGATGATCGAGATGCCGAGATCGCGCGCTTCGGTGGACGAATTGAACGTCACCGGCTCGCCGTCAAGAATGATCGTGCCGGAGGTCGGCTGGATGACGCCCGAAAGCACTTTCATCAACGTCGATTTGCCAGCACCGTTTTCACCGAAAAGCGTCGTGACCTGACCACGGCGAATTTCGAAATTCACGCCCTTCAAGGCATGAATGCGACCGTAGGATTTGGCAACGTTATGCGCGGCAAGAACGACATCGCCGTTTTTGCCTTCGATTTTGGAAGCCGTGCTCATTTGACTTCAAGCCCTACCGGCGTGACGAGCCAGTTCTTCGGATTGACGACCTTGAACACGCCGACCACCGATATGGTCTTGCCGGTGAGATTCTCGACATCGACGCCCGAAAGCACCTGTTTCTTCATCTCGTTGTTCAGGGCAGAACCGGCATTCTGGTATTCGATTTGGTTCTTGAACTGGCCGAACTGGATTTCGCCGGTCGCATCGCGCAGATCGGTGCCGTTGACGGCAGGGCCGGTCTGGACACGGATAACCATGCCTTCAGGCAGGCCGTCGACCTTCACGATATTGTAGTTGGACTTGCGCTCTTCCACCGTACCCGTGAACTTGACCGGGACAACCGGATTGACGTCGCCCACGCCATATTTCTTTCCGGCTGCTGCCTTGTCGGCGGCAAGAGCCGTTCCAACTTCAACAGCATCCACGGCACGCTGCTCAACGCTGGCCTTCACCTTGGGAAATTCGGAAGCGCCATAGGCATCGGGAGAGAAAGCCTGCTGGCGCACATCGGAATCAGACCCGATCTTCACGACCTTCGTGTCGAAAGCAATCGCACCGACAACCACAACCGCAGCGATCACGCTCCAGACGACGGCGCGGCTCAGCCTGGCGGGTTTTTGTGAAACTTGACTGGTTTGTGCACTCATTATCAAACGCCTTCAGCAATTCTGCCGGATTGTCGTTATGGAAACGGATGATGCGGCTGTATTAAACCGCCTGGAGACCACCCTCGACCAAACCCATCGGGCTTGCCGGATAGGCGAAAGCCTCCGCCAAAGCGGTGCAGGATGCGACGGACGTGATCATGATAGCCTCCACATGAATTCCAGGGCCCCGCTCCTCCGTGCATCCTGGAAACAGATGCGCCGCAATCGGAACTTATGATAGCGGCGTGTTATTAACTCCAATAATGATGTTATAAAGCTCGAAAGCTGTCAATCGGATGTTTTCGAAACACCGGTGAATTAGCACAATTTCACGCCGAATCCCGATCACGGACTAGTGAAATCCACTACATAATTCGCTACTGCACGTGCTATTCACAGTGCACTGTTTTCCAGAAAAGCCAAACCGGACACCAATTGAAATTGCAATTTTTATCGTTTGTTTTCAGTATATTGAGGACAATTCAGCGGATAATAAAAGACGATGGATTGAAGAAAACGAAACCAGGCACGCGCTTGAACGCATAGCGATTTTCCCCACAATCACTCTTTGGTGAAAAAAAATTCGCTCTCTCGAAAATTTTACAGACAAGCTGATAGCGTTATGTTATCTCCGGCATACGCCATTGCCCGACTTCATTATAAACGGGGCTGGGAGCGACGTATTTTCAGTCGCGGGAGGAATCCAAATGTCAATGAAAGCACATATCCGCCATGCGTGAGAAAGGTGACATCATCATCGGGATCGACGCGGGCACTTCCGTGCTCAAGGCAGTCGCTTTCGATCTCAGCGGACGTCAGATCGAGTCTGCAGCCGTTCGCAACAAATACGATACCGGCGACCATGGCGCCGTCACGCAATCACTTTCCCAGACATGGCATGACTGCGCGCGCGCCTTGCGCGATCTTGGCGCCAAGCTGCCGGGCCTTGGCCAACGCACCGCCGCGATTGCCGTCACCGGACAGGGTGACGGAACCTGGCTTGTCGGTCGCGACAACCAGCCGGTTGGCGATGCCTGGTTGTGGCTCGATGCCCGCGCGGCAACGACCGTCACGCGGCTTGCCGCTGGCCCCATGAACCGCGCGCGCTTTGAAGCGACCGGAACCGGGCTGAATACCTGCCAGCAGGGCGCGCAGATGGCGCATATGGACACAATCGCGCCGGAACTGCTCGACAATGCAGAGGTCGCCCTTCACTGCAAGGACTGGCTCTATCTCAATCTCACCGGCGTTCGCGCCACCGATCCCTCGGAAGCAAGCTTCACCTTCGGCAATTTCCGCAATCGTCAGTATGACGATGTCGTCATCGACGCGCTCGGCCTGACGAAACGCCGCGGATTGCTGCCGGAGATCATCGACGGGACGCAAGTGCAGCATCCGCTTTCCCCCGAAGCGGCAGCTGCAACAGGTTTGCGGGCAGGAACGCCGGTGAGTCTTGCCTATGTGGATATGGCCATGACAGCGCTCGGTGCGGGTGTTCGCGGCGGCACGGCGGGCGCGGGATGCTCGACCATCGGTTCCACAGGCGTGCACATGCGCGCAAAGCCGGTCGCCGATATTCATCTGAACAAGGAAGGCACCGGCTACGTCATCGCGCTGCCGATTACCGGCATTGTCACGCAGGTGCAGACCAATATGGGCGCAACCATCAATATCGACTGGATATTGCAGGTCGCAGCCGATCTCATGTCGACGCCGGACAAGCCGGTTTCGCTTGGCGACCTCATTCCGCGCCTCGACGGCTGGTTCAATGCCAGCCGTCCCGGCGCGATCCTCTATCACCCTTACATTTCGGAAGCTGGCGAGCGCGGCCCCTTTGTGAATGCCGATGCGCGCGCCGGGTTCATCGGCCTTTCCAGCCGCGACCGTTTCCCGGAACTGGTGCGTTCGGTCGTGGAAGGGCTCGGCATGGCGACGCGCGATTGCTACGCCGCCATGGGTGAAATGCCCGCCGAACTGCGCATTACTGGCGGCGCGGCGCGCTCAAAAGCGCTGCGCAGCACCCTTGCCGCAGCGGTCAATGCCCCGGTGCGCGTTTCGGCCCGCGAGGAGGCAGGCGCTGCCGGTGCCGCCATGATGGCTGCGGTGGCCATCGGTGCCTATCCAAGCATGGACGACTGCATCGCCGAATGGGTGGAGCCGCTTTTGGGCGCAAGCGAAGCGCCGGATGCGGCACGTGCACGGCATTATGAAGAACTTTTCGTTGCCTATCGGGAAGCGCGGCTGGCTCTTGCGCCGGTCTGGGACAAACTCGCTTCCGGCAAATAAGGAAACATTGAAATGGCTGAACCGGAAACCTGCGACCTGTTTGTAATCGGCGGCGGCATCAACGGCGCGGGCGTGGCCCGCGACGCTGCCGGGCGCGGCCTCAAGGTCGTGCTGGCGGAAAAGGACGATCTGGCCCAAGGCACATCATCGCGGTCGGGCAAGCTGGTGCATGGCGGTTTGCGCTATCTCGAATATTATGAGTTCCGCCTTGTGCGTGAAGCGCTGATCGAACGCGAAGTCCTTTTGAACGCCGCTCCGCACATCATCTGGCCGATGCGCTTCGTGCTGCCGCACAGCCCACAGGACCGCCCGGCCTGGCTGGTGCGGCTCGGCCTGTTTCTCTATGACCATCTCGGCGGCCGCAAGAAGCTTCCCGGCACGCGCACGCTCGATCTGCGCCGTGACCCGGAAGGCACGCCGATCCTCGACCAGTACACCAAGGGTTTTGAATATTCCGACTGCTGGGTCGATGATGCCCGTCTCGTGGCGCTCAATGCGGTGGGTGCCGCCGAAAAGGGCGCAACCATCCTCACCCGCACGCCGGTCGTCTCCGCACGCCGCGAGAATGGCGGCTGGACCGTGGAAACAAAAAACCGCGACACCGGCGAAACCCGTACATTCCGCGCGCGCTGCGTCGTCAATTGCGCCGGACCATGGGTTACAGATGTCATCCACAATGTCGCCGGCTCCAACTCCTCGCGCAATGTGCGTCTCGTCAAGGGCAGCCACATCATCGTTCCGAAATTCTGGTCGGGCGCCAATGCCTATCTCGTCCAGAACCACGACAAGCGCGTGATCTTCATCAATCCTTATGAGGGCGACAAGGCGCTGATCGGCACCACCGACATTGCCTATGAAGGCCGGGCGGAAGACGTTGCAGCGGATGAGAAGGAAATCGAATATCTGCTGACTGCAGTGAACCGCTATTTCAAGGAAAAGCTCCGGCGCGAAGACGTGCTGCACTCCTTCTCCGGCGTGCGCCCGCTGTTCGACGATGGCAAGGGCAACCCTTCCGCCGTCACCCGCGATTACGTCTTCGACCTCGATGAAACCGGCGGCGCACCGCTGCTCAACGTCTTTGGCGGCAAGATCACCACCTTCCGCGAACTGGCGGAGCGCGGGATGCATCGCCTCAAGCACATCTTCCCGCAAATGGGCGGCGACTGGACGCATGACGCACCGCTTCCGGGCGGCGAAATCGCCAATGCCGATTATGAAACCTTCGCCAATAGTTTGCGCGACACCTATCCGTGGATGCCGCGCACGCTCGTCCATCATTATGGCCGTCTCTATGGCGCACGCACGAAGGACGTGGTGGCTGGCGCACAGAATCTCGAAGGGCTTGGCCGTCATTTCGGCGGCGATTTCCACGAGGCGGAGGTGCGTTATCTCGTGGCAAAGGAATGGGCGAAGACGGCGGAAGACATTCTCTATCGCCGCACCAAGCATTACCTACACCTGACCGAAGCCGAACGCGCCGCCTTTGTGGAATGGTTCGACAACGCCAATCTAGTTGCTTGAGGACGACATGGCCCTTACGCTTTCGCTTAACACCAATCCGCTGGTCAACCGCTTTGCCGAACCGGATGACCTGATCGAAACGGTTGCCCGCGACCTGCGCCTGCGTGACCTCCAGCTTACGCATGAATTCATCAATCCAAGCTGGCAGGCTTCAACCATCCGCCGCCTCACCCGCGACATGGACAAGGCCTTACAGCGCACCGGCGTCCGGGTCACTTCGGGCATGACTGGCCCCTATGGCCGCCTCAACCATTTCGGCCATCCCGACGCAGAAGTGCGTCGCTATTATATCGACTGGTTCAAGACTTTTGCCGATATCATCGGCGATCTCGGCGGCAAGTCCGTCGGCACGCAGTTTGCGATCTTCACCTATAAGGATTTCGACGATCCGGCGCGCCGCGAAGAGCTTGTCAAGGTCGCCATCGATTGCTGGGCGGAAGTCGCCGAACATGCGAGCCGTGCCGGTCTCGACTATGTGTTCTGGGAGCCGATGAGCGTCGGGCGCGAATTTGGCGAAACGATTGCCGAATGCATGAAACTTCAGGATCGCCTCAGTGCTGCCGACATGGCAATTCCGATGTGGATGATGGCCGATATCGACCACGGCGATGTGACGTCCGCCAATCCGGACGATTTCGATCCTTACGCCTGGGCGCGCGCCGTGCCGAAAGTCTCACCCATCATTCACATCAAGCAAAGCCTGATGGACAAGGGCGGGCATCGTCCATTCACTGCCGCATTCAATGCCAAGGGACGCATCCAGCCGGAACCGCTTTTGAAAGCTTTTGCCGAAGGCGGCGCGGTGGATAATGAAATCTGCCTCGAACTTTCGTTCAAGGAGCGCGAGCCGAACGACCGTGAAGTCATTCCGCAGATTGCGGAAAGTGTGGCTTTCTGGGCTCCGCACATTGACACTGGCGCTAAGGACTTGAAGATATAGGGAAATCAAGACGGGAACGCTTTCTATAATGGCAGATGCAGACGATTCTCTGGCGCTTCGCGCCGCCTGGCTTCATTTCGTGGCGGGCATGACCCAGTCTGCCGTTGCCAAGCGCCTTGGCCTGCCTTCGGTGAAAGCCCACCGTCTCATTGCCAAGGCTGTTGCCGATGGCGCGGTGAAGGTCAGTATCGACGGCGACATCACCGAATGCATCGACCTCGAAAACCGCCTCGCCGATATGTACGACCTCGACTATTGCGAGGTTGCGCCCGACATTGGTGAGGAGGGCCTGCCGCTGATGGCGCTCGGCCATGCGGGCGCGAATTTCATGCGCCGCGAAATCGAGCATGGCGATCATGAGGTCATCGGCATCGGCCATGGCCGCACACTTTCGGCAGCGGTCAGCTATATGCCGCGTGTCGTCGCCAATGATCTGCGTTTCGTCTCGCTGCTCGGCGGACTGACGCGCAATTTCGCCGCCAACCCGCATGATGTGATGCACCGCATCGCGGAAAAAACCGGAATGCCCGCTTATGTGATGCCGGTGCCCTTCTTCGCCAACACAGCGGAAGACCGCGAAGTGCTGCTCGCGCAGCGCGGCGTCACCACGGTTTTCGACATGGGTTGCCAGGCCGAACTGAAAATCGTCGGCATCGGCACAGTCGATGCGCAGGCGCAGCTTGTCACATCCGGCATGATAGAACTGGCCGAAGTGGAAGAGATCGCCAGCCTCGGCGGTGTTGGCGAAATGCTCGGCCATTTTTTCGATGCCAACGGCCAGCGCCTTGAAACCGCACTGACGGCCCGTACCATCGCGGCTTCCGTGGAAAACGCGGATATGAGCCGTATCGTGGGCCTTGCGGGCGGCCTTTCCAAGGCGGACGCCATTCGCGCCGTGCTGAAAAGCGGGCGTCTTTACGGCCTCATCACCGATGAGCGGACAGCAAAGGCGCTTGTCGGACGACCGAACGGAAAATAACAAAATCACATTTTTGCCGTGGATTTTTTTGTGATTTTGTGATCTAACTTCATGCAATAATGTTCCGCCCAACAGATCGGATAAAGCGTGAAGCGCGACGACAGAAGACAGGCGATCATAAACCTTCTGATCGAAAATCAGGCCGTCGATCTCGACGATCTGGCGGATCGGTTTGCCGTTTCCAAAATGACGATTCATCGCGATCTGGATTCGCTGGAACATACCGGTGTGCTGCGCAAGGTGCGCGGCGGTGCGACGATCGACGCGGGTACGCAGTTCGAGAGCGATTTCCGCTTCCGCGAGCGGCAGGACGGCGAAGCCAAGCAGAAGATGGCCCGCGCCGCGCTTGAGCTTGTGGAGCCGGGCATGACCGTGATGGTCAATGATGGTTCCATGGCCGCACTTCTGGGCGGTATGCTGCGGGAAAAGCGCCCGCTCACCGTCATCACCAACAACGCCGTCATCATCGATGAGCTGAAGGGCGAGAACGGGATCAATCTCATCGCGCTTGGCGGTGTTTTCTCGGCCAAGTTCAATGCGTTCTTCGGCATTCTGACGGAAGGCGCCTTGTCACACCTCAGCGCCGACATCGCCTTCATTTCCTCGCCCGCAGTCAATGGCAAGCTCGTCTATCATATGGATGAGAATGTGGTGCGCACAAAGCGCGCGATGACAGCATCCGCAGCCCGTACCTGCCTTCTGGTCAATCACCAGCGGTTTGGGCGCCCGGCCCTTCACGTCATGGCCAATCTGTCGGATTTCGACGCGATCATAACCGATTCATCCCCCGGCGCAGAGGTTCTGGACGAGCTTGAGCAGGCCGGGATCAGACTGACAATAGCAGCAGACTAGGAACAGTTACGCATGACCAAATTCTGGATTGGCACCAGCTGGAAGATGAACAAGACGCTGGCCGAAGCCCGCATCTTTGCGGAAGCGCTGAAGGCGGCTGACGGAGGCCGTTCCGCCGACATCCAGCGCTTTGTCATCCCGCCGTTTACCGCCGTGCGCGAAGTGAAGGAAATCCTGTCCGGAACCTCCGTCAAGGTTGGCGCGCAGAACATGCACTGGGCTGATCAGGGTGCATGGACCGGCGAGATTTCGCCGCTGATGCTCAAGGATTGCAATCTCGATATTGTCGAACTCGGTCATTCCGAGCGCCGTGAACATTTCGGTGAAACCAACGAAACGGTTGGCCTCAAGGTCGAGGCCGCTGTGCGCCACGGCCTGATCCCGCTCATCTGCATTGGGGAAACGCTGGAAGACCGCGAAAGCGGACGCGCGGCACACGTGCTTGAAGAAGAAGTGCGCGGCGCGCTTTCCAAACTTTCCGACAGCCAGAAGCAGGCTGAAATCCTGTTTGCCTATGAGCCGGTCTGGGCCATCGGCGAAAACGGCATCCCGGCTTCCGCCGACTATGCCGATGCGCGACAGGCGGAAATCATCGCGGTTGCAGAAAGCGTGCTCGGTCGCCGCGTGCCGTGCCTTTATGGCGGCTCGGTCAATCCGGGCAATTGCGAGGAACTGATCGCCTGCCCGCACATTGACGGCCTGTTTATTGGCCGCTCGGCGTGGAACGTGGAAGGCTATCTCGACATTCTGGCCCGGTGCGCCAACAAAATTGCATCCAAATAAGGAGTAACGTCATGAAAATAGCAGTAGCAGGCGACAGCGCCGGCGAAGGTCTGGCCAAGGTTCTGGCCGATCACCTCAAGGATCGCTTCGAGGTTTCGGAAATCTCGCGCACGGACGCTGGCGCGGATGCATTCTACGCCAATCTTTCCGACCGCGTGGCTTCCGCCGTTCTCGATGGCACCTATGATCGCGCCATCCTCGTTTGCGGCACCGGCATCGGCGTGTGCATCGCGGCCAACAAGGTTCCCGGCATTCGCGCAGCGCTGACGCACGACACCTATTCGGCGGAACGCGCAGCACTCTCCAACAATGCGCAGATCATCACCATGGGCGCCCGCGTCATTGGTTCGGAAGTGGCCAAAACCATTGCCGACGCCTTCCTCGCGCAAACCTTTGACGAAGGTGGCCGTTCGGCTGGCAATGTCAACGCGATCAACGAAGTTGACGCGAAGTACAACAAGGCCTGATCGCCCGTAATTTTTCACACCGGCCCGAAATGATTTTCGGGCCGGGTTGAACTGAACGGCTCAGTTTTCAGGGATTATAGCGGCATAATCCCGTGCGCCGTGCAGGATATGGACGATAACCAACTGATCGACATCCACACGGTAAAAGATCAGGTAATTGCCATGGACCTTGCGGCGAATGCCCTGCTTTTCATATCGGGGCACCAGTGGAAAAGCCTCCGCCGAGGCAGCAAGCGCCAGGCATTCCCGTTCCATTTCATCGATAAAGGATAAAGCTCTGAGCGGATTGTCCCTCGCGATATAGTCGCCTATCCGCAGGAGATCATCCGTCGCTTCGTCCGTGAAATGGACCTTCATTCGGTCGTGTCCGGCAGCATTGCCTGATAGCGTTTACGCAAGGCCCCGAATACTTCCTCCGCACCGGATGTGCGGTTCGCATCAGCGTCGGCAATCCCGCGCATGATCGAGGCGTCGAGCGCAGCAAGACGGGTTTCCCGCTCCTGAACCAGCCGCACGCCTTCTCGCAAAACCTCGCTTTTCGAGCCGTATCGTCCCGTATCGACAAGGTTTTGAATGTAGCTTTCAAGCTGCTTGCCAAGGTCTGCGCTAATCATGGTTGGCCTCCATTGGTTGCGTGATCGCAGGTTAAAGCCTTTATCAACTATTATCAACGGGCCCAGAAAGCAAAAAAGCGGAAGGTTTCCCCTCCGCTTTTCTTTTGTCGTGTCCGCTAAATTTAGCTGAACTTCGGGTCCAGCGAGCCATCGCGATAGCGCTTAGCCATGTCGGAAAGCGGGATCGGACGGATCGACGCAGCATGACCGGCGGTGCCGAACTGCTCGAAACGCTCCTTGCACAGCTTGGTCATCGCAGCCATGGCGGGCTTCAGATATTTACGCGGATCAAATTCGCTCGGGTCTTCCTGCAGGACACGACGGATCTGGCCGGTCAGCGCCATGCGGTTGTCTGTGTCGATGTTGATCTTGCGCACGCCATGCTTGATGCCACGCTGGATTTCCTCAACCGGAACGCCCCAGGTCGGCTTCATCTGGCCGCCGTATTTGTTGATGATTTCCTGCAACTCTTCCGGTACCGAAGACGAACCGTGCATGACAAGATGCGTGTTCGGCAGCTTGCGATGGATTTCCTCGATCACATGCATGGCGAGCACGGAACCATCCGGCTTACGGCTGAACTTGTAGGCGCCATGCGAGGTGCCCATGGCGATTGCCAGCGCATCGACCTTGGTTTCGCGCACGAACTTCACGGCCTCGTCCGGATCGGTCAGAAGCTGGTCGTGCGACAGCACGCCTTCCGCGCCATGGCCGTCTTCGGCATCGCCCATGCCTGTTTCGAGCGAACCCAGAACGCCGAGTTCGCCTTCAACCGAAATGCCGCCCAGATGCGACATCTCGCTGACCTGGCGCGTGACGGAGACGTTGTAGTCCCAGTCGGCAGGCGTCTTGCCGTCTGCCTTCAGCGAACCGTCCATCATGACGGAGGTGAAGCCTGCCTGAATGGCGGTCATGCAGGTGGCGGCTTCGTTGCCATGGTCCAGATGCACGCAGACCGGGATATGCGGATAGATTTCCGTCACCGCATCCATCATGTGACGGAGCATGATGTCGTTGGCATAGGCGCGCGCGCCGCGCGAAGCCTGCAGGATCACCGGCGCATCGACGGCATCCGCCGCTTCCATGATGGCGAGCGCCTGTTCCATGTTGTTGATGTTGAATGCCGGGACGCCGTAACCCTTTTCAGCGGCGTGATCGAGCAATTGCCGCAGCGTAATGCGCGCCATTTCTAGCCTCCTAGTCGACTTCAGATCAGATTATTTCGCGAAATATGTGCCGAGGATATCCACCTCTTCGGCAACGCCGAACACCAGTGCACTGCGCTCGTGATAGGTTTGCGGGACGATATCGAGAACGGGTCTCGAACCGTCGGTCGCCTTGCCGCCTGCCTCACGGGCAAGGAAGGCAATCGGATTGGCTTCGTAGACGAGCCGCAAGCGGCCCTTTTCGTAGCCGGGGCGGCTGTCATTCACATAGAAGAACAAGCCGCCGCGCTGCATGATGCGGTGCATGTCGCCCACCGCAGCACCGAGCCAGCGCATGTTGAAGTTACGCCCGCGCGGACCATCCTTGCCGTTATAGGCATCGTCCACATAGGCTTTCATGCCGTCTGAGAGGTGGCGATAAACGGATGCGTTGAACGCCAGATCGGATGTGCGTTCCGGCAGCATCACATTGCGGCGCGTAATATGGAAAACCCCGCTTGCCGGATCGAAGGTCGCGAAGATCACGCCCTCGCCGACCGAAAAGCCGAGATCGACCGAATTGCCGTAGGACACATAACCGGCGGCAATCTGGCGGTTGCCGGGCTGGAGGAAGGGTTCTTCCACATCGGCAGGGAAAACCGAGAAGATCGTGCCGAGCGGCGCGCCGAGGCCCACATTGCCCGAACCGTCGAGCGGATCGATGGCGACAGCCACCAGCCCATCGGCCTTGCCCGCCACGGGGAGGTCCGCTTCTTCCGAAAGAATGGAGGCCGCACCCGCCGCAATAAGCAGCTCGACGAACAGATTGTGCGAACCGACATCGATGCACTTCTGCTGGTCCTGATCGCTGTTGACGCCGACGAGCTTGCCCGGATCGCCGGGAAGCGAACCGCGTGCAATGCGACCGGCAAGCCGTGTCGCGCCAGAAAGAATAGCCTTGATCGCATCGGCAGTCGCAAGACGCAGAGCGTCCTTGCCTGCCCAGTTGTCGAGATAGGCGCCGACGGCTTCCGCTTCCACGCGCTCGCTATCGCCAACCAGAACCAGGGGAGAAAAGTTACCTGCCATTGTCATTTGCCCTGCTCCTGAAAATCCCCTGCGAGGCGCACGGTATCGGAGGAAAGCGCGCGAATGCGATTGGCGCTTTGCAGCTTGTCTGATACGGGCGGGGCGAAATTCATGAACGGCAACCTCCTTGCCAATCGGAAACCCTTGAGCCTGAGGCTTTTTCGCTACCGGTTTGGAAGCCAAAACCTCAGGCACCAGTTCCGGTAACACCGTTTCAAAAGCATAACAATACGGCCATAACATTATAACGATTTAAATGTGATCTTGAGTGTGATTTTTCTTTCCACAGCCCGGTTTCCGGGCCTTTTGCGGGGGTGAATCAACGCTTTGAAGCCGCGACTCACCTTCCGAAACATGAAAAAGCAGCCCGTAGACGACCACGGACTGCTCTTTGGAATGACATCGCTATGAACCGGTTAAGCCCCTGCTATGCGTTGGCGCCTCTCCCGCACCAGCATTGGCCCGTATTCGAGAACATAAAGACCGAAAGCGCCCATCCAGAGCAAGGCCGAGGCGGCAAGGATGGTGTGGAAGAAATTCGGCATGATTTCCGCCAGCGGGCGGATCAGCGCTGCCGCGACGAGGCAAAGATAAGCGGCTTGCGTGACGGGCGAGGCCGTCAGCTCGCGTCCGGTATGGCCGCGCGTCGCCCGCGTCATGACCGCCAGCATCATGCAGCCGATCGCCCCCACGGTCACGACATGCAGGGCGGAATAAGGGTTAAGCCGATCGATGGCTGAAAGGCCGATGGCGATGAAGCCGAGCGGGATGAAGGCATAGGCGACGTGAAGGATCAGCAGCAGCTTTTCACGCGCCACCGACCATCCCCGCCAGCGATAAAGCCGCACGAAATGAAACAGCGCCGCAATCCAAGCCACAACGGCGGTTATGGTCTGGTCGGGCATGGCGATCCAGCCGATGCAGGCAGCGACGCCGACAAGGATGCACACCCCGTCATAGCGGTTGAACGGCACCGGAAAGCGCGTCTTTCCCATCTTGTTGAGCCAGTTGCGGGTGAAGCTCGGCACGATGCGCCCGCCGATCACCATGACCAGCAGGACATAGGCGCTGACACCGATGCGATTGGCCATGGCCACGTCGCCATCGGTCAGGATGAGATAATGGAAGGCCAGATTGGCGACCATCACCGCCGCCACGCCCATCAGCACTTTCAGGTTTTTCCATTGACGGCCAGCGATGATCTCGCGCGCGCAGATGAAAAGCAGGGAGGGGAGAAACAGGCTCTCGACGGCAACGGCAAAGCGCACATCGATAAGGTCAGGCGCCAGAAAGACGAGCCTGCCGACAAGCCATATGCCGCAGAGAATAGCGAGCGGTGTTCCCGATACCGGCAGGCCGCCGGTCCAGTTCGGGATGGCGGTCAGCAGAAAGCCTGCGAGAACGGCAGAGGAGAAACCGAACACCATTTCATGGGCATGCCAGTTCAACCCGCCATAGGAGCCGCCAAGGGGCATTCCGAGCGTCAACGACAATATCCAGAAAAGCATGGCCAGAACGGCCCATATGGCTCCGCCCAGAAAGAATGGGCGGAAGCCATAGCTGAGGAGGACGGGACCGGTCATTTTCAGTCCGCGCGGCATACCTTTTTGATCGGATGGCATCGCAGCAGGTACTGCCTGCAGGCTTGGCTGTCTGGTCATGATGTCCTCGTCATGAGGCCGGTTCAAGTTCGGCCCATCGAGAGTATTGGCATTCTTACTTTGCGGTCTTCACTTCGCGCTGGCGATAACCTTTTCCAGTCGTTGCTGAACCACTTTCGGCTTCTTGGCCGCAACGATCTCATCCAGATTGGCCGGGTTGTCACCCACTGTGATCAGCGCGATCATGCCCATGGCATAATGCGGCGTGCACTTTACCAGATATGCGCCGGGCTGGGTAACCGTCAGCACATAATTCTCGTTGATCTTGCTTTTGAACTTCTCTGCCCCTTCCGGAATCATGTCCTTGATCGACTCGACATTGTGCCCCTTATCGACCGGAACGAAGGTGATCGTGTCACCTGGATTGGCCTTGATATAGGCGGGCTCGAAAACCATGGCGCCATCGGCGCCCTTGTTGAGCATGTGAACTTCGATATTTTCGGCAAGAGCGGGCGCCGCCAGCACAGCAAGAATGCCTGCTGCAGCAAATTTGATCGCGAGGTTACGCATTTTCGTCCTGATCTCCATCGATTGGCGCACCTGCCGTCTCGGCTTTAACACGCCACGTAACGGGGTTTAGACCTCTCGCTCGCCAACCTCTTTGATCTGGATCAAACAGGCGGGTTTATTCCTGATAATGCCGCTCAGAATAAAACCGGCTGATTTTACCTCGGCACGGCATGACAAGCCTGCATGCATCTTGTATGCATTCCACGAACGATACATGCGCATTGGCAAGGGAGGATAGAATGAGCGACACCATTTCGATTTCAACGGAAGAACTCGCCAGGCTTGTACGAGAGATCCTGAACAAGGCAGGTTTCAGCGCCGATCATGCCGCAGCCATTGCCAAGACGATTGTGGCGGGTGAGCGCGACGGCTGCAAATCGCATGGCGTCTACCGCATCGAAGGCTGCCTGCGGACACTCAAGAGCGGCAAGGTTGTCGCCGATGCCGACCCGGTCGTCACGACCGATGACAGCGCGGTCGTTCGTGTCGATGCCAGGGGTGGCTTTGCCAATCTGGCCTTCGAACGCGGCACGCCTGCCCTCGTCGAACAAGCGCGCAAGCTCGGCATTGCGGCGCTGGCGATCAATGACTGCACCCATTTCGCGGCTTTGTGGCCCGAGGTGGAAGCGCTTGCCGAACAGGGCCTTGCGGCAATCGCCATGTGCCCGAGCTACGCCACCGTCGCGCCCGCGGGCGGAACGAAGCCGCTTCTGGGCACCAATCCCTTCGCCTTCGGCTGGCCTCGTCCCGGCGACTACCCTTATGTGTTCGACTTTGCGACCAGCGTTGCGGCACGCGGCGAACTGGAGCTTTATCGCCGCGCCGGAAAGCAGCTGCCGGAAGGCTGGGCCGTCGATGCGGACGGCAACCCGACCACCGATCCGGAAGCCGCCCTTGCAGGCGCGATGCTGCCATTCGGCGGACACAAGGGATCGGCCATTTCCACGATGATCGAACTTCTGGCCGGCGTGATGATCGGTGATTTCACCAGCCCGGAAGCGCTCGACTTCCTTGGCACGACGACGCTTGCGCCGCGCCACGGCGAACTCATCATTGCCTTCGATCCTGCCCGCATGGCGGGCGGGCGCGGCAACCCGCAGGAACGCGGCGAGATGCTGATTGAGGCGATTGCCGGACAGGGCGCGCGCTTGCCATCGCAGCGCCGCTTTGCCGCTCGCCGCGATTCACTTGCCAAGGGCATTACGCTGACCGCCGCCGAAATGGCGCTTCTGGAAAAGCTGAAGGAAAAGGGTCTCGACGCGGTGTCGTGATCCCAAACAAAAAGGCGCCGGAATTCGGCGCCTTTTTCTTTATCTCAGCCCGGCTCAGGCAGCGTATTTCGCCGCCGTGCCGCCCTGCTTGATCCAGTCGGCATACCAGTCCTGGAACAGCTTCAGCTGGGCTTCACAATAGCCGCGCTGGCTATCGGACAGCTTGTCCGTCTCGTTGAAATGCAGCTCATATTCGGGATTGCCGGTCAAAACCATCATGTGCTTGTAGAAAAGGACGAGGTCCGGGCCTTCATCGAAAGATGAGAGGACGTTGAGCGCAGCTTCCAGTTCCAGCGCCAGCTTGCGTGCTTCGACATCGCCTGCAGCCGCAGCCTTCGACAATGCCACCAGATGCTGAACTTCCTTCGGCAGCACATTGCCGATGCCTGTAATCGCGCCGGTTGCGCCGCAATTGACGAAGCCGTGGAAAACGCCGGTATCGACGCCGACCATCAGCGTTACATCGTCATCGGCGCTAGTGATGTTTTCAGCCGCGTAGCGCATCGGTTCCGCGCCGCCGAATTCCTTGAACCCAATGAGGTTCGGATGTTCTGCGCGCAGCGCAAAGAAAAGATCGGCGCGGGTCGCAAAGCCGTAATAGGGGCTGTTATAAATGACAGCCGGCAGATCGGGTGCCGCCGACAGGATCGCCTTGAAGTGCGCCTTCTGCGCCGAAATGGAGGAACCGCGCGAGAGAACGCGCGGAATGACCATCAGGCCCTTCGCGCCGACTTTCTGCGCATGGGCGGCGTGGGCCGCAGCAATCTTCGTGTTGACGGCGCCGGTGCCGACGACGACGGGCACGCCAGCCTTGGCAAGCGCTTCGACGCCCGCCATGCGTTCCTCGTCCGAGAGGAGCGGCCAGTCACCCATGGAGCCGCAATAGACGACCGCGGACATGCCCTTCGCGATCAGTTCCTTGCCTTTGCGGACCAGCGCATCGAAATCCGGCGTGCGGTCGGGCTTGCAGGGGGTCATGAGGGCCGGAATGCAACCGGAGAAAATGTTAGAGGTCATAGCGTCGTTCCTTGGACGTTTTTCCTTGAGCGTTCTTCACGCGGGCTGGATCTACAATCGGTCTGCCGAGCGTTGTATTGAATCAAATATACACTTTGTATTTTTCTTGTCGACCAAAATTTTATTTCGGGTTAGGATTGCTTGACCGATGAGATTTAAACTGGTGTTTAGAGCGTGTCTTCCAAAAGTGGGAACCGGTTTTGGGATGAAGACATGCGCTAAAATAAAGAGATAGCGCAGTTGTGCTGCGGCAAATGCACAGATAAAGGACCGACAAAATCATGGACAAAGACGACGCAAACCAGACAGCCGACCGGAAGAAGGGTTCAGGCGTCAAGCTGGTTTACGACGTGCTGCGCGATGAGATCATCGATCTTTCGCTCGCGCCGGGTAGCCCCATCGATGAAAACCAGTTGGCCGAACGCTTTTCCATGTCGCGCACGCCTATACGTGAGGCTTTGGTGCGGCTGGCAAGCGACGGCTTCGTAACCACGCTTCCCAATCGCTCGACCGTTGTGTCCAATATCGACTTTCTGAGCCTCCCCGCATTTTTCGACGCAGTGACGCTGATGTACCGCGTAACGACGCGGCTTGCCGCTCGCAACCGGACCGACAAGGATCTTGAAAACATCCGCGCGCATCAGGAAGCTTTTGCCCGCGCAGTCCGTTCACAAAATGCGCTGGAAATGATCGCGACCAACCGCGATTTTCATGCGGCCATTGCGGAAGCGGGTCGCAATCCCTTCTACACCACCTTCTTTTCGAGGCTGCTTGATGAGGGGCGCAGACTGTTGCGTCTCTATTACCAGTCCTTTGCTGACCGGCTGCCCGAGCGCTACGTCACCGAGCATGAAGACATGATCCGCGCCATCGAAGAACGGGACGTGGATACCGCCGATCTGCTTGGCAAGGCGCATGGAGACCAGATCGTCTACCAGATCCGCAAGCTGATTGCGGAAGACCGCCGCGACCAGCTCGATCTATAGAGCATTTCCGGCAGAGAGGCCGTCGTCAAACGGCTTCCGGCAATTTCCGGAGTTCCATCACCCGGTCGAACCATCCAAGCGTTGCCTGGCTATCCGGAGCCAGAAGAACGCCGCATTCACCGGCGAAGTCGTTCCAGCCTTCGACATAGGTTTCCCGCACCACGGTCAGCACCGGAATCTGGCGCGCATAAGCCGTCTCGATAAGGGCGCGGAAACCGTGCCCTTCCGTCTCGCCCTTGCCGAAACGGTTGAGGATCAGCATATCGGCGCCGCCGTCCAGTTCCGCCAGAAGCGAGCCTGCCACATCGGCGAGTGCCGCCGGATCGAGACGGCATCCCTTCGACCCCGAGCCGAGCGACTGCGAGATGATCTGCGTCACGCCGGTGCCGATATGCTCGATCTCGATATCGCGGCAACATTCATCCGTATTGTTTTCGCGGTGCTGAAGAAAACCCGCCACGCGTAAGCCCGCCTGCCTGGCCCGATGCGCCACACCAGCCAGAAGCTGGTCCACCGGCACATCCTTTGCAGCCAGGATGGCTGCAAGCGTCGGTTCACTCATCATGCCTCAGCTCCATCGTTCGACAGCAGATCGATACCGGTAATATCCGCATCGGCTGCGAGGATCGCGATATATTGCGACACAGCCTTCGACCAGGTGGAGGCCTCCAGCCAGCCGGCAATCCTGTCGGCGACATAATCGAACGGCAGTTCCTCGCCCTCGATACGGCGGTCAAGCCGCACGATATGAAAGCCGAAGCGGCTTTCGATCGGGGCTGGCGTTATTTCGCCGGGTGTCAGGCGTTCCAGCGCCCGCTCGAACTCAGGCACCGTGCTGCCGCGTGTCAGCTGACCGAGATTGCCGCCTTGCGCGCCTGACGGGCAAGACGAATATTCATGCGCAACCGAGGCGAATGTGGCAGGCGCGGCAATCACCGACGACGCCAGATGAGATGCGGTCGTGCGAGCCTTTTCGCGGGCTTGGCTGTCGGCAGGATCGGCAGCGATCAGGATATGGCTCGCCTCCAGAATGGGCGCACTGGTGAAGCGATGGCGGTTGTTTTCGTAGAAGCGCAGGGCTTCCTCGCGGGTGGCGGAAGGCACTTCCACCTCCCGTTCGATCACCATGCGCACCAGCGCGTCCTCGTCGGTTTCACTGCGCCCGTCAGCATCCTTCTCGTGCTCGGGGACGATGCCGATTTCCCTTGCGCGCTGCAAAAGAAGCTCGCGCACCGCCAGCGCCCGCGCGGCGGCAAGCAGCGCCGCGCCGGGATTTTCCGACGGATGGTTTTGCGCCTCCGTCAGAATGTCGGGTTCGTTGATCGCCACGCCATTGACGGACACCGCATCGAAGACCGGGCGCGGCTTCGGCGGCACGCGCGTATCCGGCTCCTGATAGGTCGTGTAGCCCGTATTATGCGCATGAGCTTGCCCAGGCGACTGTTCGGTTGGCTGTTTCCGGTCAAAAAGCGTCACCATGAGCCTTACTCCGCAGGAATACGCATATGCGAGGGCTGAGCCGTATGGTTGCGCTCACGCACGACCTGATAGCCCGGACGCCAGATGTAGCGTACCGGCGCACTCAGCATATGCACAAGGCGCGTGAACGGGAACAGCAGGAAGATGGTAAGCCCCAGGAAGATATGCATCTTGAAGACGATCGACGCATTGGTGATGTAGCTCGATGCAGCCGGATTGAAGGTGAAGATGCCTTGCGCCCAGTTCATGAATGTCACCATTTCACCGCCGTCCAGATGCTGCAGCGAGATCGGAATGGTGCCGAGACCCAGCAGAAGCTGCAACCACAAAAGCATGATGATCAGCGTGTCGGTCGGTCTTGAGGACGCGCGAACGCGCGGATCGAATACACGGCGATGCACAAGCATGCTGGCGCCGACGATTGCCATCACACCGGCGATGCCACCCGCCACCACAGCGAGAATCTGCTTTGCCTCATGGCTGATACCGAGCATGTCGAAAACCCAGATCGGCGTCAGCAGGCCAACCAAATGACCGGCGAAGATGAACAGCACGCCGAGATGGAACAGAACCGAACCCCACATGAGCTGCCTGCGCCGCAAAAGCTGGCTTGAGCCGGAACGCCACGTATAGGGCTCGCGGTCATAGCGGAAGATCGAGCCGAGCACGAGCACGCTCAATGCGATGTAGGGATAGATGCCGAAAAGAAACGTATGGAGGTAAGCCATTTTCCGTCTCCTATATATGTGAAGGGTTGGACGGGGAGCCGGGCTTGCGCTGTGCTGCACGCATCTGCGTGCGCAACCGGTCCGGGCCGCAGGAATTGTCGCCCGCATTGCCGCCAAACGTTACCGCTTCTTCTTCCCAGATGCGGTCGAGCGCGGCCAGATCGTTCGGGTCGTCTTCCTCTTGCCGAAGCAGTTCTCCGACGAGGTTCTTGTCCGGCTTGGCATTGGCGACATGAAGCAGCACCGCAAAGGCGTTGGCATAGGGTGACTGGCGCTTGCGCAGACGCTCACCGATGGCCGCCGTGATATGGCCGGTCTGGGTGAGAAGATCGTGGATTTCCTCCGGCGAGCGCGTTGACAGGAATTCAAGGAACAGCGGCAGATAGTCCGGCAGTTCCTTGGCATCGACGACAAAGCCGTTGTCGTCATACATCTTCATGAGATCGACCATGGCCTGGCCGCGGTCGCGGCTTTCACCATGCACATGCTCGAAAAGATGCAGTGACAGCGAACGCGTCCGGTCGAAGAGATGCACGTAGCGTTCCTGTGCTTCATAGAGGTCGCAGTCGCAGACATAATCGACAAGACTGTCGAGAAGCCTGCGGATGCCGGGCGAGAGCTTTTCCCCGGAAAGCGCCTCTTTCAGTTCCTCTCCGCCAAGCTGCAGCTCGGCGGACGGATAGGACAGCAGCAACGATATGATTTTCAGGGTCTTGTTCATTACACCTGCTCCCTGAAAATATCGGTTGGCGTCTGGACCACCTTCTGGCGCTTGGAGCCGAACAGGTCTTCGGTCGATGTTCCACCCGAGCAGCCATTGCCGAAGGTGAAGCCGCAGGAGCCGCGCACATCATAGGCATCCTCGGTGATTTCACGATGCGTCGTCGGGATGACGAAACGGTCTTCGTAATTGGCAATCGCCATGATGTGGTACATTTCCTCGATCATCGCACCGCTCATGCCGACGCGGTCGGCAATCGCATCGTCGATAACGCCATCGACGGTCTTGGCGCGCATATAGGCGCGCATGGCGAGCATGCGTTCCAGCGCCGAGATGACCGGTTCTTCCTTGCCTGCCGTCAGAAGATTGGCAAGGTAGCGGACCGGGATGCGCATGGAGCGAACATCCGGCAGCGGACCATCCATGCCAAGCTTGCCTGCAGCAGCAGCCGACTGGAGCGGCGAAAGCGGCGGCACATACCAGACCATCGGCAGGGTGCGGTATTCAGGATGGAGCGGGAAGGCGATCTTCCAGTCCATCGCCATCTTGTAGACCGGCGAATGCTTGGCGGATTCCAGCCAGGCTTCCGGCACACCGTCCTTGCGTGCCTGTTCGATCACAGCGGGATCGTTCGGATCGAGGAAGATGTTGAGCTGTTCCTGATAGAGATCCTGTTCATTGGCCGTGGAAGCAGCCTCCGCAATACGGTCGGCATCATAGAGCATCACACCCAGATAGCGGATGCGGCCCACGCAGGTTTCCGAACATACAGTCGGCTGGCCTGCTTCAATGCGCGGATAGCAGAAGATGCACTTCTCGGACTTGCCCGAACTCCAGTTGTAATAAATCTTCTTGTAGGGGCAACCGGAGACGCACATGCGCCAGCCGCGGCACTTTTCCTGATCGATCAGGACAATGCCGTCATCCTCGCGCTTGTAGATCGCACCTGAAGGACAGGCTGCAACGCAGGTCGGATTGAGGCAGTGCTCGCACAGGCGCGGCAGATACATCATGAAGGTGTTTTCGAACTGGCCGTAGATTTCCTTCTCCACGCCCTCGAAATTGTAGTCCTTTGAGCGCTTGGCGAATTCGCCGCCGAGAATTTCTTCCCAGTTCGGACCCCATTCGATCTTTTCCATCCGCTCGCCGGAAATCAGCGAGCGCGGACGGGCGGTCGGCATCGTCTTGCTTTCGCCTGCGGTCTGGAGATGGCCGTAATCGAAGTCGAACGGTTCGTAATAATCGTCGATTTCAGGCAGGTCCGGATTGGCGAAAATCTTGGCGAGGATGCGCCACTTGGAGCCCATCTTCGGCTCGATCTTGCCGTTCTTCTTGCGAACCCAGCCGCCGTTCCACTTCTTCTGGTTTTCCCATTCCTTCGGGAAGCCGATGCCGGGCTTGGTCTCGACATTGTTGAACCAGGCATATTCCACGCCTTCGCGGTTGGTCCAGACGTTCTTGCACGTCACGGAGCAGGTGTGGCAGCCGATGCACTTGTCGAGATTGAGCACCATTCCAATTTGGGCACGGATTTTCATTCTGCTGCCTCCTTAGCTGCGGAGCTCTGGTTGCCGTCTTCAAGCGGACCTTCCATCCAGTCCACTTTCTCAAGCTTGCGCACGACCACGAACTCGTCGCGGTTGGCGCCGACGGTTCCGTAATAGTTGAAACCATAGGACTGGTGGGCGTAGCCGCCGATCATATGCGTCGGCTTGGTGATGATGCGGGTGACGGAGTTGTGAATGCCGCCTCGCTGGCCGGTGAGCGGCGAGCCGGGCGTGTTCACGATCTTCTCCTGCGCATGATACATGAAGATGGTTCCATCCTTCATGCGCTGGGAGACGACCGCACGGGCCACAATGGCGCCGTTGGCATTGTAGACTTCCACCCAGTCATTATCGACGAGGCCCGCCCTTGCTGCATCCGGTTCCGAAATCCAGACAACCGGCCCGCCGCGATTGAGCGTCAGCATCAACAGATTGTCGGTATAGGTGGAGTGGATGCCCCATTTCTGGTGCGGCGTGATGAAGTTCAGCACCAGATGCGGCTTGCCGTCCGCCTTTTCACGGATTGCCGGGTTGACCGTCTTGGTATCGATCGGCGGGCGATAGACGCAGAAGCCTTCGCCGAAAGCTCGCATCCACAGGTGATCCTGATAGAGCTGCTGACGGCCGGTCAGCGTGCGCCACGGGATCAGCTCGTGCACGTTGGTATAGCCTGCATTGTAGCAGACGGTTTCGGATTCAATGCCCGACCAGGTTGGCGAGGAGATGATCTTGCGCGGCTGCGCAACAATATCGCGATAGCGGATCTTCTCGTCTTCCTTGGGAATGGCCAGATGCGAATGGTCGCGACCTGTGAATTTCGACAGCGCTTCCCATGCCTTGACCGCCACCTCACCGTTGGTTTCCGGCGCGAGCGACAGAATGACCTCGGTTGCGTCGACGTCGGTATAGATGCGCGGGCGTCCCTCGCTTGCCCCTGGCTCATGAACCTTGCCGTTCAGATTGCCTAGCAGCTCCACCTCGTGTTGGGTATTCCACGAAATGCCCTTGCCGCCATTGCCCAGCTTGTCGAGAAGCGGCCCGACGGACGTATAGCGCTTGTAGAGGTTTGGATAATCGCGCTCCACAACCACGACCGATGGCATGGTCTTGCCGGGGATCGGCTCGACCTCGCCCTTCTTCCAGTCAAGAACATCCTTCGGCTGCGCCAGTTCGCCTGCCGTGTCATGCAGGGTCGGCACAAGAACGATGTCCTTCTCGACACCCAGCACTTCCGGCGCCACTTCCGAGAACTTCTTCGCGATACCCTTGAAGATTTCCCAGTCGCTGCGTGCTTCCCATGCCGGGTCGGCTGCGCTCGACAGCGGATGGATGAAGGGGTGCATGTCGGAAGTGTTGAGGTCGTTCTTCTCGTACCAGGTGGCAGTCGGCAGAACGATATCGGAATAGACGCAAGTTGTGGACATGCGGAAATCGAGCGTGACCAGCAGGTCGAGCTTTCCTTCCGGAGCATTCTCATGCCACACGGCCTCACGGCTTTCCTGTGCGCCTTCCTGACCCAGATCCTTGCCAAGCAGGCCGTTCGACGTGCCGAGCAGGTGCTTCAGGAAATATTCATGCCCCTTGCCTGACGAACCGAGCAGGTTCGAGCGCCAGACGAACATGTTGCGCGGCCAGTTGGCCTCGTGATCCGGGTCCTCGCAGGACATGGTGACAGTGCCGTTCTTCAAAGCATTTGCAATGAAGTCCTTTGGCTCCTTGCCCGATGCGGCGGCCTCCTTGGCAAGCTCCAGCGGGTTGGTCTGGAGCTGCGGCGCGGAAGGCAGCCAGCCCATGCGCTCGGCCCGGATGTTGTAGTCGATCATCGTGCCGTCCCACGCGCCCTCAGGCGCGGTGGGCGAAAGAATGTCCTGCACCTTCACAGTCTCGTAGCGCCACTGGTCGGTATGCGCATAGAAGAACGAGGTGGAGTTCATGTGGCGCGGCGGACGATTCCAGTCGAGCGCGAAGGCAAGCGCTGTCCAGCCGGTCTGCGGACGCAGCTTTTCCTGACCCACATAATGGCTCCAGCCGCCGCCGGACTGACCCACACAGCCACACATCACCAGCATGTTGATGATGCCGCGATAGTTCATGTCCATGTGGTACCAGTGATTGAGACCGGCACCGAGGATGACCATGGAACGGCCATTGGTCTTTTCGGCATTGGTAGCAAATTCGCGGGCGACAGCAATGATCTGGTCGCGCGGGACGCCCGTGATCTTCTCTGCCCAGGCCGGGGTATATGGCAGGCCCTCGTCATAGGACTTGGCGGAATTCTCGTCGCCAAGCCCGCGATCGAGGCCGTAATTGGCCGCGAACAGGTCGAACACAGTCGCGACCATGACGTCGCCGCCCTTGATCTTCAGCTTGCGGGCCGGAACCTTGCGCACCAGCACGCTGTCATGGTCCGTGCCTTCAAAATAATCGTGCTCGCGGTTGCCGAAATAGGGGAAAGCCACATCGGCAACGGCATCGTGGCTGTCCTTGTCGATGAAGCTCTTGGCAAGCTCCACATCCTTGCCCTTGCCGTCCTTTTCTTCAAGGTTCCACTGGCCATCGTCACCCCAGCGGAAACCGATGGAGCCCTGCGGCGCAACATAGGCGCCCGACTTCGTGTCGAAGGCGACCGTCTTCCAGTCCGGATTATTGCCTTCGCCGAGATCGCCCTTGAAGTCGGAAGCGCGCAGGAAGCGGTCCGGCACATAACGTCCGTCCTTCTTCGAGAGCATGACCAGCATCGGGAAGTCAGAATATTTACGGCAGTAATTCTCGAAATAGGGAACCTGCCGGTCAAGGTGATATTCGCGCAGGATCACATGGCCAAGCGCCATGGCAAGCGCGGCATCGGTGCCCTGCTTGGGATGCAGCCACAGATCGGAAAACTTCGCTGCTTCCGAATAGTCGGGGCAGACAACGACCGACTTGGTGCCCTTGTAACGCACTTCCGTATAGAAATGCGCATCCGGCGTGCGGGTCTGCGGTACGTTGGAACCCCAGAGCATCAGGAAACCGGCATTGTACCAGTCAGCCGATTCCGGCACGTCCGTCTGTTCGCCCCATGTCATGGGCGAAGCGGGCGGCAGATCGCAATACCAGTCATAGAACGACATGCAGACGCCGCCGAGCAGTGACAGGTAACGCGAGCCCGCCGCATAGGACACCATCGACATGGCCGGGATCGGCGAGAAGCCGATCACGCGGTCCGGTCCATAGGTCTTGGCCGTATAGGCATTGGCCGCGGCGATGATCTCGTTGACCTCTTCCCACGTTGCGCGCACGAAGCCGCCGAGACCGCGCACCTTCATATAGTCGGCGCGCTTGGCCGGGTCCTGCTGGATCGCGGCCCAGGCTGCGACCGGCGTTTTCAGCGCGCGTTCTTTGCGCCACAATTTCAGGAGGCGGGAGCGGATCAGCGGATATTTCACGCGGTTAGCAGAATAGACATACCAGCTATAGCTTGCCCCGCGCGAACAGCCGCGCGGTTCATGGTTCGGAAGATCGGCGCGCGTGCGCGGATAATCGGTCTGCTGGGTTTCCCAGGTGATGATGCCGCCCTTGACGTAGACTTTCCACGAGCAGGAGCCGGTGCAGTTCACGCCATGGGTGGAGCGGACAATCTTGTCGTGCTGCCAGCGCTTGCGATAGGCGTCTTCCCAGTCACGATTCTCATTGGTCGTGACGCCATGGCCTTCCGAGAAGGTGCCGACATTCTTGCGCGCAAGAAAGTTCAGGCGATCGAGGAGTAGACTCATGATTTTATCCTCACTTTATTTCTTCAGGCAGCGGCAGCGGCTGGTTTGCTGCGATGCTCCACGTCGTAGAGCAGACCGCCTTTTCGGGTGTAGACGCCCCAGGTGATGATGAGGCATGTCACGTAGAAGATCAGGAAGGCCCAGAGTGCGGCTTCCGGTCCGCCGGTCATGCTGATCGAGGTGCCGTAACCCTTCGGGATGAAGAAGGCGCCGAAGGCAGCAATGGCCGAGGTGAAGCCGGTGATGGCAGCAGATTCCTTGTCCGCTTCGTGACGGCGTTCTTCCGGGGTGGCGTTGGGCATAAGCCTGTCCATCTCTTTCGACATGATCGCCGGGATCATCTGGAAGGTGGAGGCGTTGCCGATGCCCGTTGCAAAGAACAGCAGGATGAAGGAAGCGAAGAAGCCCCAGAACGCATTCGGCTGATCCTTGATGCCGACGAAGTACAGCACACCCGCCACACCGATCATCATCAGGACGAATGCCCAGATAGTGACGCGACCGCCGCCATATTTATCGGCAAGCCAGCCCGAACCCGACCGCGACAACGCGCCGACGAGGGGTCCGAGGAAGGCGAACTGAAGCGCGTTCACTTCCGGGAACAGGATGTTGGTGAGCAGCGGGAAGCCAGCCGAATAGCCGATGAACGAGCCGAAGGTTCCCGTATAGAGCCAGCACATGATCCAGTTGTGCCTGCGGCGGAAAATGACAGCCTGATCGGCAAACGAAGCCTTGGCTGACGCGATATCGTTCATGCCGAACCAGTTGGCGAAAGCCGTAACGACGATGAACGGCACGAAGAAGAAACCGGCATTCTGCAGCCAGAGCGGCGTGCTGCCGGCTTCGGTTGCGACCATTGCCGGATCGCCGCCAAGCTTGCCGAAGATACCGGCAGTGATGACCAGCGGAACCACGAACTGCACGACGCTGACGCCGAGATTGCCGAGGCCAGCATTGAGCGCTGCCGCATTGCCCTTCTCATGCTTCGGGAAGAAGAACGAGATATTGGACATGGAGGAGGCAAAGTTACCGCCACCGAAGCCGCAGCAGAGCGCCAGAGCCAAGAAGATGAAGTAAGGCGTGTTGGGGTTCTGCACGGCATAGCCGATACCGATGGCCGGAATGACCAGCGACCAGGTGGTCAGGGTGGTCCACAGGCGGCCGCCGAAGATCGGCACCATGAAGGAATAGAAGATGCGGAAGGTCGCGCCCGAAATGCCGGGGAGCGCTGCCAGCCAGAACAGCTGGTCGGTCGTGAATTGGTAGCCGACCAGCGGCAGCTTCGCCACCACCACGGACCAGACCTGCCAGATGGCGAAGGACAGAAGCAGTGCCGGGATCGAAAGCCACAGATTGCGCTTGGCGATCTTCCTTCCCTTCTCTTCCCAGAAGGTCGGATCGTCCGGACGCCAGTCGGTCAGAACGGAATCGCCCTTTGCAGGCTTGACCTCAGCCTTCTTCAGGCCCTGCAATTCGGCAAAGGCCGGAAGCTCTTCCGTCGTCGTGCCTTGCGTGGCGCGTTCCATCTGGCGGATCGAGACATGCATCCACGCAAAGGAAACCGCGACGATGACGAAGAGCAGCATGAAGCAGCTTGTCCACAGGCCAGTCTGGTCCAGCAGCACGCCGAACAGGATCGGCAGAATGAAGCCGCCAAGACCGCCGATCATGCCCACCAGACCGCCGACGGAGCCGACATTGCCCGGATAATAGACCGGAATATGCTTGAAGACGGCTGCCTTGCCCAAGGCCATGAAGAAGCCGAGGATGAAGACGGTGATCGTGAAGCCGATCACGCCCATTTCCGCATGGAAGGCCAGCGGGCCGTTATCGCTCTGGATGACATAATCCGTCGGCGGATAAGACAGTATGAATGTCGCGACCAGCGAGACGGCGAAGGTCCAGTACATGACCCGGCGCGCACCGTAGACATCCGAAAGATGCCCGCCATAGGCGCGGAAAAGGCTGGCCGGGACGGAGAAGAACGCCGCGATGATGCCTGCCAGGCGAATATCGACGCCATAGACATGGATCAGATATTGCGGCAGCCACAGCGCGAGAGCCACAAAGGCGCCGAAGACGAAGAAATAGTAAAGTGAGAAACGCCAGACCTGAATGTTCTTCAGCGGCTCCAGCTCCATCAGCGTGCTGGTCGGCTTTTCACCCTTGCGGCGGCGCTCGACCAGAACGGGATCGTCGCTCGTGGTGAAATAGAAGATCAGCGCCATGACGACCATCGCGGCCGCCCAGACTTCGGCAACCGCGTGCCAGCCGAATGCAACCATGACCATCGGCGCGAAGAACTTCGTCACCGCCGAGCCGACATTGCCCGCGCCGAAAATGCCAAGCGCGACGCCCTGCTTTTCCGGTGGATACCAGCGCGAGACATAGGCGACACCAACCGAGAACGACCCGCCCGCCACGCCGACGCCAAGTGCTGCAATCAGCATCTGCGGATAGGTGGTGGCGTAGGTCAGAAGCCAGGTGGCGACTGCCGAGACCAGCATTGTGAGCGTGAAAATGGCGCGACCGCCGTAGCGATCCGCCCATATGCCCAGAATGACGCGGATCAGCGACCCGGTCAGGATAGGCGTACCGACAAGCAGGCCGAACTGGGTTTCGCTCAGGCCAAGCTCGGATCGAATTTCAATGCCGATGATTGCAAAGATGGTCCAGACCGCAAAACAGACAGTAAAAGCGGTCGTACTCATCGCTAGCGCCGTAGTCTGCGCCCTGGGATTTTCCCCTGCGACATGTTGCATAGGCGTACTCCGAATTGAATACCATGGAAGGTTTCGTTTGCACTTATGCGTCGACTGTCAGATGAATACATTGATTAAGATCAATATCGGTAGACTATTCAAGTTGAATTTTAGATAATCGTACGTTAACACCAAAAATAGATTTAGTTTGACCCAAGTATTGATTAATTCATATTGCATAATTGATATTTATCAAGCATAATTGATTGGTAAAAACTTGAGGCTGAAAGTGAGGTTTAATGCGGAAGGAAGACATCGACGCATTGAGGAATTTGCCGCTTTTTATGGATATGGCAGATGCCACGTTCGAGCGGATCATGCGTCCGAGCTTCGTACAGTCATTTCCACCGCGCACGACCTTGATCAAGGAGGACGAGCCTGCGGACTTTCTGTTCGCGATCCTCGACGGCCTTGTGCTGATGTCGGCGAAATCGGATGACGGCGAGACCGCGCTGGAGATACTGCGCGCCGACGACATCTTCATTCTGGCGGCAGTGCTCAATGACGACGTGTGCCTGCAAACCGCGCAGACACTCACGCCCACCCGCGTGTTGATGGTGCCCTCCAGCCTTGTCCGGGATTTGATGAGCGAGGATGTCGGCTTCATGCGCGCCGTCGTTTTTGAAACCGCACGCTCATATCGCCGCCTGGTCAAGGAACTGAAGACACAGAAGCTGCGAAGCAGCGTGCAGCGCCTCGCCAACTGGATCGTCAGGGAATCGGTGTTAAACAACGGCGCGGAGGTCGTGATGATCCCTTATGAAAAACGGACCCTTGCCGCCTATCTCGGCATGACGCCGGAGAACCTGTCGCGCAATTTTGCGACGCTCGGCTCGCACGGCGTCAGTGTGCAGGCCTCCGCGATCAAGATCACGAACAAGAACAAGCTGCTGCAATTTGCAGCCCCTTCCCATCTGATCGACAGGGAAGAACCGACACGTACGGCCGACAGGGTTTAAGGCCCGCTTTCATCTTCCTGTCAAACAGAACGACTATCCGGTGACTTTCCTGATCGAATGGATATCCGCCATGAAAGCACCTTTTGTTGCACTGTTTCTTACCCTTGCGACCAGTGCCGTTGCACAGGACATGCCGAAGCCGGAACTCATCGGTGCTATCACGTTGCCGACGGGGCTCAAAATTGGCGGCATCGAATTCGGCGGAATTTCCGGCCTCGACTACGACCCGCGTGAAGATGTCTATTACGCCATATCCGACGATCGTTCGGAAAACGCACCTGCGCGCTTCTACAAGCTCAAGCTCGCCATCGACGGTTCCGGCGTGCAAAGCCTTGATATTCTGGAAACTGTCACGCTTCTGGACAAGGCCGGCAAACCATTTGAACTGAAGGATGTGGACCCTGAAAGCATCCGCTTCAACGCGGCCACCGGCACGATCTACTGGTCGAGCGAAGGCGATAAGAACGGTAGGCCCTTTATCGGCGAAGCAAAGACCGACGGCAGCTTCATTCGCGAATTTGCTTTGCCGGAAGCCTACATCCCCGACGAGAGCAAGACACGCGGCGTCCGCAACAATCTGTCTTTTGAAAGCCTGACCATTACACCGGACGGAAAGACGCTTCTGGCGGGAACGGAAAACGCCCTGATACAGGATGGAAACAAGGCGACGCTCGACCATGGCAGCCGTTCACGCATCATCGCTTTTGAGCTCGCATCGGGCAATGTAACGGCAGAATATGCCTATGACACCGACCCGATCTTCACCAAGGCGACGCTGCCGCCCTTCTGGAACGATAACGGTCTGTCGGAATTCGTTGCCGATGGAAACGATCTCCTCACTGTCGAACGATCCTTCGCCATGGGTGTGGGCAATCGCATTACGCTCTACCACGCATCCTTCGGAGGCGCCAGCAATGTGAAAGATATGCCCTCACTGGCCAACCAGTCCGTGGCACCGCTCGGCAAGAAACTTCTCCTCCAGCTCAACGAAGGCGATTTCGGCCTCGACATCGATAATATCGAGGCCATCACCTTCGGGCCGATGGTTGACGGCAAGAGAACGCTGATCCTCGCTTCCGACAATAATTTCAACCACGGTCAGGCCTCGCAGTTCATCGCTTTGAAACTCCCCTGATAGGACAGCGTCTCAGGTCCAGAAATAGCGCACGATATGGAAGAAGACCGGGGCTGAAAAGACAAGGCTGTCGGCGCGGTCGAGCATCCCGCCATGTCCTTCGATCATATGGCCCCAGTCCTTCACGCCGCGATCGCGCTTGATGGCGGAAGCAACAAGCCCGCCGAAGAAGCCCATGATGCATGACGTCGCCGCAAGGGCGCCCGCCTGAACCGGCGAAAACGGCGTCAGCCATGCAAGACCTGCCCCCAGAAGTGAGGCTGCGGCCACCCCGCCCACAAACCCTTCCCAGGTCTTGGATGGCGATATGCCGGGCGCGATGCGATGTTTTCCGAACAGCTTTCCGAAAATATATTGCAGCACATCGCTGCCCTGCACCGTGGCCACCAGAAACGCGATCAGCAGCAGCTTCTTGCCGTCAAAACCGGGAATGTCCAGCGTCATCAAGGCGGGCACATGGCTGATGCAATAGACAGACAGCATGATGCCCCATTGCTGCTCGCTAATGCGCTCCAGAAAGCGCGACGTATCCCCTGAAAGGGCAGTCAGAACCGGCATGGCGAGGAAGCAATAGACCGGGATGAAGATGGAATAGAGCCCGTACCAGTCGATCCAGATCAGATAATATTGCACCGGAATGACCAGCAGGAACATGCCGAGCAGCACGCGGTGGTCGGCGCGTCGTGTCTGCGTCAGCGTCGCATATTCGCGCAAGGCGGCGAATGAGATCAGCGCGAACAGCACGATCACGCCACCCTTCCCGAACAGGAAGGCGATGCACATGGCACCGACCATGATCCACCACGCCTTGATGCGGGCATTGAGATTGACCAGCGTGGATGAAAGCGGCTTCGGCGCGCGCCATGCAAGAACACCGGCAACGGCGCTTGCCGTTATCAGAACGCCCATGAGGCCAAGGAATAACCGGGTCGTTTCACTCATGAGTGATTACCATTCTGAGGCTGAATATCGAGAAGGCTCTGGCGAGCGCGGGCGAGAAATTCCTTACGGTCCTCGCCGTCGCGAAGCTGCACCGGCGCACCGAAAATGACCCGGCACAGAAGCGGCACCGGCAGCATGGCGCCCTTGGGCAGCACGCGCGACATGTTTTCGATCCAGCACGGCACCAGCTCGACATCGGGGCGCGCCAGCGCCAGATTATAGATGCCGGAACGAAAGCGCAGCAGCGCCTCGTCGGTCATGTTGCGCGTGCCTTCGGGAAAAATGATGAGCGAATGGCCATCGGCCAGCGCTTTCAGCATCACCTCCATCGGGTCCTGCGTGCGTTCCACCCAGTTGCGTTCAACGAGTACGGTGCGCAACAGAACTTCTGCCATGAACTGGCGTACGCGGTTGCCCCGCCAGTAATCGGCACCAGCGACGGCACGGGTGCGCGCGCGTTCTT
The DNA here is from genome assembly GCF_041929965.1 of Brucella oryzae. Taxonomy (NCBI): domain Bacteria; kingdom Pseudomonadati; phylum Pseudomonadota; class Alphaproteobacteria; order Hyphomicrobiales; family Brucellaceae; genus Brucella; species Brucella oryzae. Next base: position 80,601 of record NZ_JBHEEO010000003.1, on the reverse strand, counting down.
CCTGATCGAGACAGGAGGAAAGCAGGATGAAATCGCCATGACTTGTGTGATTGGCAAAATAGATGCGCTGATTGCGCGACGGACCTGTGCCGCTCCAGATTGGCCGCACGCCGGTAATCCCGCGCGACAGGATTGCCAGAAACGAACCGAAAATCGATTGCACCTGATGGCGGACCAGTTCCCGCATGTTACAGCCCCCATCCCAATGGCTGCCCCAACGGCACTGTGGCCAGCAAAATGAAAAGCACAATACCAAGCCCCATGAAGAACCGCAGACGCCCTATGATCCGTCGCGAGCCTTCAATCCTTGCCGCAAACGGACGGACCGCGCCGTCATTGGAACGCAGGCCCATGCGCTCCAGAATATGGTCCACTTCAGCTAAGCCCGTTTCATCGGAACTGACGATCAACCTGAAGAGCGCAGCATCGAACAGAAGATGCGCTGCAATACCAAGCACGATCAATGCGCTTACCAACAAAAGCGGCCAGATCAGCCAGAAGGCCAGATCATGCACCGGACGCATGAAGGGCGCGACCGCAAGAAGAACGACTGCGAAAGCAATGCCGAGAAAGGCATTGCGGCGCAGAACAATTGCCATGGAGGTTGCAGGCGTATTCATTCCAGTCCCCCGGCCATATGCAGGTGGACCGGCCAGCCTTTGGCGCGGATCAGCACTTCGGCTTCCCGCGCATTGGCGACACGGCCAGTAGAGACGAGCCATCTGACCGCAACTGTTGCGCTGCGCTGAAAACCAAGCGCGCAACAGACAAGAACCGGGCCGTGATGGCGTGCGGATTCAACGGCATCGGAGGCCAGTTGCACCTTTTCCGATGACGGCGCGATCAGATCAATCGTGCCGAAACTTTTCCATTCGATAGAATGGGGTGGCGGCACCATTTCAGCAGCAAGATCAATGACGGCCGCAAAGGATGAGAGTTCTGCGGCCTTTGGAAAACGCCCGAGAAACACCCCGTCGGCAAGCTCGACATGCGGCGGCAGCTTGCGTGTCCAGAACCGCACATTCAGCCGGGCAAAAAGCCGGTAAGGCCAAAGCAGCCAGCGGCTTGCGAGACTGACCGATCCATCTGTCTGCTTCTGGAAAATGCCAGCGCCCGCACCGGAATAGCCAAGAGCCACGATGGCCAGTGCGGTTGCAGGCCAGAGCCAGAAAATCGCATAGCCGGTGACGGTCAGGCCATGGATGGCAAGCACCAGAAACAGGATTGCGCCTGCCAGATAGTAAAATCCGATCCTTCTGGCTTTGGGGTCTGATGTGAACCGAAACTCTGCCAGCGGCGAAGGGCCGCTGCGGGGAAAAAGCCACAAGGCAAACAGGCCAAGCAAAGCGCCTGCCGGAATATCGACCGCGTGGTGCTGATAGGTGGTCAGCACCGACAGACCGATCAGCAGACACCAGACATGCCAGACCACGCGCATGGCATCGCCCATCACGCGGCGCATCTGGTCCCAGATGATAATCAAGAGCGCGATATGCAGTGAAGGCGCCTGATTGAAGGGTTTGTCGAAGCCGCCAAGCACATCGAACATGAAACCCGGAAGACCAGCCGTTGCCGGCTTTACGAAGGTTGCGGTCAACGGAAAAGCGACGAAGCAGAGAACGGCAATAATCTGCGCCGTCAGATAGCGCTTTGCCAGCCGGTCCACCTGGTCCGGACTGTCATTGACGAACAACGCAATCGCATAAAACAGATTGACCGACCAATAGGGAACGATGCTCCACGCGATGAACGGAACTTGGCTTTCCCATCCGAAAGCAAGGTTCGGCACATGGCCTTGCTGCGATGCGAGCCAGTTGGCCGTACCGTAGGTCAGGTAGAAAAAGGGGGCGAGAAACAGAAGCCAAAGGATCGCGCGACGGATCACAGGCCGCCGCGAAGATCCTTCAAGTTCCGTCAAATGCACTGTCACGCTTCGCCGTCTCCCACCCGCTCCGCAATCGAGACAGTGAAAATGCCCCACTGATCGACGCGCTGTTCGATCTTGCGATAACCCGCCTTCTCGACAAGCTGGTCCATTTCGCCCTGCGTGCGGCGGCGCATGACCCATGCCTCGCCGCCACGATGCGACGTCAGCGCCCGCGCGATCATTTCGAGCTGCGGATGCCATGGCTGGTTGGTGTAGATCAGCAATGAGCCGGGTTTCTGCACGCGGGCAAGCCCCGACAGCGAACGATTGATCAACGTATTATCGGGGAAAAGTTCGTAAAGACCGGACACGATGGCAAGGTCCGGCTGCGGCGTGACCGCTGCAAGGCTTTCCTCGTTGAAAGCATCGCCCTCTTCCATATGAGCGATTGCTTCAAGCCCGCGATCCCGGATGAGCTTGTTGCCCGCCAGCACATTGATCGGCGAATAATCGCGCAGGTGAATGCTATCCGGCATTTCGTCGGCACGCACCACCGCATCGATGACATAGCGGCCATGGCCGCAGGCAATGTCGAGAATATTGGTCGAGCGGCCCTCGCTTTTGAGCCGTTTGATCGCTGCACCGATCAGTTCTTCCAGATGCACCTTGCGCTGGCGGATACCCCGCCAGCCGATCGCTTCCAAAAACTGTTTGTCGATGAGCTTGCCGCCCGGCCCGAGGCCGCGCGCTTCATTCTCATAGACATAATCGAGCGTGGAACCGGAATCGAAACCGGTGCGCTTGCCGACTTTCAACCCTTCCGAAAACAACGCACCGAAGGCTATCGAAGCGCGTGTCGATGCCCAGTAAAGCCCCTGCGCGGTCAGAAGCGGCAGCGGGCTCGACAACCGGTCGGCCTCGTCGCGCGTGTGGCCAGCAATATGCGCTTCGGTCAGATCGGCGCGCTGCGGCTTTTCTGCAAAACGGGCCTCGATGAAATCGTGAATGCGTTCGATTGCCGGTTTGCGATGCCGTTCGCCCAGCGTGTCGTGATAGAACCCTTTCAGAACATGACGCTCTTTGATACGGCTGCCGAGATTCTCGAAGAAGCGATGTTGCGGCGCAGGACGCACGACAAAGTCACTGCCGGAAATAAGAAGCTGCGTCGGAACGGTGATCGCCCGCGCATCGTCCACCACGCGCTTTGCCGCCTCGTAGAGTTGCAGCAGGATGTGCGACGCGATGGGCCGCGTGATGAGCGGATCGGTGCGATAGGATTCGATGCGTTCCGGATCGTGAGTCAGGAATTGCGGCTTGACGTAGGAATTGACGTAGAACGTGCCTTTCAGCTTCTGCCAAAGGCCGATGCCTTCCTTGGCGAATGGCACATAGAGCTTGATGTCGAAAGCGGGCGAAGCCAGCACCAGCGCCCGGATATTCGGCGCATAGTCATGCACCCATGCGGCAGCAAGCACCGCGCCGACGCTCTGCGCGATAATTGCCACGTCCTCGATGGCGGTGCCGGTTTCCTGACGGATATGGGTGACGAAACTGTCTAGGTCGCGGATCGACGCGCCGAAGGATGGCGAGAAGCCCCGCACACCCGGCGACTGGCCGTGACCGCGCGCATCCCAGGCATAGAAGGCGTAGTCGTCCAGCCCCAGCTCGTCGACGAGGTGCGCGACGCGGCCGCTGTGCTCATGCCCGCGATGCAGCAGGACGATGACGCCTTTCGGCTTACCGGAGAGTGACGGCCAGAAACGGTAGAACAGCGACGTGCCGTCATGGGTAACGAACTGGCTTTCCTGCGCCGCGCGATGCGGTTTTACTGTGTGCTCGTTCATGCCATCCCCTCTCCTGCTGTTTCCTCATGGGACAATCGCCGCCAATTTCTATTGAGTGAAACAGAATGTTTGAATAAACGAGCTGGAGCGAACCGCAAATAGCTGTTCAATACTTATTCTTCGTTTCCCAAGAGATTCTTGATGTCGGTCTATCAACTCAAGTCGCGTTTCCAGAATTTACTGAGACCTCTTGTCGTGCGACTTGCCGCAGGCGGTGTAACGGCCAATCAGGTTACAGTCGCCGCCGCGCTCGTCTCGGTCATACTTGGCGCTTTTCTGGCCTGGAGCGAGAATGCGGCATGGTTTGCACTCGTCCCGGTCTGGCTGTTTCTGCGCATGGCGCTGAATGCCGTCGACGGAATGCTGGCGCGTGAACATGGGCAGAAATCGACGCTGGGCGCCTATCTCAACGAGATTGGCGACGTGGTTTCCGATGCTGCCCTCTATGCCCCTTTCGCATTGATTGCGCCGTTCACCGGCCCGTGGATTTTCGCAATCATCTTTCTGGCCACCCTGACGGAATTTGCAGGCGTTGCCGGTGCGTCCGCGGGTGCGAGCCGCCGTTATGACGGCCCGATGGGCAAGAGCGACCGCGCCGTCGTCTTTGGCGTGCTCGGCGCGTGGATTGCCATTGATGGCATTCTGCCACAATGGGTTTTCTGGCTGCAGCCGCTCCTTTGCCTGCTTCTGGCCGCAACCACTGTCAAGCGCATCGCAAACGGCATAAACGAAGCAAAGAGCGGGTAAAACGGCTTTCCGGTACTGGTATTGACGCAATTAGGGCTTATGTTGGTCCATTCAATTCCAGCTCAATCGGAGGCCATGCCAATGAAGAAAGCTAAGACTGCTTTTCTGTTTGCGGGCATATTCGCATTTTCATCCGCGCTCAGCCCGGCGCTGGCTGCCAGCAATGGCAGCTCGAAACAAAGGGCGAAGGAAGTCACCGCCGTGGTCGACGCCGTCGCGCAGAAGATGCCCGACCAGCCGATCAATACGGTGATGTATATCCGCTCCAACAATTTCGAGGTTCTGGCAGGCGACTGCACGGTGCGCGCGCATATCGTCTCCTCGGGACACAAGGCGAAAAGCACCTCTCCCGACAAGATCAAGGTCCGGCTCAACAAGCGGCGCTGTGCACGCTAATTCCCGTTGAGTTGAGACTTGGCAACTGTCTTGACGACCCAATCGGCAAAGACGCGCAGGCGGTTGCTCAGATGCCGGTTGGGCGGATAGACCAGATAGATCGGCATCGGATCGATCTCCCACTCCTGAAGGACGGGGCGCAACGTGCCGTTTTTAATGTCGTCCTTCACCATGAATAGGGGTGCTTGCACCACGCCAAGCCCGGCGCGCGCGGCAGCGAGATAGGTGGTCGCCTCATTGGCCGCCACGACATAACGCCCGCTAACCTCGATTTCCTCCGTCCCCTTTTTGAAACGGAACGGCATCTGCTGGCCGGTCGATGGCCGGAAATAGCCGACCACCGTACAATTACGGCTCAGATCGGACGGGTGGAGCGGCATGGAACAACGGTCGAGATATTCGGCGGAAGCACAGGCGATGAAATGCATGTCGCCGATGCGGCGCGCAATCAGCGACTGATCTGTCAGCTCACCGATGCGAATAGCGCAATCGACATTTTCCGCTACATAATCGACAGGCCGGTCCGATACGCCGAGATCGATCTGGATATCGGGATAACGCTGGTGAAACTCGATCAGCGCCGGAATGATGATGAGATTGGCGACCGCGCTTGCCATCTCAACGCGCAGGCGACCCTTGGGCAGGGTCTGCGCGCTCGACAGGCTGCCGTCCAGTTCTGCCAGATCGGCCAGCAATCGTGCAGCGCGCTCATAGTAAAGTGCACCATCCGGTGTTACGAGAACACGGCGGGTCGTGCGGTTGAGGAGTTTTGTGCGCAGATGGGCTTCCAATCCCTGAATGAGATTGCTGATCGTTGCCTTGGGCATATTGAGCGAGGCGGAGGCGCGCGTGAAATTCCCGGTTTCGACAACCCGGAGAAAAGCGCGCATGGCCGAGAGCTGGTCCATTATCAAAAAGCCGTCATTGTTCGAGATTCTGGACAGTGTAACCAATTATAGGGGACTATTCCAGTCTATAGACAATGCTAATATCTAACCATGGCGGTTTGCCGCTATACATGAAGGCCAGGAAAGATGTGTGAGAAGTTTACGGTTGAGACATTGCAAGTTCATGGGCAAGCCCATGGGCAGGCAGGTAGCTCCACCTGCACGGCGCGCGTTTATCGCGGTGCCAAATTGCTCTCTCCGCCGCCGGTGGTGTTGCACCTTCACGGCGGGGCTTTCTCGGTCAACTGCCTTGGCGCCTGCGAGCGCGTTGCCGAAACACTTGCCGAGGCAGGTGCGGTGGTCGTTTCGCCGGAATATTCGTCGGCCTGTCTCAACCCGTTTCCGGCGGCGCTTGAGGTGGCCTATTCTATCCTGACTTCGATGCGCGCGCGTTGCCCCGAATTTGCGCACAAGAAGTCGATGCTGTTCGTCGCCGGTGAAGAGGCGGGCGGTAATATTGCTGCTGGCGTGGCCCTCATGGCGCGCGATCAGAATCTGACGGACCTCAAGGGTCAGATACTGCTTTCGCCCATGCTCGATCCCTGCCTCGCCACGGCGTCTTTCCGCAAATACTGCCCGGAAAGCGCCGTTCAGACGATGTCGGATGGCTGGCAGCATTATCTGGGCGAGTGTGCGGGTTTCGCCCACCCCTATGCGGCACCCGCTCTGTGTACGCGTCTTGCCGGTCTGGTGCCGACATTACTCGTCACCAGTGCCGAATGTCCGATGCGCGATGAAACGCAGGCCTATGCCGAGCGTCTTCGTCAGGCGGGCGTGAAAGTCCAATCGCATGTCCTGTCCGGAAAAGCGGGCTGGATACCCGAAAACAAGGTGGCGGGCACCGACTGGTCGCCACAGGAACATAAACTCATCGACCTGTTTTCCGATTTCTTCCGGCAGGCAGGCGCAAAGCCAATCGCAGCATAACATCAGATCTGAAGTCCTCCCAAGCTTTGACCTGATGCCCCATTGAAGCCGGCCCCCACCGGTTAGAGCAAAGCTCTAACCTCCTTTATTGAAAGCATAATCTGACCGATCCTCGTTCCACTCCGGTCGGATTATGCTGTAGGAGAGACTATAATGACATCGATCACAGCCCGCCGGGCCCTCTGGGGCGCCGGTCTGAGTATCCTATTGTCTGCGGCAGGCGGCACCGCCATCTTCTTTGGTGCTCCGCATCTTAAAGCCGATGCCGCAACCGATATTTCCGCTCCACCGCCTGCCGTTCCGGTTTCTGTTGCCAAGGCGGAATCGCGTCGCATTGCGACCTGGGAAGAATTTTCCGGTCGTCTGGAAGCGATTGACCGGGTTGAAATTCGCCCGCGCGTCGGCGGCGCTATCCTCAAAGCTCATTTCCGCGAAGGCGCGCTGGTGAAACAGGGCGACCTGCTCGTGACCATCGATCCAGAGCCCTATGCGGCAGCGGTCGAAAAGGCGAAAGCGCAGGTTTCCGCCGAAGAAGCCCGCGTTGCGCTGGCCAAGACCGAACTGGAACGCGGGCGCCAGCTCGTGACCACCCGCACCATCGCCCAGAGCGGCCTCGACCAGCGTTCCAGCGCCTATGACGAGGCGCAGGCAAGCCTGCGTTCCGCCAAGGCGACCCTTCGCTCCGCCGAGCTTGACCTTCAATATACGCAAGTGCGCGCGCCTATCTCCGGTCGCGTCGGGCGACTGGAAGTGACCGCAGGCAATCTGGTTGCCGCAAGTTCCGCCTCTCCGGTCCTGACCACGCTCGTTTCGGTCGATCCGATCTATGCAAGCTTCAGCGCCAATGAGGAAGTCGTCACCAGAGCGCTTGCCAGGCTTGCCGCCTCGCCCGGCGGAAACGCGATCGAGCGCATTCCGGTGCAGATCGGCACGGCTTCCGATGAAGGCACGCCGATTTCCGGCCATATCCAGCTCATCAACAATGAAGTCGATGCCACGACCGGCACGATCCGCGTTCGTGCGGCAATCGATAACCCGGATGGAAGGCTGATACCCGGCCAGTTTGTCCGCATCCGCTTCGGCACACCGGAACCGGATGAAAAACTGGTGGTGAGCGACCGGGCGATTTCTTCCGATCAGGACAAGAAGTTCGTCTTCGTGGTCGGTGCGGATAACAAGATTGAATACCGGCAAGTGGTTCTCGGTCGCAATTATGACGGGTTGCGCATTATCGAAAGCGGGTTGAAGCCCGGCGAGAATATCGTCGTCAACGGCCTGCAGCGCATTCGTCCGGGCGTGGTCGTCGTACCGCAGCCCGTCACCGAAACACTTGCCAAAAACTGAATTAAAACGGCGCGCCTGAGCGCGCGCTAACCGCAAATGCTCAGCCTCAGCACAACCCGCGAAATCTGCCGATTTCGCGGGCCGGGAGAGTCTTTGCCCATCCGCCTAAAGGGGGATAAACAGATGAACTTTTCTCGCTTTTTCGTCGACCGTCCGGTCTTCGCTGGCGTTCTGTCGGTCCTGATCTTCGTTGCCGGTCTGATCGGCATGACAGGTCTGCCGATCTCGGAATATCCGGAAGTCGTGCCGCCGCAGATCGTGGTTCGCGCGCAATATCCGGGCGCCAACCCGGCCGTTATTTCCCAAACCGTCGCCACGCCGCTTGAAGAACAGATCAACGGTGTCGAGGGCATGCTTTACATGCAGAGTCAGGCGACCGCCGATGGTGTCATGACGCTGACCGTCACGTTTGCGCTCGGCACCGATCCCGATCAGGCTCAGCAGCTGGTGCAGAACCGGATATCGCAGGCCGAACCGCGCCTGCCGGAAGAAGTGCGCACGCTTGGCGTTACCACCGCCAAAAGCTCGCCCGACCTCACGCTCGTCGTACACCTTATTTCTCCCGATGGGCGATATGACGTGAACTATCTGCGCAACTATGCCGTTTTGAACGTCAAGGACCGTATCGCCCGTGTTCCGGGCGTCGGTCAGGTGCAGATATTCGGCGGCGGTGATTATTCGATGCGCGTCTGGATTGACCCGCAGAAAGCTGCCGAACGCGGACTTTCCGCAAGCGACATCGCCAATGCCATCCGCCAGCAGAACGTTCAGGCCGCTGCCGGTGTCATCGGTGCATCGCCGTCCGTTTCGGGCCTCGACCTTCAGCTATCCGTCAATGCGCAAGGCCGTCTCCAGTCACCGGAGGAATTTGCCAATATCGTGGTGAAATCGGGCAGCGAAGGTGAAATCACCCGGCTGGGCGATGTTGCGCGTGTCGAAATGGGCGCCGCTGATTATTCCCTGCGCTCGCTCCTCGACAACAAGTCAGCGGTTGGCATGGGTGTGTTTCAGGCACCCGGCTCCAATGCGCTTGAAATTTCCGAAAACGTCCATGCCGCCATGGCCGACCTGAAGAAAACCATGCCGGAAGGCGTGGATTTCGACATCGTCTATGACACGACGGCGTTTGTGAAAGCCTCGATTGAATCGGTCATTCATACCCTGCTTGAAGCCATCGTGCTGGTGGTGATCGTCGTTATCCTGTTCCTGCAGACATGGCGCGCCTCCATCATCCCGCTGGTCGCCGTTCCCGTCTCCATCGTCGGCACGTTCGCGGTGATGTATGTGTTCGGCTTCTCCATCAATGCGCTCAGCCTTTTCGGCCTCGTGCTTGCCATCGGCATCGTGGTCGATGACGCCATCGTGGTGGTGGAAAATGTCGAGCGCAATATCGAGCAGGGGCTGTCCCCGGTCGAAGCCACCTATCGCGCCATGCAGGAAGTGTCCGGACCGATCATCGCCATCGCGCTGGTGCTGGTCGCTGTCTTCGTGCCGCTTGCCTTCATCACCGGCCTGACCGGCCAGTTCTACCGCCAGTTCGCGCTCACCATCGCGATCTCGACCGTGATCTCCGCCTTCAACTCGCTGACGCTTTCGCCTGCCCTGGCAGCTCTCCTTCTGCGCGGTCACGATGCACCGAAGGATCGGCTTACCCGCATCATGGACAGGCTGTTCGGCTGGTTCTTCCGTGGCTTCAACCGTTTCTTCGGTGCAAGCTCGGAAGCCTATGGGCGCGGCGTTGGCAGCATTCTCTCGCGCAAGTCGCTGGTGATGGGGCTCTATGTCGTGCTGCTCGGCGTCACCTTCGTGCTGTTCCGTGCGGTGCCCGGCGGCTTCGTTCCAGCGCAGGACAAGCAATATCTGATCGGCTTTGCGCAATTGCCGGATGCGGCAACGCTCGACCGTTCGGAAGACGTGATCCGCCGCATGAGTGACATCGCGCTCAAGCATCCGGGTGTGGCCAATGCCATCGCCTTCCCCGGCCTATCGATCAATGGTTTCACCAACTCGTCGAACTCCGGCATCGTTTTCGTGACGCTGAAGCCGTTTGAGGAGCGCAAGACCCCGGAACTTTCGGCCAATGCGATCACGGCAGACCTGAACCAGCAGTTCGGTGCCATTCAGGATGCTTTCATCGCCATGTTCCCGCCGCCGCCGGTTCAGGGTCTCGGCACGACAGGCGGCTTCAAGCTCCAGCTTGAGGATCGCAACGGGCTTGGCTTCAAGGCGCTGGACGATGCGACCAAGGCGTTTCTCGCCAAGGCGTATCAGACGCCCGAGCTGGCCGGTCTCTATTCGAGCTACCAGATCAACGTGCCGCAGCTTTATGCCGATCTCGACCGCACGAAGGCGCGTCAGTTAGGCGTAGCGGTGACCGATGTGTTTGAAACCCTGCAGATCTATCTCGGTTCGCTCTATGTCAACGACTTCAATGCCTTTGGACGCACCTATAGCGTGCGCATTCAGGCTGATGCGAATTACAGAAGCCATGCCGAGGATATCGGCAAGCTGAAGGTTCGTTCGCAATCGGGCGAGATGATCCCGCTGTCGGCCCTCCTGAAAGTCGAGCAAACCGTGGGTGCAGAACGCGCCATCCGTTATAACGGCTTCCTTTCCGCCGATATCAACGGCAACCCGGCCCCCGGTTTCTCGTCCGGTGAGGCGCAGGCTGCCATCGAACGGATTGCACAGGAAACCTTGCCTCCGGGCATCGCTTTCGAGTGGACGGATCTGACCTACCAGCAGATCCTGGCCGGCAATTCGGGCTTCCTCGTCTTCCCGCTGGCGCTGCTGCTGGTCTATCTGGTGCTGGCTGCGCAATATGAAAGCCTTGCCCTGCCGTTGTCGATCATCATGATCGTGCCGATGGGGATCATGGCAGCGCTCACCGGCGTCTGGCTGACCGGAGGTGACAACAATGTCTTCACCCAGATCGGCTTGATCGTCCTTGTGGGACTATCGGCGAAGAACGCGATCCTGATCGTGGAATTCGCCCGCGAGCTGGAGCTTTCCGGACGAAGTGTCGTGCAAGCTGCAGTCGAGGCAAGCCGGTTGCGTCTGCGTCCGATCCTGATGACCTCGATGGCCTTCATCATGGGCGTGGTGCCTCTGGTGACTTCGACCGGTGCCGGTGCGGAAATGCGCTCGGCCATGGGTATCGCGGTCTTCGCAGGCATGATCGGCGTGACTGCCTTCGGCATCTTCATGACGCCGGTGTTCTATGTGCTGATCCGCAAGCTCTCCGGCGAACGTCCGTTGAAACATGCAGGCGCCAGGATCGAGGCCCCGCATCTGGCTCCGGGCGAATAGCTGGTGGCGTCTTCCCCACATCTTCATGAAGGGCCGGAGCAATCCGGCCCTTTCTCCATGCAAATTGTGGACCGGCGTGCCATGGTCGCGATATCGCCCGAATCTCTTTTTTAAGAGGAGGCTTGCCCAATGCATGAAGGAGAAGATTGTTGCAGAAGCCCGGTTTGCTTGCCCTCGCCCTTGTTGTCACAGCATTGACTGCGTGTTCCGAAACGACGCCCGGTCCTTCGGCAAGTGCCGCGCCTGCAAAACCGCCCGTCGACCCCACACCCATCACCGGCAACTGGTGCAGCCCCGATGGCCAGCGCTTCTCCATTTCCGGCGAGCGTTTCGACAGCCGCGACAGCCAATGTTCGGTCACGCGGATGAACAATTACGAAGGCACGTTTACCGTCGCCATGTCCTGCAATGCCAATGGCCAGCAGTCAAAAGAAAACATCACCATTTCACCCGTTGGCCAGACGCTACATATCTCGTTCCTGTCCATGGGCGGCAAGCGCGCAGTGGTGAGCCGCTGCGCCTCCTGAACGAGGCCGAAATCACATTAAGGCAGAACCATGATTTGGCGCGATTTTCGCGCCAAATACGTTTTTGCGAAAAGAAACGATATATTTTCCCATCAGGAATTGCGGCGAAGAACCGGCGAAATTACGGCCAAAACGTGGCGGGCGACTTTCGAAAAATGATGTGATGCGACAGGCTGGCCAGGCTCTGCTAAACTTGCCGTTGCAATGCCACATCCAAACTGAAGGGAGACAGACATGAAAGTCGTGTTCGTGACTACCGCTGTCCTCGCTCTGTCGGTTACAGCTGCGATGGCAGACTGCACCTATCATAGTGCTCAATCCTCCACGAAGATGGAGAAGCCCCAAACCACTGCAAGCATTCAGACAACGGCACCGGAACAGAAATAAACGCCGGAAACTGTTTGAAGCTGAACTGCCATATCTTCATTTGTGACGGTCGTTGCCATGAGCAGCAATCGTCACAAATTTTATTGAAGCGTTTCCAGCAACAATACGGATAAAAAGCAAAAAAAGCGCGCCCTCCAGATGAAGGACGCGAAAGAGTTGCAAGCTCGCTCTGATCGACGAACCCGAACGGCAGGTTCACAAGGCTCGACCAGATGCAGTCGGCCATTCTTGTCCAGAAAGCATTCGTTAAAGGCAGGATCGGTTTTTATTCGTAGCTCGAAACGTATCGTTCCGAGAGTAACCGTTATCGCCGCTTCCGCGCTATCCGGACTGGTTGGCTGCCTATCGACCCCGACTCCCCGCGGTCGATAAGCAGCCCCCGCCCAATTTTTGCGCCAGCCTCCTAAGCCCCAACAGGCCGACGCTCATTTAGTGAACGCTCTAGTAGCTAAAAACAATTCCCCTATTCAGGGGGGTGCGCCACAAAGAAGAACCCACCATTTCATTCAAAAATGACTTGTAACCACCGGTAGATATTGAAAGATCCCGTGAATCCGTTTGATATTTATTTAGAATTGGACCAAATTTTTTTATGTTATGTGTGAGTTGATGCTTTTGAAGGGGGATTTCACTCAGCAAGTTCAAGAGAATCTTGAAATTGCGCGCGTCCTCCCATTTAAGCTTCGATACATTCGCAATTTTCGTTTCTGGAGAATCTCACGTGTCATGCGCAAACTGGATGTTCGCTTTCCGGCGTCTTCTGGCGCTCCGGGCACTGATCGCGCTTTTCGCCATCTGCCAAATCACCCATTTCACCGGCGCAGCCAATGCTGCGCCACCCACCATTTTGACCATCGTCGCTCCGGATGGCACGACACGCGCGCTGACTGGCGAAGACTTCACAAAACTGCCGCAGAACACATTGCAGACGAACACGGCCTGGACCGAAGGCCCGCAGAGTTTTGACGGGGTCCTGCTGCGCGACGTTCTGGCGACGGTGGGCGTCGACGGAAAAGATGCGACCAGCCATTCGATTACGGTGCTGGCGCTCAACGATTACAGTATCAGCATTCCGCTGGAAGACGCCTATAAATACGACGTCCTCGTTGCACACAAGATGAACGGCAAGGAGTTGAACCGGCGTGACAAGGGACCATACTGGATCGTCTACCCGCGCGACCAGCATGAGGAGTTGAACGATTCGCGCTATGATCATCGCTGGGCATGGCAGCTGAAGCAGATCGAGGTGAAATGAGACTCAAGCGGGGCTATATTCTTTCCGGCCTGGTCATGGTGGGTTTTGCAGCCCTGCTCGCTTATGCTTTCATCCAGCTTCTCGAAATCCAGAAGTCGCTCGCGACCTATGTCGGCGAGAACATGGTCTGGGCGATCACCCAGACCGAGCGCGACGCCGGGCGCCTGGGTGAAACGGCACTGACATTTCCGAGCGGCAACGCCAACACCGCCGATCTCTCACTCCGTCTTGACGTGCTTTACAGCCGCTTTGCGCTTCTGGCCGATGCCCCGCAGAAGAAATATTTCGCGCGCATTCCGGGCGGCGCCCAAACCATCCAGCGCAATGCCGACCGGCTTCCCGAGATCGAGGCGATGATCGACGCGGAGCCGGAAAAATTCGACCCGGTTGCCATTTACGAGGCACTCGTTCCCATGCGCGAGGAGCTGACCAAGGTTGCCAATGATGCGATGATCCTGGAGCGCGACCGCGGCGGCGCGCAGCGCGACCAGCAGTTGCAATCGATCTATCTCATCATGTTCGCGGTGCTGGGCATCATGGCCACCGGGGGCATTCTGTCATGGCAGGTATTTTCCAACATGCGCAAGGCCGAGCGCGCCCACAAGGCGCTGCAGGAGTACAAGCAGCAACTGGAACACACTGTTGCCGACCGCACCGCTGCCCTGCGCGAGGCACTGGAAAGCGAGCGCAAGGCCAAGGAACTCTACAAGAGTTTCATTACTACCGTCTCGCACCAGTTCCGCACGCCCGTATCGATCATCGACATCATTGCCCAGCGCTTCATCCGCCGTGCCGACGAATTCACGCCAGAAATCATCATCGACAAGGCAAAACGTATGCGCAATGCCAGCCGCCGCCTGATCCTGCTTCTGGAAAGCACGGCCAATGCGGAACGTCTCGATGAGAATGGCTTCCAGATCAACCGGCAGCCGGTTGATTTTTCGGAACTGGTCCGCAATACCTGCGCTTACCATCAGGAGCTGCATCCCGAACTGGAACTGGTGACAGACATACAGGACAGCGAGACTTTCTGTTATTGCGACAGTATTCTGGTCGAGCAAATTCTGGTCAACCTGCTCGGCAATGCCACCAAATATTCCCCTGCCGACAAGCCTATCGAAGTGACCACGGAAGAAGACGACAACGAATTCCGCTGCATCGTTCGCGATTATGGCATCGGCATACCGGCGGAGGATACCGACCGCATCTTCACCCGCTTTTTCCGCGCCAGCAACGCATCGCACATGGCCGGTACGGGCCTTGGCCTCAGCCTGTCACGCGCGCTGGCCGAATTGCACGGCGGAACGCTTGTCTTCACTTCGATTGAAGGACAAGGTACGGTATTCATTCTGTCTCTACCAAAGGTGGCCCCCCATGCGACTGCCTGAAACTCCTCGCACGCCCACCGTCCTCTGCATCGAGGACGAGGCGCATATTCTTGAAGAACTGATCGATGAACTGAGCACTTCGGGTTTCAACGCGGTCGGTGCAGCCAACGCAGCCGAGGCGCTGCACACTCTGGGCACGACGATACCCGACATCATCATCTGCGATATATTGATGCCCGGCACCAACGGCTTGCAGTTTCTGGAACAGATTCGCAGTTCCCGCGCCGACCTTGCCGG
This sequence comes from Brucella oryzae, assembly GCF_041929965.1. NCBI lineage: Bacteria > Pseudomonadati > Pseudomonadota > Alphaproteobacteria > Hyphomicrobiales > Brucellaceae > Brucella > Brucella oryzae. Next base: position 65,426 of record NZ_JBHEEO010000003.1, on the reverse strand, counting down.
AACGCCGTTCCTGTTTCTGACCGCGCTCGCGGACCGCAGCCACGAGCTGGCTGGCAGGGAAGCAGGCGCCGATGACTATCTCACGAAACCGATCGATTTCGACGTCCTCATTCTCACAATCCGCGCCAGGCTCAATCTGGTCGCGCGGGTGAAAGCCATATCCGCCCATCCGGCAGCAACAGAACCGGAAGGTGAGTTCATCCACCTTTCACGCCGGGAAACCGAAGTGCTGAAAGAGATCGGAGTCGGACACAGGAATGGCGAGATTGCCCGCAAGCTTGGGCTGTCGGAACACACGGTCAGCGACTATGTAAAGGCCATCTATCAAAAGCTGAGCGTTTCTTCCCGCGCCGAAGCAACCCGTGAAGCAATCAGGCGCGGTCTGGTCGATATGAGATAAGCGAGTAAATTCAAACATATTTGTTTGGGGATGACCGGCAATGATCTCGACAATCCGAAAGCCCCAAACTACGGTTTGCGCATGAAGCAACCGGTTCGACAACGCGCTGTCTTCTTCATTGGCGGCTACGATCCGAAAACGCCGGAGGCGTTTTTCGGTCGATTGAATAGAGAAATCAAAAGGTTCGAGGCGCTCTGGGGCGTTCGTTCCGACGTTTCGGATGTCAGCATTTCGGCTGACGGCGAGATCGGCTCCGTGTCGATCAAGACGGCTCCCGCGGACGATAATTGGGACACTGAAACAGACTTCAATTTTCTCGTTCTGGACAGAATAGTGCTGGCGGATTTCGACCGCCCTCTTCCTGTCAGGCTGGCCAAATATCTTTTCGCCTTCGGCGATTTCGTCGTAACCGGCACAGCTTTTCGCTTCTTTGCGAAAGCCTGGCGCTTCGGGCTCTATTTCCTCTACCCGTTTCTCGTGCTCGCTTTGTTTGCTGCCGCAGGCTATGCAGCGGCACGCTGGACGGTCCAATGGCTGGGCGTCGTCAGCTGGCTCGTCGGCCTGGTGGTTTTTTCCACAGCGCTTGCCGTTCTGGGCAAGCGATGGTCAACCAACCATCTGATGGATCTATGGTCGTTTTCGCTCAATTTCATTCGGGGAAGACGACAGGATGCCGAATCCCTGATGCAGCGATTTGCAGCCGATATCGTCGCACGCATCACCGCGAAACATTATGACGAAGTCATTCTGATCGGCCACAGCACCGGCGGCATGCTGATGCTGGACGTTGCAGCGCGCTGTCTTGCCATCGACCCGGAATTCAGCGGCCGCGCGCCCAAAGTGACGGTCCTCACCCTTGGATCGACCGCGCTCAAGGCAGGCTATCACCCGGCGGGCAAGCATTTTCGCGAAGGCGTGCAACGATTGGTGGACGACGGCAAAATCGACTGGGTGGAAATCCAGTGCCTGACCGATGCGATCAATTTCTACAAGACCGACCCCGTGGCTGAAATGGGCCTGAAGCGGGAGCCGCAGCGGCCTTTTCCTGTCACAAAGACTGTGCGAATGAAGGATATGCTGCAGCCGGAAATCTACAAGCGCGTGAAGCGCAATCTTTTTCGCGTGCACTATCAATATGTATTCGGAAATACGAAGCCCTATTGGTATGATTTCTTTCAGATTTGCTGTGGGCCGACCTCGCTCAGAGACCGGACGGAGGACCGAATAGTCGGTGCCTTGCCAATGAAAGAAAGTACTGCTGAATGACACCGACACTGGCCGCAATCGTTTGGGGCATCGGGCTTGTCGCCTGGGTCGTTATCCGCATTCCGCATCAACGGCGTGCGCGCAAGATCAAGGTTGCCAATAATGCAAAGACGCTGGCCGACAGGCTGGCGCTGGGCGCAGCGACTGTCGGTCTGTCGCTGATCCCGATTGTCTATGTCGCAACCGGCTTTCCCGCCCTTGCTGACTATGCTTTCCAGCCATGGCTGGCCTGGATCGGGCTGATTGTCGAAATCGCTTTCCTCTGGCTTTTCTATGCAAGTCATCGCCAATTGGGCAAAAACTGGTCTGTCTCGCTTGAAATCCGCCGCGAGCACAAGCTGGTAACCGGCGGCCTTTACAAATATGTCCGCCATCCGATGTATCTGTCGTTCTGGCTGTGGGCGATTGCGCAATTCTGCCTGCTGCCGAACTGGTTCGCCGGTCTGGCGGGGCTTGTCGGCGTTGGCATCCTCTATTTCTATCGTGTCGGCCACGAGGAAGCGATGATGCGCGCGGCATTCGGCACATCCTATGACGAATATGCGAGCCGAACCGGTCGTGTCATTCCAAAACTCAAGTTCTAGTGATTTGGCTGAAACAGCCCGGCGCTCTAGATATCCGTCTTGATACGCCTCGTTCGAAAGCCATTTCACGGTTCTCGGACGCGCTCCAACAGGTAGTCGAAGATGATTTCAAAGCCGAATAGTTTGCGTTTAAAAGACCTGACCCGTCGCAGTCTGCTGTTTGCCGGTGCTGCACTTGCGCTCTATGGCAGCGCGGCACAGGCAGCGCCCAAAACGCCTTCCAGAAACGCGCCGCAGGCCGATGTCTATCTCCTGCGTGGCTTCGGGGACATCTTCTCCACCGGCATCGACGAGATTGGCAAGCAGTTGCAGGCTAATGGTGTCGATGCGCATGTCGAAGGGCATCAGGCATGGCGCTTCGTGCTGAACCAGATACTCGCCGACCAGCAGAAGAACCCACGCGCGCCCGTCATTCTGATCGGCCATTCGCTCGGTGCCAATGCCGTCATCGACATTGCAGCCGCTCTTGAAAAAAAGGGCATTCAGGTCAGTTATATGGCGACCTTCGCCGCCACCGCGCCTGCCCCTCTGCCCGGCAATATAAGGCGTGTCGTGAACTTCTATTTCAAGCAGCACGGCTGGGGTCTGCCGCTGACAGCCGGGCCGCGCTTCAAGGGAAGCCTCGACAATCGCGATTTCTCGGGCATGAAGGATATCGGTCATTTCAACATCGAGAAACAGCGCCCGCTTCAAGACGAGGTGGTGCGCAATGTGCTGCGCATCGTACGCTCAAGATGATCTGAAAAGCCGATTGGCGGAAGAGAATGGGAGTCGAACCCACCAAAGACCGTCTATCGGCCCCTCCCGGATTTGAAGTCCGGACATGCCACCGGGCATGTATCCCTTCCATATATTGATCAGCTACCGTAGCGGCAGGCGGTTTTCCGCCCGGTTGCTACCATTTCATTCCTACAGCACCAGCAATCAGAGCGTCAATCTGGACGGCTGGATTCCAGCCGCCGATCACTGAATGATGCAGGTTCCCGGCCATTCATTGCACTGCCGGTTGGCGCAGCCACTGATGGTGGCCAGAACCAGTATCAGGCAGATGGTTGTGGAAAGAGATTTCACTTCGTTTCTCCGGTTTGCGCTGTTTCTCCTTGCGCGAAATCGCCGAACAAGTCCAGCTTGCGGCGGTTCAGGCGGCGCATGTCCCCGCGCCTTATCGTGACGCTGTTACGGTCGAAGAATTCCAGTATCTGGATCGCCACCTTGCGACCGCTATCCACCCGGTCGCGAAACCGCGCCGCAATGAACCAGCCGCTGTCGAAGGCCGCATCCATATCCGACAGGATTCCGATCATTTCGGCAATTGTCGCCCGCAGGAAAAAATGGTCGTGTGCCACTTCATGCACCCGGCCCATGCGCCCTGAAAGCTTGAGCAGGCGGCGAATATCTTCCTCCCGTTCATCAAGCAGACCCGAAATATCGCGCACACGCGGCGGTCGATAACGGGCCTCACCTCCAAGCAGCGGCGCGATGCGTTGCCAGAGCGTCTCATCGGCATCGCTCATTGTCACTTCATGATCGCGGAGGCGAAGCCAGGCGCCGTCCAGCCTCAGCAGGTCCGCCTCGACCAGCGCAGCGATGGCGGCGCGAAAGGCTGGCGCAGGCAGGCGCGGCTTCAACAACAACCGCAATCGTTCGACACCCATGCCGATCAGGTCTGGATTTTCGTCATGGAATGCACCGAGCCGCGCGGCAATATCCTCACGCAAAGCATTCCATCGTTCCGGCAACAGCAAGAGCACGGAGTTCGCCTGCGAAAGCATCAGGGCATCGAGCGCCTGTGCAAGACCTTGCGGATCGTCCGGCAAAGCGCGGTCGCGCAGGAATGCCGCCGCATCCAGATAATAAGGCTCGACAGATAACAGCGCGCGTGCCGCTTCCACAGGCGCGTCAATGGAATGGGCGTCAAGCTGTGCCATGCGTTCCGGACTGCGGCGCTTGCGTTGCGGCGGACGCAGATCGAGAAAGCGTCCGCCCCCGATGGTGCGTTGCGCGGAAACATCCCGGATGACGAAACGGTCTCCTGCCGCCGCCGCAACAGGACGATCCAGCACCAGCTGCACCCGGTCTTCGGTGCCGGGCCGCAGTTCCTCGTCCCGCAAAAGCACGATGCGCCCCCCAACCTCTGTTGCGGCATGGTGCAGGCGAACCGGAAACCACTGCCTGATCGGTTTTTTCTCCGAAGACAGGATTTGCAACGATGCATCGATGCGGTCTGTCGGGCGATGAAGGCTGGGCTGTACCAGCATATCGCCGCGGTGCACCGCCTCTTTCGATATGCCGTCGCCTGCCAGATTGAGCGCGCAGCGATCACCCGCCTCAGCAGTTTCGCTTGGCCTGTTTTGCGCATGAATGGTGCGGACACGCACCTCCTTGCCGGACGGGCTGATGAGCAGATGGTCGCCAATTGCGACCCTGCCGGAAAGCACCGTGCCCGTGACGACCGTGCCAGCGCCCTTGAGCGTGAAAGAACGATCCACGGCAAGACGAAAGCGTCCATTTGCGCGCCGCGCGCCGAATGCATGGGCTTCAATTTCCAGCATCGCCTGCAGATTGTCGATCCCGGCACCCGATACAGTGGAGACCGCCAGAACAGGAATGTCGGCAAGCCCTGTCAGCGCCAGTTCATTGCGGATAGCGGTTTCAACCTCGGCAAGACGGTCAGATTCGACAAGGTCGGATTTGGTGATAACGGCGACACCGCGCCGGATACCGAGCAGATTGACGATTGCCAGATGTTCGCGCGTTTGTGGCATAATTCCGTCATCGGCAGCGACAACCAGCATGACAAAATCGATGCTTGCCGCCCCGGCCAGCATCGTATGCACGAACTTTTCATGCCCCGGCACATCAACAAAACCAAGTATATCCTTTTCGTCGCCGGACAGGGGCAGATAGGCAAAGCCTAGGTCGATGGAAATGCCCCGCGCCTTTTCCTCCTTCAGCCGGTCCGTATCCACCTGCGTGAGCGCGCGCACCAGCGAGGTCTTGCCATGATCGATATGCCCCGCCGTTCCGACGATCATGGCTTTTCTTTCAGCGCACTGCGCGCTGCTTCGATGAAGGGAGCGGCAAGTGCGCTGCCGCCCGCCTCAGCGCGCAGCAGATATTCGTAAGCCGCAACCGGGTCGCGTTCCACGCCCATGCCAAGATGAAGCGCCGCGCCAAGCATGGCTTCTCCGTCCGGGTCGCCCGCAGCGGACGCCTTCCGCCACCAGTGTACGGCCTGAGACGGATCGCGCGGTACGCCAAGAGCATTATGATAGATCATGCCAAGCCGGGTCATGGCTGCGGCTATGCCGCCTTCCGCCGCTTTCAGCGCCCACTCGCGTGCCTCAACCGGGTCGGCAATTATAACCTCGCCTTCCATGAGCATCCAGCTCAGCATATCCTGCGCTTGCGGATCGCCCTGTTCTGCGGCAAGCCGGTACAGCCTTGCAGCTTCTGGATAATCGGCTTCGATATCTTCACCCTTGAAGAGGAGCGAAGCGAGATTGCGCTGGCCGGAAGCATCGCCAGCCGCCGCTGAAAGCGCCAGCCAGCGCTGCGCGAGGCCGATATTTTTCTCAACGCCCATGCCGCCTGCAAAACAGGCGCCGATATTGTTCTGCGCGCGGGCATTGCCTGCACGTGCCAGCGGCTCCCATATGGAAAGCGCCGTTGCGTAATCACCCGCCTTGGCAGCGGCAAGCGCATTCTCCAGCGTCTGCGCCGTCGTGTCCGGCTTCGGTTTTCGGGTGAAAAGATCAGCGAGCCGCATAGGATGACAGGTTCCTGATGAAACTATTCTCGTCATCAAGGCAGCGCAGATCGAGCACGAATGCGCCTTTTTCGATCCGCGCGATGACCGGCAGAGGCAGCGCACGCAATGAACCGCCAAGTGCTGTCAGCGCGGAGCCGCTGCCATCCTTCGGCACAATCGACAATCCGGCACTTGGAACGGTTGAAAGCGGCAATGCGCCGGAGCCGATCTGGCTGGCGCAATCTGTCACCGCCACGGTGAAAGCCGGGCCGAGTATTTTCTCCAGCTCCGGCTTGAGCCGTGCTGCCTGCGCAGCAATTTCTGCCTGCGGACGCGCCAGAGTGCGAATGGTCGGCAGCTTTTCGGCAAGCCGTTCCGGGTTGCGGTAAAGTTTCAGCGTCGCTTCAAGGGCTGCGAGCCTGATCTTGTCGACCCGCAGAGCGCGCTTCATCGGGTTCTTGTTGATGCGGGCAATCAGGTCGCGCCGCCCGACGATGAAACCCGCCTGCGGTCCGCCGAGAAGCTTGTCGCCGGAAAAGGTGATGATATCTGCACCTTCGGCGACCGCTTCGCGCACGGTCGGCTCATGGGCAAGGCCGAAAGCGGTCAGATCGGCAAGCGTGCCGGAACCGAGATCATTGACCAACGGTACGCCTTTGCCTCGCGCGATTGCCGCCAGTTCCGATGCTGAGACTTCCCGCGTAAAACCTTCAATCCGATAGTTGGAGGTGTGGACCTTCAGTACCAGCCCGGTATCGGGGCCGATTGCATTGTCGTAATCACGCGGATGGGTGCGGTTCGTGGTGCCGACTTCGACAAGCCGTGTCCCGGCGCGGGTCATGATGTCCGGCATGCGGAATGCGCCGCCGATCTCGATCAGTTCACCGCGTGATACAATGGCTTCCTTGCCCAAGGCAAGACTGTTCAGCACCAGCAGCACGGCGGCGGCATTGTTGTTGACGATGGTTGCATCTTCCGCCCCCGTCAGTTCGCAGACAAGTGCGCGCAGATGGTCGTCCCGCTCGCCCCGCGATCCCGACGAGAGGTCGAATTCAAGTGAAACCGCCTGCCGCATGGCTTGCGTGGCAGCCTCGATTGCGGCTTCTGCAAGGATCGCGCGCCCCAGATTGGTGTGCAGAACGGTTCCCGTCAGATTGAACAGCGGGCGCAGGCTCGATTGCCCCGACGCTTCAAGCAAATGGAGAACCCGTTCAGCCAAATGCGCATTGCTGGAAAGCGAGGCCCCGGATTTCACCGCCTCGCGCTCATCGCCCAGCGCCTTCCGTACCGCCTCCGTCACCGCCGCATGGCCAAAACTCTCCAATGCTGCGGCAAGCTCAGTCAAATGCAGGATAGTATCCACGGACGGAAGATGGCGCAGCGAAGCCTTGATCTGGTCCATGCTGCCTCACAGTCCGGCTAGAAGCGGGGAGAATCCGCCTCGCCTGTAAGGCGTCTCTCGCATCAATATATCGAGACCGAGGCTCGCAATATCGTCGGTCATCGGATCGGCATCCGCCGAAAGCTGCTGATAGATGATTTTGACCCAACGCTGGCATTCGTCGCAAGTTTCGGCCTTGATAATGCCGCCGCCTTCTTCAACTTCCTTGTAGCCGATGCCCTTTGTGGAGCCGCAGCACACGCATTTGACCCGCACATAATGCCAGAGCGTATTGCAGACGGAACAGGAGCAGAAGCGTGCGCCATGCGCACCGTGCCAGCCCACCACCATCGAGCTTGACGGTATGCTGCCGCAAGTCGGACAGACGCCATCGGCAACGGGCTTCAGCGACTTCGGATCAAGCGCCGCTGCAAGCCGCGTGAAATGGAGCTGCAAGCCTGCCCATATATAAATATGTTCGGCAATTGCTTCCGGTGGCAGAATACCAGCGAAGACTGCCTCGATCATCCGGCGACGTTCACCCGCACTGCTTTGCGCCACACGCTCCAGTGCATCGGCGGCATCCTGCGGCTTGGCGATTGTGCGGGCGCGCGCGAAGAGCCGGTCGAAGATGGTATCCAGCGCCTCATCCGATATGGCATCCGCACGATCGATCGACGGCATGTCGAATTCCCGTCCCCGGTCGTTGCCGTGCCGCGTAGCGACAGGACCGAGACTAGCCGCTATGTCGGACTGCGCCTCGCTCAGATCGGCAATGAATTCCAGATAGGGTTTCAGCGGGCTGACCGAGCCCAAAAGGCGCAGACGCTCTGCTCTTTTGGCAAAAAGCGCGCCGGGGTCCGGCAATTGCACGAAGGGTGGGGCCGATATTTCGCCGATGACCGTCGGGTCCGGCACCAGATCTTTCTTGCCTGCCATGTCACTCCTCACGAACCCAACGGGCCACGTGGACCACTGAATATGATCGCCCTCGAATGACGACCGCGTAAATTCAGGCGGCGGGCTTTCTGCCGCCCTGTTTCACTTTCTGCTTCGATGTCAGTTCGCGCAACCATTTGCGGTGATGCCGCCATGCCCAGCCGCCAGTAACCGTGCCGCGTGTCATCGCATGGATCGTGCCCTTGACCCAGATCGCGGCATAGACATGCACGATCCACACACAGATCGCCGCCACCGCCGCCATGGAATGGACAAGCAGGGCCCAGCGCTGCTGGTTGATGCTGGTGTAGGCACCGAAATATTCGTTCCAGATCATCACGCCGGAAACGATCAGAATGATGATCAGCAGCGACATGGACCAGAAAACGAGCTTCTGACCGGCATTATATTTGCCGACTTCGGGCAGTTTTTCCTCATGGCCGGCAAGCACGTCATTAGCCTGCGCCAGCCACTGGCTGTCTTCGCGCTTCCACAGATTGGCACTCCAGAAACGCACGAAAAGCCCAAGGAAGCTGAAGAACAACACCACGCCGATCCATGGGTGGATGGCGCGTGTCCATTGTCCGCCGCCGAACAGGCCCGACAGGAAAAACAGCGAAGGGTGGAACATGGCAAGGCCGGACAAGGCCAGCAGCACGAGGCTGATGGCGGTGATCCAATGATTGATGCGTGCACCGCCTGAATAGCGGTGCACCCTGACCGGCTTGCCGGGTTCTATCCCGTCGCCGCGTTCAACATCGTCAAAGTCGGTCTTGCTCATGAGCTTTTCTCTCCCGTGAGCTTTTCGGCCTGTTCCTCGTCATGCTCTGTCACGACGTTCGGACCCTTGAAGATATAGTGCAGCAGACCCGCTGCTGCGGCCAGCCCCATTGCGGCCATGCCCGCATATTTGGATACGCCCTTCCACGCTTCGACAACCGGGCTGATGCGCGGATTGTTCGGCAGATTGGCGTAGATTTCGGGCTTGTCGGCATGGTGCAGCACATACATGACATGCGTGCCGCTGACGCCCGGCGGATCGTAAAGACCGGCATTCTCGAAGCCGCGCGATTTCAGATCCTTGATGCGTCCGTCGGCCCATTCCTTCATCTCGTCCTTGGTGCCATAGACGATGGCCTGCGTCGGGCATGCCTTGGCGCAGGCAGGCCCCTGTCCGACTGCAATACGATCAGAGCAGAGCGTGCACTTATAGGCCTTGTGGGTCACTTCCGAAACGCGCGGAATGTTGAACGGACATCCCTTGATGCAATAGCCGCAACCGATGCAGTTATCGTGGATGAAATCGACGATACCGTTGGAATATTGCACGATTGCACCGGGCGCCGGGCAAGCCTTGAGGCAGCCGGGGTCTTCGCAATGCATACAGCCATCCTTGCGGATGAGCCATTCCAGATTGCCGGTATCGGGATTGTCCCACTCGGTAAAGCGCATCAGCGTGAAGGTATTCGGCGTCAGATCGTGCGGATTGTCATAGACACCCACATTGATGCCGACTTCCTCATGCGTGTCGTTCCATTCGGCGCAGGCCGACTGGCAAGCCTTGCAGCCGATGCATTTCGACACATCGATGAGCTTTGCCACCTCGGTCTGACGTTCGGCAGGCGGCGTCACATTCGACGCCGACCGTCTGATGAGGTCCTTGTCACCGAAACGCGGCTGTTGCGGCTGGACGCTAGGATTGGGAACGGGTGGAAACATCTCTAATCCCTCCTAAGCTACAGGCGCGCTTGAGCGCTCGATATTGACCAGAAACGCCTTGAACTCCGGCGTTTCGATGTTCGCGTCACCGACGAAAGGTGTCAGCGAATTGGGGCCGAAGCCCTTGCGGGCAGCACCCATGAAGCCCCAATGGAGCGGGATGCCCACAACGTGCACCGTCTTGCCGTCGCAGATGAGCGGCTTGATGCGCTTGGTCACCACGGCCTTGGCCTTGACCGATCCGCGTTTCGACCACACCCGCACCCAGTCGCCCTTGGCAATGCCCTTTTCCTTCGCCAGCTCTTCGGAGATTTCCACGAAGAACTCGGGTTGCAGGACGGCATTCACCGTGACGTGCTTCGTCCAGTAGTGGAAATGCTCGGTCAAGCGGTAGGACGTTGCCGCATAGGGGAACTCCTCCGACGCCGTTTCCGCAAACTGCTTGAAGTCATCGTTGAAGACGCGTGCCACCGGATTGCCCCGGATTTTCGGCGCGATCACATTGGCGAGCGGCGATTCAAACGGCTCGTAATGGGCCGGGAACGGACCGTCGCGCATCATGGCGCGGGTGAACAGACGCGAGGCGCCTTCCGGGTTCATGATGAATGGCCCGACCTCCTCCGGCCTGGCGGTCGGCGCGATGTCCGGCACGTCATAGCCTGTCCATTTCGAACCGTCCCATTCGAGGAGCTTGCGGCTCGGGTCCCACGGCTTGCCGTTGAGATCGGCAGAGGCGCGGTTATAGAGAATGCGACGGTTTGCAGGCCATGCCCACGACCAGTTGAGATAGGCGCCTGTCTCGTCCGGATCATGATTGTCGCGGCGGGCCATATTGTTGCCAGCCTCGGTGAAGCAGCCGGAATAAATCCAGCAGCCCGATGCCGTCGAACCGTCGTCGCGCAGCGCCGCAAAGCCGGACAGAAGCTTGCCCGCCTCGGCAACGACCTTGGTCGGATCGGTCGGGTCGGTCACCGCGGAAAGAGCACGACCGTTCAGTTCCTTGGCCAGTTCTTCCGCCGTCGGTTCGCCTTCATCCTCATAATCCCATACGAGATTGAGGATCGGATCGGGGAAGGCCCCGCCTTCCTTACTATAAAGCTCCTTCAGCCGCAGATAGATCTGCGCCATGATCCAGTTGTCGGTCTTCGCGTCGCCGGGCGGCGTAGCACCAGGCCAGTGCCATTGCAGCCAGCGCCCGGAATTGGTGAGCGAACCCTCGTCCTCTGCGAAGCAGGTGGAAGGCAGCTGGAACACTTCCGTCTGGATGGAAGCTGAATCCACATCGTTATAGTCGCCGTGGTTTTCCCAGAAACGCGAGGTTTCCGTTTCCAGCGGGTCCATCGTCACGAGGAATTTCAGCTTCGACAAAGCGTCGGTCAGCTTCTTGCGGTTCGGCACCGCCATCAGCGGATTGAAGCCTTGACAGATATAGCCGTTGACCTTGCCTTCATACATCATGTCGAAGATACGAAGCATGTCGTAATTCGGCACATCGAGCTTCGGCAGCCAGTCATAGACGAAGTCGTTTTCGACAGTCGCAGCACGGCCCCACATCGCCTTCTGGAAACTGACGAAGAACTTGCGATAGTTCTGCCAGTAACTCGTCTGGTTCGGGCGCAGCGGCTTGAAACCGCGTGTCGACATATAGGTCTCGAGATCGGTTTCCTTTTCGACCGGGATGTTCATATAGCCCGGCAGAAGATTGGACATGAGGCCGATATCGGTCAGTCCCTGAATGTTGGAGTGACCGCGCAGCGCATTCATGCCGCCGCCGCGCACGCCGATATTACCGAGGATCAGCTGCAGCATCGCCATGCAGCGAATATTCTGCGACCCCTTGGAATGCTGCGTCCAGCCAAGCGCATACATCGACGTCATCGTCTTGTCCGGCGCCGAGCATTCGGACATCATCTCGGCCACTTTCAGGAATTTCTCCTTCGGCGTGCCGCAGATGCGTTCCACCATTTCCGGCGTGAAGATTGAAACATGCTGCTTGAGCAGGTTCCATACGCAGCGCGGGTTCTGCAGCGTATCGTCGACGGCGGCATAGCCGTCATCGCCGATCACATAATCCCAGCTCGAGCGGTCATAATCCCGCTTTTCCTCGTCATAGCCGGTAAACAGCCCGTCCTTGTATTCAAAGCCATCCTTGATGATGTAGCTGGCATTGGTGAAATGCTTCACATAATCCCACTGCACCTTGTCATTCTGGATGCAATAGTTGATGACGCCGAGCAGGAAGGCGATATCCGTGCCCTGCCGGATAGGCGCGTAGAAATCCGCGACCGATGCCGTGCGCGTGAAACGCGGATCGACGACGATCAGTTTCGCCCCGCGATTGGCCTTGGCCTCCGTCACCCATTTGAAGCCGCACGGATGCGCTTCCGCAGCATTGCCGCCCATGACGACGACGAGGTCGGTATTCTTGATATCGGTCCAGGAGTTGGTCATTGCTCCGCGGCCAAATGTTGGGGCGAGACTCGCCACCGTCGGGCCGTGTCAGACGCGTGCCTGGTTATCGAATGCAACTATGCCTGTGCTGCGCACCACCTTATAGGTGAGAAACGCCGTTTCATTGGTCGTGGCCGAAGCCGCAAGGAAGCCTGTCGAGGTCCAGCGGTTGACCGTGGTGCCTGCCGCGTTCTTCGCGATGAAATTGGCGTCGCGGTCGTCTTTCAGATGCCGCGCGATGCGGTCGAGCGCATCTTCCCAGGAAATCTGCTTGAACGCGGATGAACCCGGCTCGCGCACCTGCGGATATTGCAGGCGGGTCTTCGCCTTCACGAAATCCTTCAGCGCCGCGCCCTTCGGGCAAAGCGTGCCGCGATTGGTCGGGTGATCCGTGTCGCCTTCGACGTGGATCAGCTCGGCCTTCTCGCCTTTCCTGACATCACCCTTGGAGTAAAGGATGACGCCGCAGGCGACCGAGCAGTAAGGGCAGGTATTTCGGGTTTCGGTCGTGTTGGTCAGCTTGAAGGGGCGAATGGATTCGGCATAGGCGCTTTCCACCGCACCGAAACCGAAAGACCCAAGCGCCGAAGCCGCCACTACCGCTCCCGTTCCGCCCAGAAACTGGCGGCGTGAGAGCTCCACATTCATTGCGCTGCACCTCCCTGATCATCAGAAGAAAATGCCGAGGCATGCTCTTCTTTAAATTGGACTTGCCTGACATCAGTTCACCGCAATAAAACCAAGTTGTCAACCGAACAGGAGGCTAAAAAAATTAACAATATGGTACCTTTATCAATAACATGACTTTCATAGTCATGTATTAATACATAAGCCTTACCACAGGAATGACTTGAAAGCGCGCTGGCTGATTGACGTTCCTGTGTAAAAACGCCAGACTGACGTCGTGGCTTCTTATATTGCTCCCGAGTTTCGGGGCCTGAATTTTGAGTGGCTCTTGCCTCGCGTCGGCTTCCTTGCTCCGATGCGACGGTGTTGTGCGGTCCTCGGTTCAGGCTCTCTTCAATCGCACAAAGCCGCATCCAGATTTCCTGCAATCATTGCATGTTCGTCACTTTCCGGCCCGAAGGCCGCGAAGCGATTTTTTCTCGCGCAATCGCAACAGGAACAATTCAAAGCAAAAAGGGGATCGTCATGAACCGTCGGGAACTTCTTAAATCCGGCGCGGCTTGCGCCGCTTTCAGCATGCTGCCGAATTTTGCGTCTGCAACCGGCAACACATACGCGCCGGAGCCCTCGGCTTGGCGCAGCTTCGAGATCACTACCAGCGTTACGCCTGCCGCTTCGGGAGAGATCATTCGTGTATGGGTTCCGATGGCGGGGTTCAATGGCAATGACTGGAACCGCCCCGAAGGCAATCGCTGGACGACAAATGCCAAAATCGCACGGCTTGATCGCGATCCGGACAGCGGCACCGGCCTGCTTTATCTCGAATGGGACGCAAACGAAGCAAATCCGCAAGCCGAGATCATCAGCCTCATCTCTACGCGCGACCGTGCAAGCAGCCTCGATGCTTCGGCAAAGGCCGTGCCGCTAACCCAAGCAGAACGCGAACGCTATCTGGCCGGGACGCGCCTTGCACCGATTGATGGCATCGTCAAACAAACCTCCGACAAGATCGTTGCAGGTGCCGACACCGATCAGGAGAAGGCGCGCCTGATCTATGATTGGGTTGTCGCGAATACCTACCGGCGCGCCTCGACGCGCGGCTGCGGTGATGGAAACATCGTCGCCATGCTTGGTAGCGGCGATCTCGGCGGCAAATGCGCCGACATCAATCCGCTATTCGTAGCTCTGGTCAGGGCAGCGGGAATTCCGGCCCGCGACCTTTATGGCGTGCGTGTTGCACCCTCCGCCTTCGGCTACAAGAGCCTTGGCGCAAAGAATGAAGTCATCACCAAGGCCCAGCACTGCCGCGCCGAAATCTATCTCGACGGCATTGGCTGGGTCGCAACCGATCCGGCTGATGTGCGCAAGGTGATGCTGGAAGAGGAAAAGGATGGGCTGACCGCCGATGATCCGCGTGTCGCAGCCGTGCGGCAAAAGCTTTTCGGTTCATGGGAAGGTAACTGGATTGCCTTCAATGATGGCAGCGATATCGCCTTGCCATCTGCTCAAGGACCGGAACTCGGTTTCCTGATGTATCCGCAGGCCGAAGTCGCAAGCGCCCGTCTTGATTGTCTCGATGCGGATACTTTCCGCTACGCGATGACCGCACGCGAAATAACCATATAAATTTTGAGGACATCATGGATATCGCATCGCCTATTCGTCTCAGCACCCTTGCCCATGGCGGCGGTTGCGGCTGCAAGCTGGCTCCAGCCGTTTTGCAGGATCTGCTGGCCGACCAGCCGGCCATGCAGCCTTTCAGCCAGCTTCTCGTCGGAACGGAAACCGGCGACGATGCCGCCGTCTGGCAGCTCGATGACGAAAACTGCGTGATCGCCACCACGGATTTCTTCATGCCGATGGTGGACGATCCGTTCGATTTCGGACGCATTGCAGCCACCAATGCGATATCCGACGTTTATGCCATGGGCGGAACGCCGATCATGGCGCTGGCGATCCTCGGCATGCCGGTGAACAAGATGCCCGCCGAAATGATCCGCGAAATCCTGAAAGGCGGTTCCAGCATCTGTTCTGAAGCTGGCATTCCGGTGGCGGGCGGGCATTCCATCGATGCGCCGGAACCGATCTATGGGCTGGCGGTCATCGGCACCTGCAAGCTTTCCAGCCTTCGCAAGAACAGCGGCGCGCGTCCCGGAGACATGCTGATCCTGACCAAGGCAATCGGTGTCGGTATCTATTCCGCCGCCTTTAAGAAACAGGAACTCGACGGCACCGGTTATGATGAAATGATGGCGTCGGTCACCTTACTGAACCGGGTTGGCGTCGAACTTGGCAAGGATGACACCGTCCACGCCGTCACCGACGTCACCGGCTTCGGCATCCTCGGCCATGCACTCGAAATGGCCCATGGTTCAAATGCCGGAATTGCCATTGATTATGCTGCGCTGCCTTTTCTCAAACAGGCCGAGCATCTGGCACAAGCCGGTTTCGTGACCGGAGCCTCCACCCGCAACTGGGCCAGCTACGGCCATGGCGTGCAGTTTCCGGACGACTATCCGCTCTGGAAACTGCAATTGCTGACCGACCCGCAGACATCCGGGGGCCTTCTCGTATCCTGTGCGCCGGAGGACGCCGAAAGGCTTCTGAACAGTATCCGCGGCGCCGGTTATCCATCTGCCAGCATCATCGGCAAGGTGACGGATGGTAAGGGCCACGTGACGGTGACAGGCTGAAAACTGTTGAGATCACTCATCAACAACTCGCTTGCTTTTTGAGCCGCTCGCCTCTGGAAATCGCCGCCATGAGGCGATAAAGGCAACAGCGCGTCCCGAAAAGTGCGAAGCGGTTTTCGGAAAAGATGCGCGTTAAAAACAAACGGATAATATTTTCCAGAGGGACATCATGGGCTATTTTCCAAGTTGGCGTTTGACATCAAACGCCGTCGTGCTTCCTGACGAGCGCCTGCCGGCCGCCGCCGCCATACCGATGGGCGTGCAGCATCTTCTTGCAATGTCCGGCTCGACCATCGTTGCGCCGCTTCTGATGGGTTTCGATCCCAATGTGGCCGTCTTCTTCTCCGGTATCGGCACGCTTCTGTTCTTCGTGCTAACGGCAGGCCGTGTACCAAGCTATCTCGGTTCGTCCTTCGCTTTCATCGCGGTCGTGATTGCCGCGACCGGCTATGGCGGCTCAGGCCCCAATCCCAATATCGCAATCGCGCTCGGCGGCATTATCGCCTGCGGCGCGCTCTATGCCCTGATCGGCCTTGTGGTCATGGCCATTGGCACGGGCTGGGTCGAACGGCTGATGCCCCCGGTCGTCACCGGCGCCATCGGCGTTTCCATCGGTCTCAACCTTGCACCGGTCGCTGTCGGCCAGTTGAAGGGAACCGGCACGCATATCACAATCGCGCTGCTCACGGTTCTCTGCATGGCGATGATCGCCGCCTACGGCCCCCGTGGAACAAAACGACTGTCGGTGCTTTTCGCGCTGCTGTTCGGCTATCTGCTGGTCCTGATCCTCGGCAACGGCCTCGGCATCGTGCCCGGTATCGATTTCACCGCCGTCAGCAATGCCGCATGGTTCGGCCTGCCGCATTTCACCACGCCGGAGTTCAACTGGCAGGCGATTACGCTGATCGCGCCGGTCGCCGTCGTTCTGGTGGCTGAAAATCTCGGCCATATCAAAGCGCTGGGTTCGATCACCGGTCAGAACATGGACCGTTATATCGGTCGCGGCTTCCTCGGCGACGGCATAGCCACCATGATTTCCGGTTCGGGCGGCGGCACCGGCGTCACCACCTATGCTGAAAATATCGGCGTCATGGCGATGACCAAGGTTTATTCCACGCTGATTTTCGTCATTGCCGCCATCATGGCGCTGATCCTCGGCATGTCTCCCAAATTCGGCGCGATCCTGCAAACGATCCCGGCCCCGGTTCTGGCTGGCCTTGCCGTTTCGGTGTTCGGCCTCATCGCCTCGGCAATGGCCCGCATCTGGATCGTCAACAAGGTGGACTTCGCGGATTCCCGCAACCTCTTCACCGCTGGCGTGGCGCTCATTTTCGGCGCAGGTGATTTCACGCTGAAGATCGGCGAATTCGCCCTTGGCGGCATTGCAACATCGACGCTGGCGGCCCTCGTCTTCTACCAGCTGCTCGGCATCAGTCGTTGCGATAACCCAGCGGCGTAAACAAAAGGAGCGGGCATCCGGCCCGCTCCTTCCATGCCGAGGCACTTCCTGCTTGATCCGCATCAAGTACTGTATTTCTATAATGCTCTATGTCTGAGAATGAAGATCATCCGAATGAGACGGGTTCATGATATCAGACCTTTTCGAGCATAACCGGCAATGGGCGGCGGAAAAGCGGCAGGAAGACCCTGAATATTTCAGTCGGCTGTCATCGATGCAACGCCCGGAATATCTCTGGATCGGATGTTCGGACAGCCGCGTTCCGGCCAATGTCGTCACCGGATTGCAGCCCGGCGAGGTGTTCGTACACCGCAACGTCGCCAACCTCGTCCATCGCGCCGACCTCAACCTTCTGTCGGTGCTTGAATTTGCCGTCGAGGTGCTGGAGATCAAACACATCATCGTCTGCGGCCATTATGGATGCGGCGGTGTGCGTGCTGCCATGGCCGGTTATGGGCACGGCATCATCGACAACTGGCTCCAGCCGGTTCGCGATATTGCACAGGCAAACGAGCAGGAGCTGGACAATTTTACCGATCCCGAAGAACGTCTGAACCGGCTTTGCGAACTGACCGTCGCATCGCAGGTGGAAAGCCTGTCGCGCACGCCGGTTTTGCAATCGGCCTGGAAACAGAACAAGGATATCGTCGTGCACGGCTGGATTTACGGCCTCAGGGACGGCCTGTTGCGCGACCTTGAATGCGATTGCACAAAAAGCGTGCTGCATTTTTCGTGTCAGCCGACGGGATGATCCGCAAGCAGCTTTTCTGCCCGGACGCGCATGTCCGGTTCGAGTTCGGCTGAGCGCCGCGCAACCTTATCGAAACAAACCGTAGTCGTCTCGTTAACCGCGCGCAGTTCGCCATCGAGCGATCCCACCATCATCTGGCGAAATGTGATCGACGAGCGCCCGATTTTCAGCACATGCGCACGGATCGTCAGCAGATCCCCGGCTGGCACTTCCTGCTTGTATTCGGTTGTCGAACGCACATCCGCCCAACCAAAACCGTCGTCGGGAATTTTCCCGGCAATGTGACCCAGGAGCTGAAAGCTCGCATCATCGAACATCGCAGCATAATGGCGGACATTCATATGTCCCATGACATCGCACATCCACGGATGCGCGACGCCGACAAAGGTGACAAGACCGTTCATCGCGCCACCGACCGATAGCCGCCGAGGAAGGCCGTGAGATTATCGCCGAGCGCATCGCACAGATAGCCGCCTTCCTGCACGATGACGGTCGGCAGACGCAGTTTTGCGATTGCTTCGGCAATGCATCCGAAACCACCGGTGGTGACCGACAATCCGCCGAACGGGTCGCCCTCAAACGGGTCGAGGCCGAGTGCGACCACAATCGCATCCGGCGCGAAGGCTTCGATGCGGCGCAATGCCGTGGCGAGTGACGCAAGGAATTCGGCGTCGCCGGATTTGCGCGGCAGCGGCAGGTTGAGATTGTAGCCAAGCCCCGCGCCTTCGCCGCGCTCGTCGGCATGGCCCCAGAAAAATGGATAGAAGCGCACCGGATCAGCATGGATCGAGACGGTCAGCACGTCGGGGCGGGCGTAGAAAATGCCCTGCGTTCCATTGCCGTGATGCAGATCGACGTCGAGGATCGCCACACGCCCGACTTTCGAGCGCAGGCGCTCTGCTGCGACAGCCGAATTGTTGACGAAGCAGAAGCCGCCTGCCACATCGGCAAAGGCATGATGCCCCGGCGGACGGCAGAGCGCATAGGCCGCGACCTCGCCCGCAAGCACCGCATCGGCGGCATCGACCGCGCTCCACGCGCTCCAGCACACGCTTTCCCATGTATGTTCGGCAATCGGGCAAGCCGTGTCAGCCATGTGATAGCCGACCTGCCCCACGGCTGACGCTGGATAACGGCCATCACGCGCCAGCGGATGGATGTTCGGGATCACCTCTTCCGGCGCCTCCTCGATGCGCCGCCAGCGGGCATAGATATATTGAAGGAATTCCAGATATTCCGGCGTATGCACGGCTGCAATCGGGCCCAGACCATGATTTTGCGGACGGATAATCTCGCATCCTGCAGCCTTCGCACCGGCGAGCAGGCGCTCGACACGCTCCGGCTGTTCGGGATTCGGTTGCGGCGCGCCGCTGGAAAGAAAGGCTTTTGGGTCGTGACGCTTCTGCTCAACGGCGTAAAAGGCTTTCATGACTGCTCCCTGTTTTTATTGATATGCGCCAGACGGGCGAAATCATCGCCATAGGCTCCGTGATCGCGGTCGGCTTCGATCCAGCCGATACCCAGCCGCTCGTAAAATCTCTGTGCAGCAACATTGTCCCGGTCCACGGCCAGCCGCAGATAGACGCCGCCCCGCGCCATCGACCAGGAGGCGACATGGCGCAGAAGCACTTCACCGATCCCGTTGCCGCGAAAGGCTTCATCGACATAGAGGTCCTGCACGTAGACGCCGGGTTTGCCGAACCATGTCGAGAAGATCGGGAAAAACAGGGCGAGCCCGGCAAAGCTCTCGTCCACCTCGGCAATCAGGCTGGTGAATGCCGCATAGGGACCGAAACCGTAACGGCGAAAATCCTCGACCGTGCTGGAAATCCTGTCGGCAGCACCAAGCCCTTCGCCCATGATGCGGATTGCCTCATGGATCAGTTCCGCGTCGGCGGCTTCGCCAAGCCGGACCGTAACGCCTGTTTTGTTATCCAGCACGATTTTCGGCATCAAAACGCCACCCTGTCTCCACCCTTGAGACCCAGATAGTCGCGCGCTTCGTCGGGCGTTGCCACCTCCAGCGACAGGCCATCAAGGATACTGCGAATGCGCCGCACCTGATCGGCATTGCTCTTGGCAAGCTGGCCGCGCCCGTCATAAAGGCTGTCTTCCAGCCCGACGCGGACATTGCCGCCCATGGCAGCCGCCATGGTAATCATCGGAATCTGGTGCCGTCCCGCCGCCAGTACGGAGAAGGAATAGTCGTCACCGAACAACTTGTCGGCAATCCGTTTCATATGCATGAGATTGTCCGGATCGGCTCCGATACCGCCCAGAACACCGAAGACGAACTGGATGAACAAATGACCGGACACCAGCCCCCGGTCGCGGAAATGCGCCAGCGAATAGAGATGGCCGACATCGTAGCATTCAAACTCGAAGCGCGTGCCGCAGCCCTGCCCGAGGCTGGTCAGAATGCCTTCCATATCCGCGAAAGTGTTCTTGAAAATCGAATGGCGGGTAGCCTCCAGCAGTTCCGGCTCCCATGCATGTTTCCATTCACGCGGCTTGTCGAGTGCGGGAAACAGCGCGAAATTCATCGAGCCCATATTGAGCGAGCACATTTCCGGCTCCGCCTTGAGCGGCGCGGCCAGACGGTCTTCCAGCGTCATCAATGACGAGCCGCCGGTGGAAATATTCACCACTGCCGTGGTCGACTGCTTGATGCGCGGTAGGAACTGCATGAACAGGTCCGGATTGGCGGACGGCCTGCCGTCGCGCGGGTCGCGGGCGTGAAGATGCAGGATGGATGCGCCCGCTTCTGCTGCGGCAATGGCTTCGCTCGCAATCTCGTCCGGCGTGACCGGCAGATGCGGCGACATGGAGGGCGTATGGACGGAGCCCGTCACCGCGCAGGTGATAATCACCTTGCGACGCGTCTTCTTCTTGTCGGTCATGATCCGGTTTCCTTACGCATTCACGGGCAGTTTGAGTTCACGCGCCAGAACCTCCAGCGTGTCGCCAAGGATGGCCGTAATCTCGCCGACCTGTTCGCGGCTCACAATCACTGGCGGGCAGACGAGGAAATGGTCGCCCTCGACACCGCCGCGCGTGCGACGCGAATAGATGATAAGCCCGCGTTCATAGGCGAGATCGACCATGCGCTGATGGGCGTTCAGTTCCTTTGGCAGCGGCTTCATGGTTTCGGGATCGGAGACGAACTCAGCAGCCAGCAACAACCCCTTGCCGCGCACATCGCCGATGAACGGGAAGCGCTTCGCAAGCCCTTCCAGTTCGCCCTTCAGCGCATCGCCCATGTGGGCGGCATTGCCGACCAGATCAAGACGGTCGATTTCCTGCAACACGGCCTTGCCCGCCGCGCAGGCCAGCGGGTTGCCGGCATAGGTGAAGCCATGCAGGAAGCCCCCGGCATCCAGAACCGGCTGGACGATGCGGGCCGGTGCGGCCATCGCGCCCAGCGGGCAATAGCCGGAGGCAAAGCCCTTGGAAAGCGCGATGAGATCAGGCTTGCAGTTCCAGTGATCGCCGCCGAGAAACTTGCCAGTACGCCCAGCGCCGCTCATCACCTCGTCATGGATCAGCAGGATGCCATAACGGTCGCAGATTTCGCGGATGCGCGGATAATAGCTGTCGGGCGCAACCAGCGCGCCGGTGGACGCCCCGCCGATCGGCTCCATGATGAAGGCGAGCACGCTTTCAGGACCTTCCTCCTGAATCCGTTCTTCCAGCATGTCGGCATATTTCTGCCCGCGCTGTTCCATCGAAAGATTGTCGCGGTCAAGATAGGCGGTCGGCGCCGGGACTTTCGGCATTTCACGCATGATGGGCGCGAAAGGTTCGCTCAAGGCCGCATAGCCGGTGACGGCGAGCGCGCCAAGCGTGCCGCCATGATAGGATGGAAAGCGCGAAATCACTTTCCAGCGTTTGCCCTGCCCGGTCGCAACCGCCCATTGGCGGGCAAGCTTGATGCAAGATTCCACCGCTTCCGAACCGCCGGAAACAAAGAATATCTTGTCCAGACCTTCCGGCATCCGCTCGGCGGCCATGCGCGCCAGATCTTCAGCCGGTTCGTTTTCGAAATGCAGGCGATAGGCGAAGGTCACGCGGTCCATCTGCGCCTTCATGGCATCGAGCACGTTGCGATTGCCATGGCCGATATTGACCACCATCGCGCCGCTCGATCCGTCGATGACGCGGCGTCCGTCCTGATCCCAGATGTAGATGCCTTCGGCACGATCCACCAGCGGCCTGCGCAGGCGCGACTGGTAGAAAAGATGCGATGCGGGGCGTTCGTTCTGTGCTTTTGTGTTGAGCATGGCGTTACTCTGTCAGCGCTTGAGATATTGGTTGAGAACATTGGCGGTTACACGCTCGACCATGCGGTCGCCGCGTTTGAGAGCCGCTACCCACTCGCAGCTTCCGGCGTGGAAAACCTCGCCCTTGCCGCGCGGGAAATTGACGATCATGCCACAGCCGCGCTTGATGCGTTCGACGGCTGCATCACCATTGTCGCCGATCAGCGTATCGGCAACGAATTTGGCATCGGCATCGGAGAGAAACTGGTCGTCGGCTGGAATATCTGCGCTCTCTTCCTTGAGAGACGACATACCAAGCGCCAATATCTGCAATCCATCCGGTGCACCGCTGCCTTCCTCCGGTTCCGGCAATCCACCCCGGATCACATAATCAAGCCCGTCGACTTCGTAGCCGAAGGCATGACCGTCGGCACCGAGAAGATCGCCGTAATAGATGCCGGTACCAGCAAAGGCCCAGTGTTCTGGACGATAGACCGGGAAACCACGCACGCCGCGCGGAGCGCAGCCGCCCCAGCCGACATATAGCCCGCGCAGTGCGTTGAGCCCGAATGTCTCCGCTGCGGGCCGTCCGGTTTCTTTCGCTTCCCAGCAGCCGCTGGTGCGGCGCGGATCGGCGGAGCGATAGACCGGGTCTTCGGCGCGGGCGCGATATTTGTAGCAGGTCTGGCGCTTGCCGTTGTCCTCAAGCCGGGTCTGCCACATGAAATTGCCCGCGAAACGCGCCGCACGACCGCCGCCGTCAACATAATGATCGACGGCATCGCGCATTTCCCATGTCCAGTATTCGTCGTGACCGACAAAGGCGACACAATCGTAACCGTCGAGGATTTCCGGCGAGAAATGCAATTCGTGCTGGCTGGCGAGATCGACCGCAAAGCCTTCCCGCTCGGCCCAGCGGAAGAACAGGCTGTCATAGCTTGCCCAGCCGGAAGAGGTATATTTCTTGGAATAGCCATTGGCATAGGCCCATTCCATATGCGGGTAGCGTGGGGGGCTGGCTGGCGGCGTCACAAATTCCAGCGGTACGCGCGGCGCGTCGGATGGCAGGACAACAAAGCCACGGCAGAAAGGACGCTCGATACTCACCGTCGTCGCATATTGATCGCCATTCGGCCCGGTAATGCCCTGATAATGGTTGGAACCACCCCAGGTATTATAGGCGGTCCATGTGCCGGTCGCGGCGACCTGCAGGATACGTCCGGGCTTGCGCCCCGCCGCCGGGCGCAGGATGAACAGGTGATGGCAATGGATCGGCTGTCCGTCATTGCCATGCGCCTTCAAGGTGATGCGATAAGCGCCGGAAGGCCAGTTCTCATCCGTCTTGAAGGCAAATGTCGTTTCCCAGCCGCAGCCGACAACCGAACATTGCGCCGGTGTTTCCTGCCATTTGCAGTCGATCCCGCGCTTGGAGAAGACCGGCGTTTCCACCGCTCCATCCCGTACGATCTCGATATCGAAACGCGAGGCGGTCGCGCTCACCTGAAGATTGACAGTCGCGCCCGGAAGATAGGAATAGGCATCTGTATAGCACCAGATTTCGCCGCGCGGACCATCCATGCCGGGATATTCGTAATAATGGCCAAGGACGGCTTCACGCCGCTGCGCCGGCGTCAGCCCGAAATCGGGAAACTCGTTAATGTTTCTCTCGCTCATTCCGACACCTCACGCAGCCAGATATTTCTTGAGGAAGGAGCGGGTGCGCTCCTGTACCGGATTGCTGAGAATCTGATCCGGCGGTCCCTCTTCCACCACCACGCCGCCATCCATGAACAGGATGCGGTCGGCGACCTCGCCCGCAAAACGCATTTCGTGCGTGACGATCAGCATCGTCATATGTTCAGCGGCAAGCTGCTTCATAACGGCATTGACCTCGTCCACCAGCTCGGGATCGAGCGCCGAAGTCGCCTCGTCGAACAGCATCACCTTCGGCTGCATGGCAAGCGCACGCGCAATGGCCACGCGCTGCTTCTGGCCGCCCGACAGGCGCGAAGGGTAGACGTCGATCTTGTCGGCAAGTCCCACCTTCGACAGAAGTTCCAGCGCCAGCGTGCGTGCCGCGTCCTTGCCCATGCCTTTGAGCTTGATCGGGCCGAGCGTGATGTTTTCCAGCACCGTCAGATGCGGAAACAGGTTGAAGTGCTGGAACACCATGCCCATCTGCTGGCGCACCGCATTGATGTGCTTTTCAAACGCCTGCCCGGTCAGCGGCTGGTTGACCTGCACGCCATCAAGCCAGACCTCACCGCCATTCAGCGTTTCCAGATGATTGATCGAGCGCAACAATGTGCTTTTGCCGGAGCCGCTCGGGCCAATGATCGCGACGATCTGGCCGCGCGCCACGGAAAGGTCTATGCCTTTCAGCACTTCCAGCGCGCCGTAAGCCTTGCGGGCATCCTTCACTTCGACCATCGGTTTTGCAGATTGGGAGCTGCTCATCGCGTGACCTCCACTTTTCTTTCAATGCGCCGCAGGCCTGCCTCGAGCACGAGATTGACCACATAATAGATGGCCGCGACGGTGATATAGAATTCGAACGGGCTGAAGGTTTCGCTGATGGCGAGCTGGGCGCTGTGCACCAGTTCCGCAATGCCGATGATCGAAACCAGCGACGTATCCTTCAGAAGAACAATCATATTGTTGCCGATCGGCGGGATCGTGTTGCGGATCGCCTGCGGGATGACGATGTAGCGCAAGGCCTGACCATGGCTGAAACCGATGGAACGGGCGCCTTCCATCTGGCCGGGATCGACCGCCACGATACCTGCCCGGATGATATCGGCATTATAGACCGCGAAGTGCAGGCTGAGGCCGATAATGCCCGCGCCAAGAGCCGGAATATTGATGCCGATCTGTACCAGCCCGAAATAGATCAGGAACAGTTGCAGCAGAAGCGGCGTTCCCATGAACAGCCACATGAAGAACCGTACCGGCCAGGCGAGGATGGCGGGCGCATAAAGCACCACCAGCGCAAATGCGATCCCGAGCACGAAGCTTAAGGACGCCGACGAAACGGTCAGAACCAGCGTCCACCAAAGGCCCGTCAGAAGCAGATCCGTATAGGGAGCGACGATGCTGAAATCGAGAGCTTGCATCCGGTCCTCCCTCACTGCGCCGCGAAGCGCTTGTCGAGAAGATCGACCCCGCGCGCCACGACATAGATGATAACCATGTAGAGAACGGCGGCGACGCCGAAAATCTCGAACGGCTTGTAGGTCGAGCCGATGAAACGCTGCGCCGTATAGGTCAGTTCAACCACTGAAATGGTGGAGACCAGCGCAGAGCCTTTCAAAAGCGCAATCGCATTGACGCCGAGCGGACGGATCATCAGCCGGGCGGCCTGCGGCAGCACGACGAACCGCATGGTCTGGCCGCGCCCGAAGCCGATGGAGCGCGCCGCTTCGCTTTGCCCGCGGTCCACACTCTGGATCGCGCCGCGGATCGATTCCGACATATAGGCGCCGATGTTCAGCCCCAGCCCGATGACGCCAGCGGTAAACGGTTCCAGATTGATGCCGATCTGCGGACCGCCAAAATAGAGAATGAAGAGCTGTACAAGGCAGGGCGTGCCGCGAAAGACGCTGACATAGGCGATTGCAAATCCCCGCAGAATGACTGATCGCGACAGGCGCGCGGCCACAAGGAGTGCTGCTACTGCAAGCCCCAGGATCAGGGCCATAGCGGAAATTTGCACAGTTACCCATGCCGCCTCCAGAAAAAACGGGAGGACGCGCTGCATCAACGCAAAATCCATCGGGAAACTCCGGTCAATCGGTTCTCAACCGGCCCGGACATATGCCGGGCCGGGATGACGACATATCAGCGAATGTCGCTGCCGACCCATTCCATCGAGATCTTCTCATAGGTGCCGTCGGCCATGATCTCGTCGAGCGCCTTCTGCATCGCAGCCTTCAGCTCCGGATTGTTCTTGCGGATGGCAATGCCGATGGCAACGCTGCCGCCTTCAATGTCCGGCGTATCGAGCCTGCGGACCTTCTGCCCGGTTTCCTTGATTGCCACCATGACCGGGATGTTATCGACGACGATGGCGTCGACACGACCCGAATTCAGTTCGAGCATCAGTTCCGGCAGGCCCTTATAGGTGCGAATGGTCCAACCACCCTGTTCGCGCGCCCACTTCTCATGGGTTTCACCAAGCGTGACGCCCAGCGTCTTGCCCTTGAGGTCGTCAAGCTTCTGAACGGCAGAGTCTTCCTTCACGAAAACCGCGCGGCCCGCGTGATAATACGGTCCGACAAAGTCCACGGCCTTCTCGCGTTCCGGCGTGATGGTCATGGAGCCGACCACCGTGTCGAACTTGCCCGCCCGAAGACCGGCAACGATACCATCCCAGGCCGTAGTGATGAGCTGCGGCTTCAACTGCATACGTTCGGCAATGGCCGAACCGATGGAAGCGTCGAAGCCCACGACCTCGTTCTTCTCATTGACGAAATTGAACGGCGGGTACTGGCCGCTCATGGCGATTTTCAACTCGCCCGATGCCTTGATCTTTTCCAGATCATCCGCCTGTGCGGGCGCAACCGCAAAGACTGCGGTGGCGGCAATCGCTGCAGCGGCAATGAAACCCGTGAATTTGTTAAACATGCTGTTCCCGACTTCCTCTTAATTGTTTTTCTGAGGCTTGTTTATGCCTTCCAATATTCATGATTGCTTTTATGGATGCATTTCGCAAATAGATAATGGGAATGGATTACATAGATCTCATGAATGGATAAAACCATGTCGCTGCACCGCCCCGAACGCCTTGTCTGGGATCTGGACTGGAACCTTCTGCGCAGTTTCGTGGTGATCGCCGAAGTCAAAAGCATCACCCGCGCCGCGGAGCGCCTCAACCTCAAACAGCCGAGCGTGAGCAATGCGCTGCGCAGGCTGGAAGACCGCATCGGCCAGCGGCTGGTGGAGCGTGACGCCACCCATTTTGAGCTGACGGAAGTTGGCAAACTCCTCTATGAACAGAGCATCGAGGTCTTCGGCGCCATTTCGCAATTGCCGCAGCTGGTGCGCGGGGTGGGAGATGATGTGACCGGCCATGTCACCATATCGGTCGCCAGCCACATTATCTCGCCCATCTTCGATCAGGCGCTTGCACTCTTTCACGAACAGCATCCCCGCGCGACACTGACGATCAACGTATCCGCCAGCACCGAAGTCGCCCGGCTGGTGCGCGAGAAGCGCGCCTCTTTCGGCCTTGGCTTGGTGAGCAATCGCGATCCCGCGCTGGATTACACCATGGTCTATCGTGAGTTCTTCGGCTTTTTCTGCGGACCCCGGCACCGGATGTTCGGGCAGTCAGGCTTGACGCTTGCCGATCTGAAAGGGGAGCCGTCGGTTTCGTTCCAGACGGACCATATTGCCGACGCACTGCGACCCGTAGCCCTGTTGCGCAGTGAAGCGCGGCTTTCACCGGATGTGGTCGGCACGTCATCGAGCCTTGAAGAAGTGCGCCGGATGATTATCACCGGGCTTGGCATCGGCCCGCTTCCATTGCATGTGGCGCGACGCGAGATCGATGACGGCCTCCTCTGGCGTTTGCCACCTTACGATAACCCTCCCGCAATCGATGTTTTCCTGATCCAGAATCCGGAAACCAATCTCAACAAGGCCGAAAAGGCCATGCTGGCCGGATTGAAGGGGCTGATTGCCTCCACCCCCCTGGAAAAACGTATTTACGGAGATTGACGAGCGGGTCTTACCCGCTCGCCCTATAGGATTATTCCGCCGCTTCAGCTGCACATAGCGCATCGCATTCAACGGCTTCCGTTGCTCCGGACAGGCTGGCCTGACCAAGCGCGACGATTGCAGCCGCGCTGAAACTGGCGACGACAGAAACCCAGAAGCCGTTTGCGGCACCGAAATTATCAACCACCCAGCCGGAAACGAATGCACCGAACGCCATCCCGATACCGATGCCGGTCATGACCCAGGTAATGCCTTCGGTCAGCATCGTCTCCGGTACACGGCGTTCGATCAAACCGAAGGCCGTGATGAATGTCGGAGAGATCGCAACGCCGCTGACGAACACTGCGGTTGCAAGAAGCATCGTCGATGTGCCTGCAAAGGGCAGCGGCAAGGCCGTCAATGCCAGTACGCTGACGGCAATCATCAGCTGGCGTTGCAAGGGTATGCGAAGCGCCAATGCCCCAAGCGTTATCCCCACAAGGAACGAACCGATTGCATAGACGCCGATCACAAGGCTGGCTGCGCCGGGCTGACCAAGCTCACGTGTAATCGCCACGGCACTGACTTCAGCCGTCGCAAAGGTGGAACCGACGAAGATGAGTGCCAGTGTGATGATCTGAACAGGACGCGACCAGATCGCGGAACGTTGCGGACTATTTTGATCGAGCGCACGAACCGGCGGCTCACTGGAACGCTGCAGGAGGAAGGCAATCGTACCCACGGCCAGAAACGTCGTACTGATGAGCATCCCTGCTTCTGGAAATAACGAAACCGCCAAAGCCACGGAAAGTGAAGCTCCTGAAATATAGACCAGTTCGTCCGCTGCCGACTCGAACGCGAAAGCGGTATTCAATTCGGGACGGTTACGGAAAATTTCCGTCCATCGTGCCCGCACCATTGCCGGGATGCTGGGCATGGCACCGGCAAAGAACGCCGAGACGAACAATGTCCAGTTTGCCCAGCCCTGATTTGTCGCTACGATCAGAAGAGCGAAGGCTATCACCGAAACGATTGTGGCAGGCATGACGATGCGGCTTTGCCCGTAACGGTCGACAAGACGCGATATTTGCGGCGATATGAATGCATTCGTGAGCGCGAAAGTGGCCGAAACCGCGCCAGCCAGCCAATATTCGCCATGGGTCTGCGCAAGCATGGCCACAATGCCGACAGGCGCCATCGCAAAGGGAAGACGGGCGAAGAAAGCCGCCGCCGAAAAGCCGATAGCGCCTGGGGCGCTGAAAATTTCTCTATAGGGATTGGACATCGGAGTGGGTCCTTGAAAGGGGAAATTACATCACTTGCATACGGTCCGTATGTTAATTAAATAATTGATACGCGGCGTATGTCAACTAATATACGCAACGTATGCCAATAAAAGGAATCATGATGCGTAAACCGCGAAGCGAAATGATTGCCGAGACAAGGGCGAAGCTGATGGCTGCGGGCCGCAAGGCTTTCGGGACCGTTGGTTACACTGAGGCTTCGATGGATGATTTTACAGCCTCTGCCGGGCTGACACGCGGTGCGCTCTATCACCATTTCGGTGACAAGAAGGGGCTTCTGCAGGCCGTGATCAACGAAATCGATTGCGAGATGGCCGCAAGACTATGCACGATTTCTGCGAAGGCTCCCGACCGCTGGCAGGGCTTTGTCGACGAGAATGCAGCCTATATCGAGATGGCGCTTGAACCGGAAATCCAGCGGATCATGTTTCGCGACGGGCCGGCGGTTTTCGGCGATCCGTCCAGTTGGCCGAGTGCCAACGGCTGTATCCGCACGATAACCGCAAGTCTCGACGCCTTGCGTGAAGAAGGCGTCATTGTTGATATCGACTCGGAAGCCGCCGCGCGGCTGATCAATGCGGCCAGCAGCACTGCTGCACAGTGGATTGCAAATTCCGACGATCCCGAAGCCACATCGAAACGGGCCGTCAAGGCATTCCGGACATTTCTGGAAGGCCTGTTGAAGCGGAAAAATTGAGCGAAAGCATTTCCAGCAAAAGTGCGAAGCGGATTTGCGTAGGATAATGCGCGAAAACAAGAGATGAAGCATTTCCAATGTTTCAATTCAAACCGGAAATGCT
Organism: Brucella oryzae; assembly: GCF_041929965.1. NCBI lineage: Bacteria > Pseudomonadati > Pseudomonadota > Alphaproteobacteria > Hyphomicrobiales > Brucellaceae > Brucella > Brucella oryzae. The sequence continues at coordinate 35,345 of NZ_JBHEEO010000003.1, read as the reverse complement.
CAACCGGACACGATCGACGTAAAGTCGGCCATGTCCGCGAAACGCGCGGCGCGCATCCTGCCGTACTTGCTCTTATCGATGAGGAGATGTTTCTCGACAGCACGCTGCATGGTGCGAACAGGTGCGCCCCGCTGAGACATCCGCAACGCGGTGGAAGCGGCAAGCATGGCTGGAAGCTGGGTGCCGCCACGGCGCATAGCCGGGCGTAGGTACTCTATTATCTCAGCGAGAATCTCGATGCGCGCCGTGCGGATCATCGTCTTCCCTTCCCTTCTGGCATGAAGGGACGAACCGATGTGATGGCGGCTGGTTCCGAACCCAGAAAACGCAGGCTTCCGCAGCGTCATGCCACTGTCATGCAATCGGAATAAAAGCTCCCAATCTTTTGGATTGTGGGAAAATGTTGCATTCCTCGAATATTAAAGCGGATATCGCCGTTCGGGCCGAAGGGCTGAACCTTGCCTATGGTCCGGCCACCATCTTGAAAAATATAAACCTTTCGCTACCCACAGGGCAGACGCTCGCTTTGCTCGGGCCATCCGGTTGCGGCAAGACCACCTTGCTTCGTCTCGTAGCCGGTCTTCTCGCCCCGACAAAGGGCTCTATCACGATCAACGGCGTCACCGTTGCAGATGCCGCGACGGGCACTTTCGTCCCGCCTGAAAAGCGTCATCTCGGCATGGTGTTTCAGGATTATGCGCTGTGGCCGCATATGACCGTTTTCGGCAATATATCCTTTCCGCTCGAAATGCGGAGGCTCGGACGCGCCGAGCGCGAAAAGCGCGTTGCCTCGGCGCTCGATCGCGTCGGCCTCTCCGGTTTCGGCCAGCGCGCCATCAGCGATATGTCGGGAGGCCAGCAGCAACGCGTCGCCATTGCCCGCGCCATCGTTGCAGAACCGGGACTGGTATTGTTTGACGAGCCGCTTTCCAATCTCGACCGCGAACTGCGTGAAAACATGGTCACCGAGATCGGGCAGCTTGTGGCCAATCTCGGCCTGACCGCGATCTATGTCACCCATGACCAGAGCGAGGCCTTTTCGCTTGCCGATCAGGTGGCTGTCATGCGCGCCGGGGTGATCGAACAACTGGCGGCACCTGAGGCGCTTGTCGCAGAACCGACGACACCGGAGGTCGCCGATTTTCTGCGGCTCGGCTGCGTCATGCCGGTCGAACAGCGCGACAATGCCTACAGGATTGCACGCACCGAAATCCACGTCGCCCACAGTTCCATCAGCGACAGGGCAACGCATGTGCTGCTGCCGTCGCGTTCGGTTCGCAGCGTTCCCGTCAACGAAGCTGCAATCCCGGCAACAGTCCTGCGCTCGCAGTTTCGCGGCGACGGTCATCTGACCACAGTGCGCATCGGCTCGCAGCAGGACGGCCACGAACTGACATATCTCGACAGCGTCCGCCTTTCACCGGGCATTCCGGTCGGCATTTCAGTTGATGCCAGCCAACTGCGCTGGTTCTCAAAACAAGACCATTCCATTGGGCAATATCTCAGGAGGCAAACATGAAAAAATCAATTCTCGGCGCGGGGCTTGCGCTTGTCACCGCTTTGCTGGCCAGCACGGCGGCCTATGCAGATATCACGGTCTATTCGGCAGGTCCGGGCAGCCTGATCGAAAAGCTTGCCACAGGCTTCACCGCCAAGACCGGTGCGAAGGTCAACGTCTTTCAGGCAACCACCGGTAAGGTCATGGCCCGCATCGAAGCAGAAGCTGCCAATCCGGTTGTCGATGTTCTGATCTCGGCATCATGGGATACGGCAACCGACTTCGCCAAGCGTGACTGGCTGCTCGCCTATGCCAGCCCGAATGCCGAAAAAGTGCCGGATTTCCTCAAGAATGAAACGGCGGTTGCGCAGGGCGTCTCTGCGCTGGGCATCGCGTGGAACCCGGCCAGCAAGACGCCGAAGCCCGCCGAATGGGCCGATCTCGCCAAGCCTGAATACAAGGATCTCGTCAATCTGCCGGACCCGGCCCAGTCGGGCGCGACCTTCGAGCTCGTCGCCGCCCTTCAGGCGCAGCAGGGCTGGGACCTGTTCAAGAACCTGCATGAAAACGGCGCCACTGTCGCCGGCGCCAATGCGGAAGCGTTGAACCCCGTCCTTCAGGGCGCCAAGGCCGCTGTGTTCGGCGCCGTCGATTACATCTCGCTCGCTGGCAAGGCCAAGGGTGAGTCCATCGACGTCATTTTCCCGGCATCCGGCACAGTGATTGCACCGCGCCCGGCCATGATCCTCAAATGGTCGAAGAACCAGGACGAGGCCAGGCAGTTCATCGATTATATGCTGTCCGACGAAGGCCAGAAAATGGTTGCCGACACCTATCTGATGCCGTCGCGCACCGACATTCCGGCCAATCGCCCGCTGATCGGCGATCTAAAAATCCTGCCGGTCGACGCCAAGGAAGTCTATGGCAAGCGCAACGAAACGCTGAAGGAATTCGGCGCCGCTTTCGCCGCCAGCAACTAACTCTTGAAGGATCAGCAGACATGAAGACAGGCAGTGCGGCGGCTGGCAATCCGCTCGGATTCGTTGCGGTCGCCGGGCTCGCATTCATCGTCGCGGTGCCATTTGTCTTCATCGTCCTTCAGGCAATCTTTCCGCAACTGGGGAGAGGCTCGCTGGCCGAGCCTTTCCTGCATCTCTCGGCCCTGTTTGAAGACCCGAAGCTTTTGCGCATGAGCGGCAATACCGTTCTGCTCGGGCTTTCGGTGGTCGTGCTTTCCGCCCTTATCGCCGTACCGCTTGCAGTGTTCCGGGCACTCTACAAGGTGCCGTTCGCCGTGCTGTGGGACGTGCTGATGCTCGTGCCGTTCATGATCCCGCCCTATATCGCCACACTTGGCTGGATCATGACCCTGCAGCCGCGCGGCTATCTTGAACAACTCGCCGGGTTCAGTCTGGCTCCCTTCCTGTTCTCGGTCGCAGGCATGAGCTTTGTCATGGCGCTCAACACGTTTCCGCTCGTCTATTTTGCGGTATCGCGCACGATTGAAGCGGTCGGCGCGCGCTATTCCGATGTCGGACGCGTGTTCGGGGCTTCGCCCTGGCGCTCCTTTTTCCGTATTACCCTGCCGCTGGCGACACCGGGCCTCGCGGCAAGCCTGCTCTTGGTTTTCGCCGCAGCCATTGAGGAATATGGTACGCCCGCAGCCCTTGGACGCCGCTCGGGCTTTGAAGTTCTGGTGACGGAAATTGATCTTCGCATTTCCGACTGGCCCATTGACCTCGCGGGAGCTGCCGTCTTTTCACTGGCGCTTGTCTGCCTGTCGCTGGCCGCTTTTCTGGTCCAGCGCTGGATACTGACGCGCCGCTCCTATGTGACGACCGGCGGCAAGCCGCAGGCGAAAGACAAGCGCCCGCTCGGCGTGCTCACAATTCCCGTGGTGTCGCTGTTCGTCATCGTCGCCTTTGCTGCCACCGGTATTCCGCTGCTGGCCATTCTGGCGACCGCTCTTTCCAAAACCATATCTGGTGGGCTGACGCCATCAAACCTCGGCTTCGACAATTTTGCCGCCATTGCCGAAAACAGCGCTGGCGGCATGCGCGCACTCGTCAACAGCCTGTCTCTTGGCGTTGCAAGCGCCCTGCTGACAGGACTACTCGGCGCGATTGCTGCCTATGCCGTGGTGAAGATGCGCTTTCGCGGGCGTTTCTGGCTCGATGTGCTGACCGTCCTGCCCAATGCCCTGCCTGGCGTCGTTGTCGCGGTTGGTCTCATTCTGGCATGGAACCAGCCAGCCCTGCCCGTCTCGCCCTACAATACGCCGCTGATCCTGCTGCTTGCCTATTGCTGCATTCTTCTGCCGCAGCCAATCCGTTACGCAACAGCAGCCTTCCACCAGATCGGCGACAATCTGGAAGCTGCGGCACGTGTTTGCGGCGCAAACAGCTTCACCGCTTTCCGGCGCATCATGCTGCCGCTGATCGCCCCCAGCCTGATAACGGCGATGCTGCTCGTCTTCGCCGTCGCCACGCGTGAACTCGTCGCATCGATATTGGTGGCTCCGGTGGGAATGCAAACCATCTCGATCTTCATCTGGCGTCAGTTCGAGCAAGGATCGGTCGGCCTCGGCATGGCCATGGCATTCATCGCCATTCTCATCACCACGCTTTTGCCGCTGGTCCTGATGGGGTTGTTGAAGCGCTCCGGCCTCGTTAGAATTTGATCTTCCGTTCCCGATCAGGAAACAGCAGGGTCGCAATTCCAGCGCGTGGAAAAGCCGGGAGAACCGCTTTGACGAAACAAGCCATTGTCTTGAAAAGGGAAGAATGGGCGCGGCGCGAAGACGCCTGGTCCGGGCGCGTCGAAGGCAAGAGATTTGGTACCGATGCGTCGATCATATTCTTCTCGACCGATATTGTCGGGCATGGTCCCAAACTGCACCGGCACCCCTATGACGAGATTTTCATCGTCCGCCAGGGAAATGCACTGTTCATCGTTGGCGACGAACAGATTGAGGTAACAGAAGGACAGGTTGTCTTCGGTCCGGCAAACATACCGCACAAATTCGTCAATCTCGGCCCCGGACGTCTGGAAACAACCGATATTCACGTCACCCAACATTTCGAGCAGGAAGACCTCGAGTGAAATAGGAGCAACGCCTCCACCGCATTTCGGCAGAATTATCTTGTCTTAACGCATAAAGATGATAATTTTAGTCATATTAATGCGACGATATCCCGACGCATTTCTCACGAAACACCTCCGGCAACGAAGCCGGGATTTCACTGAAGCGCTGTCACATACGGATCGGAACGTTTTGGGCTTTTGGCATTCGATGATCTGGCAAGCCGAAGGCATCCGGGTGGTTGCGCCGGTTCAATGGCGCGTGCTGGACGGGCTGGTCAGCGTCTATTGGGAGGCTGAAAGTCAGTCGGGAGCCAGCGGCTATTTCCTGTCGCACGATCCCCGCATCATGATCTTTTTCCAGGATGTTTCGTCCAATATTCGCATATCGAACGACAGCGGCCTCTTTACCCAGCATCATCGCCCGATGACGCGCGCCATCTATATACCCGCAGGCGTGCCGATGTGGACGAATACGGTTTCGCTCCACCGTTTTTCGCACCTGAACCTGCATTTCCACAAGGATCGGCTGCTCAAATATCTGAGCCCGACACTCGGCACCTCCATGGCCATGGCCGCCATGCGCAACCCGGTGGAAATTCAGGATCTTGGCGCCATAGAAACGCTTGCCCGCCTGCTTGTCGATGAAACAGCCAACCCGACAAAACACGGGCTTTATGCGGAAAACCTCATCGGCAGCATTCTGACCGGACTTCTCGATATAACGGGTGAGGACAACAAGCAGGGCTATGGCCGCCTCACCATGGCGCAGATGAACAAGCTGAACGCACGGTTCGACAGCTGCAGTGATCGCCGGTTAAGTGTCGCCGAAATGGCCGCAGCGGTAGGCCTGTCGGAAAGCTGGTTCGCCAATGTCTTCAAGCAGACAACCGGGAAAACTCCGCTGCAATGGCAAATGGCGAAGCGCATCGATCTGGCGCAACAATTGCTGGCGGATAGCAATATGACCGTTGCGGGTATCGCGGCCCAGCTCGGATTCACCGATCAGGCGCATCTGACCAAGGCTTTCCGTCAGATCGTCGGGGAAACGCCAGCCGCATGGCGGCGCTTCCAGTCGAACCGGTAATCATTCCCGGATTGCAGGCTCCGCCGCCTGTTTCCAACGGAGCCGCTCATCTTACCAGGTGCGGCGAAGCGTTGCCGTGATCTCGCGACCGGGATTGTAGAAATCCGCTCCAAAACCGCCATAGGCGACGTATTTCTTGTCGAACAGATTGCTGACATTGACCTGAAGTGCCGAATTATCGAGGAATTCGTAGGTGAATGAGGCATCGAACAGGACATTGCCGCTGGTGCCCGATGTATTGGCAGGCGTGAAGTAATAAGCACCAATATAGCGACCGCCGACACCAAATGTCATGTCGCCGCGACGACCGCTGCCCTCGATCTTGTAGTTCGCCCAAAGCGAGGCAAGGTGCTTGGAAACAAACTGCGGACGATTGCCCTCATTGCCGCCGGTGCCGTTCTCGACAATCTCCGGGTCCATATAGGAATAGGCCGCGATCAGGTTGAGATTGTTCGTCAGCTCGGCCTTGGCTTCCAGATCGATACCGCGAACACGAACCTCACCTATCGTGGATGGTTGAAGCGTGATTGGATCGTTGACCGAAATATTGTTCTTGGTCAGGTCGTAAACGGACGCGGTGAAAAGGGCCGGAAATGCGGTAGGCTGGTATTTCACGCCGACTTCGATCTGTTCGCCCCGCTCAGGATCGACGCCGATGGCCGGAGGGGCGACCGATTCAGCATAGCTCGTATAGACCGCCCATTCATCGGTTACCCGATAGGTGAGGCCGAAGCGGCTGGTGAACTCGCTCAGATCGCCATCTGTCGTCTTGTTACTGAGGTTGTTCGTCTGCGACAGGTCAAGCCAGTCATTGCGCAGGCCCACACTGGCGATCAGCTTTTCGGCGAATGTCAGATCCTGCTGGAAATAGACCGCCTTGGTCTTCTGCCTGGTCGCTGTATTGCCGGTCAGAGGCAGGTTGACCGGAGCGCCGGTAAAGACCGGATTGGTCCAGTCGATGCTCGGCGCCGGTCCCCAGAGCGTCTTGTTGGTGGCCGAATAATTGTTGTATTCGACGCCCGCCATCGTCCGGCTTTCAAACCGGTCGAAGCTCGTCTCATATTTCAGGTTCACATCGCCCACGAAGTTCTCGGCTGAAGCTTCATTTCCGAAGAAATCGCGTCTGGCAATCGTTGAGCCATCGGTCGGCGTGGCCGAAATATAGGCATAGCCGAAATCGGTGTCCTGCTTGCTGTAACGCCCGTTGGCGCTCACGCTCAAACCATTGCCGAAATCATGATCGAACATGGCGCTGAAAGTATTTCTGTCGGTGCCGCGATAATTGAAATCAGGCTCACCGAAAAAGCGGCTTCTGTTGAAATCGGTGCCGGCGGGGTGGCCTCCGCTTCCAGGCACGCCATTGCGGTGAAGATGATCGAAAATCACCGTCAGATTGGTCGCATCGCTCGGACGCCATGTCAGCCCGCCCATGATGAACTTTTCATCGTCGCGCGAATAATCATATTCGGCGTCGGAATCCTTGAATTTGCCGGTCAGGCGATAGGACAGCGTTTCGTCGCCGGTCAGATTGTCACCGAAATCGAAGCCGATTTCCTTGTGGTTGAAGGAGCCACCTGTGACATAGGCTTCGCCAAAGCGCTCGCGCTTCGGTCGCTTGGTCACATAATTGACCATGCCGCCCGGATCGGAGACTCCGAAAGCCGTGGAACTGGCGCCTTTCAGAACTTCAATCCGTTCAAACGCATAGGGTTCCTCGCGTATGCCGCCAAAGGGACGGCCGAGGGAAAGCCCATCGCGATAGGTGTTGGCATCGAAACCGCGGATCTGGAAAAAGTCGAAACGATCATCCGACCCGTAGAAATTGGTGGAAACGCCTGCCGTATATTGCAGCACCTGCTCGACGGTCTGCGCGTTGCGCTCCTGAATTTCCTTGGCGGTAATCACCGATACGGAAGCCGCCGTATCCATGATATCCGTTGCCATCTTGCCGCCGCCGGTGGTTCTCGTTGCGACAATCGACCTGGAATCGTCGTCGCTTCCACCAGACCCATCAACTGTAATGGTCTTGAGCACCGTCGGCGCTTCCGTCGTCATCTGCTGCGCTACAGCCAGACGCGGCATGGATATGACCAGCGCCGTGCACCCCAGAAGAATTGCCCTGCGGTAACGGACCGGGGTGGTTTTCTTCATCTCAGCGGTCTTTTCAATGTCCATGGTCAGGTCCGATATGCAGTTTGCGACGATCGCTTTCGGCGACGGTTTTCAAATCGTGGAAACATCGACCAGCGTTGCCATCAATGACCGGATGAGTCCGATCATCGAAACAATAAAGAAGCTGAGTTGTCCCCGGATCGCCACTAACTTGATAATCTTTATCCAGTATTGTAGAAAACTGCTTTTTTGTAGGAAATCACGGTTAATTCGCAACAGCTTTATCAAGGTGTGAGCTTCGGCCTTGACGCGATGGGTTTAACTTGAGAGTGAAAGGCCACTTTATACACAAGGAGAATGCGCCGGATGACTTGGTCCATTCGCTCTCTCGTTTTCGTTGCTCTGTCCTGCTTCGCAATCATCGCACCGCAAGCGGTTCAAGGTGGCGATAAAACAAACTATCCAATTGTTATCAAACATGCCTTTGGAACAACAACGATAGAAAAAAAGCCGGAGCGGATCGTCACCGTTGCCTGGGCTAACCATGAGGTCCCCCTTGCGCTCGGCGTGGTTCCGGTTGGGTTTGCGCGAGCCAATTTCGGTGATGACGACAATGATGGTCTTTTGCCATGGGTGGCCGCAAAGTTGAAGGAACTGGGCGCCGACACGCCTGTCCTTTTCGATGAAGGCGATGGGATCGATTTCGAGGCAGTGGCCGAAACGCAGCCCGACGTCATCCTCGCATCCTATTCCGGCCTGAGCCAGTCCGACTACGACACGCTCAGCCAGATCGCCCCTGTCGTTGCCTATCCCGAAGCGGCCTGGTCTACCGACTGGCGCGACATGATCCGCCTCAACAGCGCAGGCATGGGCATGGCGGAAGAAGGCGAAGCACTGATTGCAAAGATCGAAGGCGAGATTGCCGAGACGGTCAGCCAGTATCCGCATCTCAAGGGCAAATCGGCCATGTTCGTCACGCATCTCGACACGACGGACCTGAGCACGGTCAATTTTTACACCACCAACGATACGCGGGTGAGATTTTTCAAGGATCTTGGCCTCAGCTCGCCCAAAAGCGTGGTCGACGCCTCCAAGCCGGGCCAGTTCTCCGGCTCCGTCAGCGCCGAGCGCGTCGATATGTTCGATGACGTTGACATCGTCGTGACCTATGGCAGTCAGGAATTGCTGGATGCCATGAAGCGCAATCCGCTTCTGGCCAGAATGCCTGTCGTCGAAAACAATGCAGTCGTCATGCTGGGCAGAAACCCGCTCGGAACAGCGGCCAATCCCACTCCACTTTCCATTTCCTGGGTGCTGAAGGACTATGCTGCCCTTCTCGCCGGTGCGGCCGATAAAGCAAAATGAGCTTCGCCCACATCCGGCGTTCAAGCCAGCCGATCACCACATATCGGTCCAACAGAGCGAGGACCGGCTGGCTCGGCGCGGTCGTGTTTCTCCTCGCGATCCTTTGCGTTTTATCCGTGTCGCTTGGCACACGCGAAGTGCCGTGGCCTGACATTTTTGCTGCCCTGCGCGGCCATATGGACACGGTCGGACAGGCCGCTGTCGCCATGCGCATTCCGCGAACATTGCTCGCACTTCTCGCCGGAGCGGCACTCGGGCTGGCAGGCGCAATCATGCAGGGTATTACCCGCAATCCGCTGGCGGACCCCGGCATTCTGGGCGTCAATATGGGCGCATCGCTCGCCATCGTCATCGGCGTGGCCTGGTTCAACATCGTTTCCGCACCGGCTTATATCTGGACGGCCATATTCGGCGCCGGCTGTGCTGCCGTCTTCGTCTATATGGTCGGATCGCTTGGCCGTGGCGGCGCGACGCCGCTTAAACTCGCGCTAGCCGGTGCAGCTACGTCGGTCGCATTTTCCTCGCTGGTTATCGCCATCGTGCTGCCTCGCAACGATATTGCCGGCGGCATTCGCGCCTGGCAGATCGGTGGCGTTGGCGGTGCGACTTTCGACCGGCTCTCTTATGTGCTGCCCTTTCTCGCTGTCGGTTTCAGCGTCAGCCTTCTGTCGGCGCGCAAGCTGAACTCGCTCGCGCTCGGCGATGAACTTGCCGCCGGGTTGGGAGAGAAGGTCGCCGTCGCGCGCGCTGTCGCGGCGCTCGGCGCGATCCTCCTTTGCGGCGCAACGACCGCCATCTGCGGCCCCATCGGATTCGTTGGGCTCGTTGTGCCGCATCTCTGCCGCCTGCTGGTCGGCGTGGATCACCGCTGGCTGTTGCCGTTCTCGGCCCTCAGCGGGGCCTGCCTTCTACTTGCTGCCGATATTGTCGGACGCCTCATTGCCCGCCCTGCCGAACTCGATGTCGGGATCGTCACCGCCCTGATCGGTGCACCGTTCTTCATCTGGATCGTCAGGCGCCAACGGGTTCGCGAGTTGTGACCATGCTGCATTCCACTGCCGATCTCATCGCCCGAAACCGTCGCAGCCGCACCCGCAAGCGCAATCTTGTCATCGGTCTTCTTCTGGTCATTGTCGTCGCCCTCTTTCTCATCACTTTGATGCTGGGACAATCGTTCACCCCACCGAAGGATGTTGTGCGAGTACTTCTGGGCGCAGATGTTCAGGGGGCAAGCTTCACGGTTGGCAAGTTGCGCCTGCCGCGCGCCGTCCTGTCCGTGCTGGCGGGGCTGAGTTTCGGTCTCGGCGGCATCGCTTTCCAGCTCATGCTTCGTAATTCGCTCGCAAGCCCTGACATTATCGGCATCAGTTCCGGTGCAAGTGCTGCGGCTGTTTTTGCCATCGTCGTGCTCTCGCTGAGCGGCCCGATTGTTTCAATCCTTGCCGTTGTCGCTGGGCTCGCCGTAGCGCTGGCCGTCTATGGTCTTTCCTTCAGAAACGGGATCGCCGGAACCCGTCTTATCCTCGTTGGCATCGGTGTGTCGGCGATGCTCGAAAGCGTCATCGCCTATATTCTTTCAAACGCGCCCGCCTGGAGCCTGCAGGAGGCCATGCGTTGGCTGACCGGCAGCGTCAATGGCGCAAGGCTGGACCAGATGCTTCCGCTTCTGGTCGCGCTGATCGTTTTCGGCAGTTTGCTTATAAGCCGGTCGCGCGATCTCGAAGCATTGCGGCTGGGCGACGACAGCGCCGCAGCATTGGGAACGAATGTCGGGCGAACCCGGATTGTCATCATCATTGCGGCCGTCGGCATGATAGCCTTCGCCACAGCCGTTGCAGGCCCCATTGCTTTCGTCGCCTTTCTGTCTGGCCCGATTGCCGCGCGCATCATCGGCAATAACGGTTCCCTGCTCGTCCCGTCTGCGCTGATCGGAGCCATACTCGTTCTCGCTGGCGATTATTGCGGACAATTCCTGCTGCCGGGCCGCTATCCGGTCGGCGTCGTCACCGGAGCTCTGGGCGCTCCCTATCTCATTTACCTCATCATACGCGCCAACCGCAGCGGGGCATCCCTATGACCGATCACACTCTCGTCGTGCGTGAACTGACCACCGCCTATGGCGACAGGCTTGTGCTGGACGGCCTCGATCTTGAGGTGCCCTCCGGCAAGGTTACCGCAATAGTCGGAGCAAACGCCTGCGGAAAATCCACGCTTTTGCGAACGATGTCCCGGCTTCTGGCTCCACGCCACGGGCAGGTACTGCTTGACGGCAAATCGATCCACACGCTCCCCTCCCGGCAACTGGCACAGACACTTGGCCTGCTGCCCCAATCGCCGATAGCGCCGGAAGGCATATTGGTTGCCGATCTGGTCAGCCGGGGCCGAAACCCCTATCACGGCGTTTTCTCGCAATGGACTCGGGCGGATGACGAAGCAATCGCTGCGGCACTTGAAGCAACCAGGACAACCGAACTGGCCGACAGGCCGGTAGACGAACTTTCCGGCGGCCAGCGTCAGCGCGTGTGGATTGCAATGGCGCTGGCGCAGCAGACCGACATTCTCCTGCTGGACGAGCCGACGACCTTCCTCGATATCAGCCATCAGGTCGAAGTTCTGGACCTCCTCACCGATCTTAACCGGGAACGTGGAACCACAATTGTCATGGTTTTGCACGATCTCAATCTTGCCGCCCGCTATGCAGATTTTCTGGTCGCAATGGCTGACGGACAGCTGCACGTAACCGGGACTCCTGACGAAGTACTGACAGAACAGACTGTTCGCGAGGTCTTTCATCTCGAGAGCCGTATCATGACCGATCCAACTTCCGGCCGCCCCATCATGCTGCCATTGGGACGACATCGCCTCCGCCAAGAGCAACTTGAAACCCGGCTCGAATCTTCAGACGCGTAATCACCTGAGCCGCAACTGCAAACCTCTCCGACCGCTGATTCCATAACGCCGCGATTAAAAGATCGCGGCGTCAGGCTGCTGACAAACCTCCGGCAGGGTCAAAATGACCTCAGATTCACGGAACGTCCCAGATTCAGAACGTGAACAAATCGGAATCAAAACCCCTCGTTTTTGACTGCTTCCAAAAATCGAGGGGTTTGTAATCAATCTGACGCCGCGATTAAAAGATCGCGGCGTTCTTCGTTCTGGCACAGCCATAAAGCGGCACGCCATATGGGCACCGTAAAATTATCTATAATATTTTAGCTTGAGTCATCAACGCACATCAAGATAATCTATATTTCATAGATTCTTTCTATTTTTATAGATAAAACTAGGAAAGCATGATGAAGACGGTGAAATTGGCCACTGAAAGCGCTGAAAGAACGGCGTCCAAACCGGATGAAAACACATGGACGCTCACAAACGCGCGTTTGCTCTACGATCTCCCATTCAATGATCTTCTTTTCGAGGCACAGAGCGTCCATCGTGCCAATTTCGACCCGAACCGCGTTCAGCTCAGCAAGCTACTCAACATCAAGACGGGCGGCTGTCCCGAAGATTGCGGCTATTGCAGCCAGTCGGCGCATCATGCCTCGGGCCTGAAAGCCTCGAAACTGATGGACCTTGATAGGGTTCTTGAAGAAGCACGGAAGGCAAAGGATAGCGGTGCGACCCGCTATTGCATGGGCGCTGCCTGGCGCAGCCCGAAGCCGCGCGACGAACCGGCGATTGTCGAGATGGTCAAACAGGTTAAGGCGCTTGGGCTGGAAACCTGCATGACACTCGGTATGCTGAACCCGGATCAGGCACAGACCTTCGCGGAAGCGGGCCTCGATTACTACAACCACAATATCGATACATCTGAGCGTTTCTATCCGCAGGTCATCACGACGCGCAGTTTCGATGACCGGCTGGAAACGCTTGCCAATGTCCGCGACGCCGGGATCAAGGTTTGCAGCGGCGGGATTCTCGGTCTTGGAGAAACCGAGGACGACCGCATCGACATGCTGGTGTCGCTGGCAAATCTGCCCACCCCGCCCGAAAGCGTGCCGATCAACATGCTGATCCCCATGCCGGGATCGCGGCTGGAAAAAGCCGAGCCTGTCGACCCAATCGCCTTTATCCGCATCATCGCGCTTGCCCGCCTGATGATGCCGCAATCGCATGTGCGGTTGACCGCCGGACGCCATGCGATGAGCGATGAAATGCAGGCGCTCTGCTTTTTCGCGGGCGCAAATTCGATCTTTATCGGCGACACGCTGCTGACCGCCGCCAATCCGGGCGAAGACCGCGACACCAGCCTCATGCGCCGGCTTGGCCTCACCGCCGACACAGCGGACGCCCATGCATGAACGCTGATCCATTGGCCCGCTATGCCGCCAGGCTGAAAAGCCTTGAGCGGCGCGGGCATCTGCGCAGGCTTTCGCATCATGGCGGCGCGGATTTCAGTTCGAACGACTATCTGGGCCTTGCCGCCGCGCCGTCACTCCGCGAGGCATTGATCGACGCGCTTAAAAACAGCCTTGCCAGCGGGGCGGGCGGGTCACGGCTGTTGCGCGGCAACCACCCGGAACACACGCTGCTGGAGGCCGAAGCCGCCACCTTTTTTCGCGCGCCGTCGATGCTCTATTTCAGCACCGGCTATGCAGCAAATCTTGGCGTTCTCTCAACCTTGCCGCAACGCGGCGACCTGATCGCCTATGACGCGCTGGTCCATGCCAGCGCGCATGAGGGGATGCGGGCCGGAAAGGCCGACACCGTTTCCATCCCGCATAATGATGCGGAGGCATTCGACACGGCGATCCGCACCTGGCGCAACAAGGGCGGAAGCGGCACGCCATGGATTGTGGTGGAAAGCCTCTATTCGATGGATGGAGACTGCGCGCCGGTCTCCGATCTCGTTGAAATCGCCGACCGCCATGATGCCTTTCTCTTCATCGACGAAGCCCATGCCACCGGCGTGCACGGACCGGACGGGCGCGGTTTTGCGGCGGGGCTGGAAGGCAGGCCAAATGTGATTGTGCTCCACACCTGCGGCAAGGCCATGGGCAGTTCCGGTGGGCTGGTTGCAGCAGATCCGATCCTGCGTGATTATCTCGTCAACCGCGCGCGGCCCTTCATCTATTCCACCGCGCCGTCCCCCTTGCAGGTATTCGCAACCCGGCTGGCACTGAAAACCATGGTTGCAGAAGACCATCGGCGGCAGGAATTGCACCGGCTTGTCGCTTTCGCCAATGCGCGTTTCGCCGATCTTTTCGGCAGGGCCGGCAGCGGAACGCAGATATTGCCGCTCATCATCGGCGATGCCGGGTGCGCCTTGCGCATCGCACGCCGCTTACAGGCCGAAGGCTTCGACATACGCGCCATCCGCCCGCCGACAGTGCCCTCCGGCACGGCGCGCCTGCGCATCACCATCACGCTCAATGTCGATGAACCCACAATAGCGCGCATGTTCGAGCGCCTTGCCGCGATCATGGGAGAGGAAACGATATGAACCGCACTTTCATTGTCACCGGCACCGATACGGGTATCGGAAAGACCGTCTTTTCCGCTGCGCTGACGGATGCGCTCGATGCCTGTTACTGGAAGCCGGTGCAATCGGGGCTGGACGAGGCGACCGACAGCCAAACCGTGGCAAGGCTGGCCGGGCTTTCGCGGCATCGGATCATCCCTGAAGCCTGGCGGCTCAAAACACCGGCTTCGCCGCATCTCTCCGCACGGATCGATGGCGTGGAAATCGATGCGGATGCGCTGGAAGTGCCGATGCTCGATGCGCCTCTGGTGATCGAAGGGGCAGGCGGATTGCATGTCCCGCTGACGCGCCGCACGACATTCATCGATGTTTTTGCGCGCTGGCGAAAGCCGGTCATCCTGTGTGCTAGAACCGGCCTTGGAACCATCAACCACACATTGCTTTCACTGGAGGCATTGAGCCGGCGCAATATTCCCGTACTCGGCATCGCCTTTATCGGCGAACCGCAACCCGACACCGAGGAGATTATCCCGGACATGAGCGGCGTGCGCAGGCTGGGCCGGTTGCCGCATCTGGCAAAACTTGACCGGGACGGGCTCCGCCGCGCCTTTCGCGAACATTTCGACATGAACGCTTTTAACGAGGCTTCCGCATGACCGGGCATTCTTCTCCTGTCTGGCATCCCTTCACCCAGCACGCCACCGAACCAGCTTTCCGCAGGATCGTCAAAACCGACGGCGCCTATCTGCACGATGAAACCGGCCGGTCGGTGCTGGACGCCATCTCCTCATGGTGGGTGATTACCCATGGGCACCGTCACCCGAAAATCATGACGGCGATCCGCGATGCGCTGGAACGCTTTGACCAGATCATCTTTGCCGAATTCACCCACGAACCGGCAGAAAGGCTTGCGCGTGATCTGGTCAGGCTTGCGCCACCGGGCCTTGCCCACGTCTTCTATTCCGACAGCGGCTCCACTGCGGTCGAGGTGGCGATCAAGATGGCGCTCGGTTTTTTTCACAACAGAAAAGAACCGCGTTCGCGCATCGTGGTGATGGAGCACAGCTATCACGGCGATACCATCGGCACCATGTCCACAGGCGCGCGCGGAGTGTTCAACGCGGCTTATGAGCCTCTGCTGTTTCAGGTTGACACCATCCCGTTTCCAATTGCGGGGCGGGAACAGGAAACGCTTGATGCGCTGGAGCAGTTCTGTCGCAGCGGCGATGTTGCTGCCCTGTTGATAGAGCCGCTGGTGCTGGGGGCAGGCGGAATGAAAATCTATCCCGCGCATCTCCTGTCCGAGTTCCGGCGGATCACGCGCCGCTATGGAACGCTGCTCATCGCCGACGAAGTAATGACAGGATGGGGACGCACCGGCACCCTGTTTGCTTGCGAACAGGCATCCATCACGCCGGATATTTTGTGCCTGTCCAAAGGCATTACCGGCGGTGCGCTGCCGCTGGCTGCGACACTCAGCACGGCTGAAATCTTCGACGCGCATTTTTCGACGGATCGCAGCCGCGCCTTCTTTCATTCCAGTTCCTATACGGCCAATCCGATTGCCTGCGCCGCCGCATGCGCCAATATCGACGTCTGGCAGACCGAACCCGTCGCAAACCGTATCGAGACGCTGGCGCAATGGCATGCGCAAAGGCTTGCCCGCTTTCAGGACGACCCCCGTTTCACCAATTTGCGCCAGCAAGGCACGATTGCCGCCCTTGATCTTGCCGTCGGGCAGACCGGCTATCTTTCCGATGCGGGACCGAAATTGAAAACCTTTTTCCGCGAACAGGGTGTGCTCCTGCGTCCGCTCGGCAATGTGATCTATCTGATGCCGCCCTATTGCGTGACGCCTGCCGATCTGGACCTTGCCTATGATGCCATCGATGCGGCAGCCGACAGGATCGGGATGGCGGCGCGATGAAGAGTGCAAGCCGCATGGCGGGCTTCGGCCATTATACGCCGGAGCGCCGGGTTGAAAATGCCGAACTGGAACAGCGGCTCGGGCTGGAATCCGGCTGGATCGAAAGGCGCACCGGCATTCGAGAACGGCGGTGGGCGGCACCCGGCGAAACCCTGACAGACATGGCAATGAAGGCCGGGAAAATGGCGCTCAATGATGCAGGTGTTCCACACAATTCGGTGGCGCTCGTCATTCTGGCTACATCGACGCCCGACCATCTTCTGCCGCCTTCCGCGCCGCTTCTCGCCCACAAGCTGGGACTCAAAAATTGCGGCGCGATCGATCTGGCGGGCGCCTGTTCAGGCTTCCTCTATGCGCTCGTGCTGGCCGACGGTTTCGTCAGAAATACCGGCAAGCCGGTTCTGGTGGTCGCCGCCAATATATTGAGCCGCCGCATCGATATGGAGGAGCGCAACACGGCCATTCTGTTTGCCGATGCCGCCGGGGCCGTCCTGCTTGCGCCATCGAACGATCCGCAGGCCGGATTGCGTGGATCGTCACTCCTGTCGGATGGCGGAAATTACGGCCTGATATCCATTTCCGCTGGCGACACGAAAATGACCATGCGGGATGGAAAAGCCGTCTTCGCGCAGGCCGTGCGCCTGATGACGCATTGCGCCAGGGATGCGTTGGAACAAGCGCAGCTTGGTACCGCTGATGTGGACAGGTTCTTTCCGCATCAGGCAAATACGCGGATCATCGACACGGTCTGCGACCAGCTTGAGCTGCCTGTTTCCATCGCTGCCAGAACGATTTGCGCATTCGGCAATTCGTCAGCGGCAACGATACCGCTGTCGCTGTCGCTCGCCGCCCGATCACGGCCTTTTCAGCCCGGTGAACAGCTGCTCCTGTCGGCAGCGGGTGCCGGAATGCTCGCCGGTGCCGCGGTCTGGGCGATTGGCGACAGCTAAAACCAGATCACGCGTCGTACTGGTTATGAAGGAACTCGTCGCAGCAGAACCATCAGCTTGCAGGGGCCGCTTTGATCGGATCGAGAGAGATGCACGGCCCGCCGGGTACGACTTCAGCCAAGCAGACAGGCGGCGACAGAAGTTTTCTTATCGCCACCTGTTTATTTTCAAGTTAGTTCAGCTGTCCATGGAGCGTATCTGGCGTGCGGTTGCCTGCAGTAGCGCGAACGCTTCGAAACGCCTGTCGTGCCATTTGGCGCGCTCTGCATCCGGCCTGTTCACCGCGCCAAGTTCCGACATAGCATGCATGGCGGCGGCAAGATCCGGATAGGCCCCAGACGCCACCGCGCCCAGCATGGCCGAACCAAGCAGCACCGGCTCCGGCGATGTGGAGGCAGCGATGACGAGACCCGTCGTGTCTGCGAGTACCTGCCGCACGAGATTTGAACGCGCGGCACCGCCCGAAACCACGATAGTATCGGTTTCGATTCCCTTTGCCTTCTGCGCCTCGACGATCTGCCGCGCACCATAACCAAGTCCGCACAGACCGGCGAGATAAAGTGCCGTCAAGCTGTCGATCCCGGCATCGAGATCAAGCCCGGCAATGATCGCGCGCGCATCAGGATCCGCGAACGGTGCGCGATTGCCGAGGAATTCCGGCACGACATGAATGTCACCGATGATCGCAGCCGCTTTGTCAACACCGCCCCTCGCCTCGACTTCGGCAGCAAGGCTGTCGGCCAGCCCTTTGCCCTGAGCCGCCGCCTGCTTTTCAGCTTCTGCCGCGAAAGGATGCATGTGGATCAGATGATCGATAGCAGCACCCGCCGCCGATTGTCCGCCCTCGTTCAGCCACAGACCCGGCACCATAGCCGAATAATATGGTCCCCAGACGCCATCCACGAAGACCGGCTGCTCGGTAGTGGTCATGGTGCAGGCCGACGTGCCGAACACATAGGCCATGCGCGACAATATCCGGCCTTCCGAACCGCGCGCCCCCACCGTGCCGATACCGCCTGCATGGGCGTCGATCAGACCGGCGGCAATTGCTATGCCCGGCTTTAAGCCCAGTTCAGCTGCAGCCTGTTCGTTCAATCCGCCAAGTTTCTCACCACCAGCGCGAACGTCGGTACCGATGCGGACGAAATTTTCATCCGCCAGTTCGCCAAGGCCAACTTCGCGGAAATAGGCTTCGTCCCAGCGATTTTCATGGCTGAGATAGGTCCATTTGCAGGTGACGGTGCAGGCGGAGCGGGCAAGACTGCCGCAGGATTTCCATGTGAGGAAATCAGTCAGATCGAAAAACTGCCAGGCTACGGCGAAAGTTTCAGGTTTGTTTTCCTTGAGCCACAGCAGTTTGGGCGTTTCCATCTCGGGCGAAATGGCGCCGCCCACATAATCGAGAACCCCGGCCCTCGTCGCATTGATGCGTTCGGCCTGAGCGATTGCGCGATGATCCATCCACACGATGATGTCACGCGCGGGATCGTTGGACGGGCCGACGGCAAGCGGTTTGCCTCCATCGCCCAGCACAACCAGCGAGCAGGTGGCGTCATAGCCGATACCGGCAATGTCGGCCGGATCGACACCCGCAAGCTTGACCGCTTCGCGCACGCTTTCGCAAACGGCCTGCCAGATATTAGCGCTCGACTGTTCCACGATGCTGCCCGCCTCACGCCAGATAGTGATATCGCTTTTGGCCGAAGCAAGCATGGTACCGCTGGCGTCGAAGAGACCGGCGCGGGCGCTGCCAGTGCCGACATCGACGCCCAGATAATAGCTCCTCATGGTCTCTCCCATTTACAGATCGAGGCTCTGCGGAAGAATGACCAGATCACGAATGGTGATGTTGCGCGGGCGGGTCAGCATGAACATCACCGATTCAGCCACTTCCTTCGCTTCCATCAAACTGCCGTTGGCAAGCGCTTCGTCGAGCTTGGCCTTCGGCCAATCACTGATGAGCGCGGTCACGACCGGACCCGGCAGAACGCCGCCAACGCGGATACCATGCGGGGCGACCTGACGGCGAACCGTATGCACGAAAGCCTGAACGGCGTGCTTGGAAGCCGTATAAATTGGCTCCCAGATCACCGGTACGACACCTGCGACGGAACTCGTCATGATGATATCGCCGGTCTTACGTTCCATCATATGCGGTAGCACTGCATGGATGGTGCGGAAGGCCGCATTGATATTGAGATTCAGCATGCGGTCCCAGGCATCCGGGTCGCCCTCCCACAGAGGACCACCGATATAGGCACCCGCATTGGCGTGGAAAACGTCGAGCTGCCCCGCCTGTTCAAGTATCTGCGGCATCATGGTGGCGACAGATGCCGGATTAAGCAGATCGACGACCAGCGGCTTTGCCTTGTCGCCAAGCTCGGCGCATTTTTCGACCAGCGCCTTCTCGTCGCGATCGACGAGAAACACTGTCATGCCCGCTTCGATCATGTGCTTTGCACATTCAAAGCCAATGCCGGAGGCAGCACCGGTAACGGCGCCAACTTTTCCGTTGAGATCCTGAGCCATTTTTCAGTCCTTAGAGGTTTAGGCGCGACCGTGCGACTGGCGCGAGCGGCGGGCAAGGGAATCGACGATCACTGCAATTGCAAGCACGGCACCTGTAATCATGTAGCGAAGCGAGGATGACAGATCGAGCAGCGTCAAACCGCTGGCAATCGACTGGATGACGATAATGCCGAGCAGGGCCGACCATGCGCTGCCGCGCCCGCCAAAGAGGCTGGTGCCGCCGATAACCGCCGCCGCAATGGCGTTGAGGTTGACGTCGCCGGTGCCTGCCTGCTGGCTGGAAGATGCCAGACGCGCCGCAGCCATGATGCCGCCTGCCGCCGCCAGTGTGGAGCACGCCATGAAAGCCGAAACATAGATGAAATTCACATTGATGCCGGCGCGGCGCGCGGCCTCGCGATTGCCGCCGACTGCCTGCACGGAGCGGCCCCATCTGGTGCGGGTAAGCGCATAGTTCATCGCGATCACCAGCGCCACGAACAGGCCGAACATCCAAGGCACACCGCGCGATTGGTTGAGATAGAACACCGCACCACCGACGATGATCGTGATGACAATGGCCTTGAGCGCGATCCCGGCTGACGACGGCGCCGACAGACCGGCTTCACGGCGGCGCCCAGCGGCGCGGAAACCGGTGAAGAAGATGGCCAGTCCCGCAACTGGTACAAATGCATAGGAAAGCGGGCGCGGCATGACCAGAAGCTGGCCGAAGCTCACGAGCCACGAGCCGTAAGGCAGATTGATGGAGCCGGTATTGCCGAGAAGATAAAGCTGAAGCCCAAGGGCTGCGAGCAGGCCGGCCAGCGTGGAAACGAAGCTCGGCATGCTGAAGCGGTTATAGAGAAATGCGTAAAGCAGGCCGATCAGCGCGCCGCTGCAAAGTGCTGCCAGCATCGCAAAGCCGACAGGCCAGCCGTGATTGACCCAGAGCACACCGACGATGGCCGAAGCCAGACCGCTGACCGAACCGACCGAAAGATCGATCTCGCCCAGCATCAGCACGCAGACGATGCCGAGCGAAATAACGCCGATGGTGGAGCAGTCGAACAGCAGATTGACGAGATTGTTGCTCGACAGAAAGACCGGGTTCAACGTCTGGAAAACGGTCCAGATGATGACGAGGCCGACGATAACCGGCAGCGATCCAAGATCTCCCGAACGAACACGGTCAAAGAAATTGCGCAGCGCGCCCAAAACGCCTTCATCATGGCGCACGCGTGTATCCTGGCGGTCGAGAGGGGTATTTCCGGTTGCCTGGTTCATTATGCTTCTCCCCGATCATGGACCTGACCGGCTTCATGCTGCGCCTGACGCCGTTCGGCGCGGCGGGAAACGGAGTTGCTGCTCGCGCCGGTAATGGCTGCGACCAGTTCCTCGTTCGAGGAATCCGGGTAGAAAACACCGTTGTTGCGGCCAAGCCGCAGCACGACGATGCGGTCTGCCACGGCGCGCACGTCTTCCATATTGTGGCTGATCATCAGAACCCCGAGCCCGCGGTCCCGCACACGCTCGATAAGATCGAGAACCTCAGCCGTCTGTGCCACACCCAGCGCTGCCGTCGGCTCGTCGAGCATGATGAGCTTCGGATCGAGCAGCAGCGAGCGCGAGATCGCAACCGTCTGGCGCTGACCACCGGAGAGCGAGGCCACCGGCTCGCGCACGCTTGGAATGCGGGCGGATAATTCGTTCAGAAGCTTCCACGCCTTGATTTCCATCGACACCTCGTCGAGGCGGTATGGGCTCATCTCCCGGCCAAGAAAGATATTGGCGACGACATCGAGGTTCTCGCACAGCGCCAGATCCTGAAAGACCGTCGCAATGCCGAGATCGAGAGCAACGCCGGGCGAGGAAAGCGTGACTTTCTCACCGTTGAACTCGATGGTGCCGGATGTCGGCTGATGGACGCCAGCCAGCGTCTTGATGAGGGTTGATTTTCCCGCGCCATTATCGCCGACAAGAGCGACAACCTCGCCCGGAAAGACTTCCAGATCGATATCGGTCAGCGCTGAAACGGCGCCGAAATTCTTGGATATACCGCTAAGACGCAGCACAGGCTGCGATGATGTCGCGGCGGCTTTGTGATCTTGGGACATGATCTCACTTTCCCTGGCACATAGCAGGACATGCCATTCCGCACCGAATTGCCCGGCCGGATAACCGGCCGGGCGTGTCGCTATTTAGTTGGTGATACCGAGCTTCTTGCAGCCTTCGGCATAACGGTCCACGCAGAGCGTAGCGGCGGGAACGATGTTCTTGTCGATGATCTCAGCCTTGAGGTTTTCAGCCGTCACAACCACTGGGACGAAAAGCTTCGACGGTGTGTTGTAAAGCGTAGCTTCGGCCTTCGGGGTTTCGCCATTCAGAAGCTGACCCGCGACGCGTGCAGCTTCTGCAGCAACGATTTCGGACGGCTTGTTGATCGTGTTGTACTGATCGCCCGAAATGATGAGCTGAAGTGCCGCAATCGTCGCATCATTGCCGGTGACCGGCGGAAGCGGATCGATGCCAGCCGCCTTCATGGCCGCAATCGCGCCGCCTGCGGTGCCGTCATTGGCAGCCACAACGCCGACGATCTGATCGCCAAAGCGGGTGATCTGGCCACTCGCCCATTGCTGGGCCTTGCTTGGCGCCCATTCAGGCGTGTCGTATTCGGCAAGCGTCTTGTAGCCGCTGTCCTTCAATCCGGCATGGATACCGTTCTTGATGAGACCGGCTGCGGCATCGGTCGGCGAGCCGTTGATCTGCAGAACGCCGCCCTTGTCACCCGGCACCCCCTTGTCCTTCAGGTGCTTGACGAGCGATTCCGCAATCGACTTGCCAATGGCTTCATTGTCGAACGAGACATAGAAATCGGAGGTCGCATCCGGGATCGGACGGTCATAGGCGATGACCTTGATATCCTGCGACTGGGCGAGCTTGACCAGCGAAGCTGCCGCTGCCGTATCGACCGCGTCGAGCACGATCACCTTCGCACCCTGCGAAATGACCGAATTGAACTGCTGCTGCTGTTTGCTCGCATCGCCATCGGCATTAAGATAAAGCACCTTGCAGCTTTCGCAGATCTTCTTCATCTCGGCAGCGAAGCCTGGATAATCGCGCTCCTCATAGCGTGTCGATGCCTGATCCGGCATCAAAAAGCCAACCACTGCATCCTTCACTTCCGCCTGTGCGCCACTGCTTGCGAAAGATGACAGCACCACTGCAGCAAAAGCTGCCTTACCGAACATATTCTTCATATCTCACTCCCACCATTTTTCCATTTCTGGTTCGACCAACTTGCGGGCGAATTAAAATTCGCTGCTCCACCCATATTTCTCCCCGCAGCGGCCTCCACTCCATGAATGCCGCTTCTTCGGCGTCGCTTCGTTTTGCAACTCATCGCATCACCGGGGCATTATTATGCTGCACCATCGATAGTGCAGCATTAACATTGCTCAACACCCCACATCTGGTCAAGAGGAAAATGACGGAGGAATAGGTCGGATTAGATCCCGCCCCCACTTGCGGTGAATGGTGTCTGCCCGTTAAGATCGGGCTCCAATTCAGACGGATAAGCGCGCTTGATGAGTATTCCCCGGAAAGTAACCATCTATGATATATCGGAGCGGGCAGGTGTATCTGCCTCAACCGTTGCTTCCGTTATGAATGGTTCATGGAAAAATCGGAGAATTACCAAAGCAACGGCCGATAAAATCCGAATGATAGCCGACGATCTCGGCTATACAATCAATCTTCAGGCGCGTGGACTACGTATATCGAATTCCGGCCTTATCGGCATGATCTTGCCGATGCTGGACAATCGCTATTTCAGCTCCATGGCAGCATCGTTCGAAACGGTGGCGCGCTCACGCAATCTTATCCCCGTTGTGGCCAGCACGTTGCGCGACCCACAACAGGAACGCAGCACTGTGGAAACGCTGATCGCCCATAATGTCGATGCCCTCTTGATCGCAGGCGCAACCGATCCGGACAGCGTCGCCAGACTCTGTGAAACGGCTCACCTGAAACATATCAATGTCGATCTTCCAGGAAAGCGCGGCGCGTCTGTGATCAGCGACAATTATGATGGCGCCCGCCAACTCACGCATCAGATTGCCCATCGTCGCCCCCGTCGAAAGGATAACAGTTTCTATTTCATTGGCGGAGTGGACAGTGACCACAATACACGCGCACGCGTTCAAGGCTACCGAGATGAGCTGGACGCTCTGAACCTCCCGGTACACGCTGATGCCATCATGACAAATGGCTACGATCCCGATATCGCCGCAAGGACGATCCGTGATATTTACAAAGAGCTGAATGGGCTACCCGAGGCCCTGTTCGTCAACTCGACGAGCCCCTTCGAGGGCGTCGTCAGCTTTCTCAAGACGCTTCCGGTCGATGAAGTTCGAGAATGCTCCATCGGGTGTTTCGACTGGGATCCCTTCATCGAGGTTCTGCATTTTCCGGTTGTCATGATCCGCCAGAATGTTCAGGCTATGATCGAGCGTGCATTTGAGCTTCTGGACGAACCGGCTCAAACAACCGACCTGCCTGAAATGATACGAACGGAACTGATCGTCCCGGCTGTTTAAAACCGGCTCTATGCCGCGCGTTGCAGTTGAAGGGCGCGCTCCATATCCGCCCGGTTGACTGTCGCACCGAACAAGGGAGTGCCGGTATCGAACAAACGGCTGAAAACCAGCGGTCCTGCATCGACAGGATCGAACCCGATACGGTCGATAAAGGCACCCACTTCCCTGCGTGCATCCGCATCGTTCCCGGCAACAGCAAGCGCACGGCGCTCGGGATCACCTTTCAAACGAGCTTCCTCATCTATTTCATGATAGCCCATGTGGTTGAAGCTCCGCACCAGTCGTGCACCCGGCAGGAAATCCTGCACAACCTCACTGCTTGAACGCTCACCCTCGAACTCTGCGATCATTCCGTCCGTCGGTGCCCAGTAGTTCATGGCGTCGATAACGATCTTGCCCTGCATCAATTCCGGCGCAAGATTGCGATATTTGGACAGCGGCAATGCAAGCACGACGATATCCGCAGCCGCAATCACGCTTTCGGCCGTATCGGCCCGCGCGCCTGGCACCATGATTTCCAGCACAAGTGCGATATCTTCCGGCGCTTTGGACGTTGCCAGCCGCACCTCATAGCCCGCCGCAATTGCACGGCGAGCTATGGCGGTGCCAACACGGCCCGCCCCCAATATGCCGATGGTCCTGACCTGAGATATTGGCATATTCCGTTTACTCCTGTTTATTTTCCAGAACCCAGTTCCGCATCGACAAGCGGCTTTACCTTGGTACCCAGCAGCTCTATCGAACGCAGGAATGCCTTGTGCGGCATTTGTCCGACGTCCATCTGTAAGAACTGCCGCATATGACCGATGTGCTTGTGCAACTCGACAATACGTTCGGCGATTTCCTCCGGACTGCCCGCAAAAATCGCACCTGCACCCCTTGCCTCACGGTCGTAATGCGAGCGGGGCGGTGGAGCGAAGCCCCGGATTTTGCCGATCTGTTCCATGACTGCATGCCAGTGAGTCCAGAAGAATTCTTTTGCTTCCGTGGCATTCTCACCGATGAAGCCCGGTGTTGCGACCGAGACCTTCACTCTTTCCGGTGCGATTTCCGCCTGGGCGGCCGCGCGCCGGTAAAGATCAGCCAGCGGTGCAAAACGCGATGCCTGCCCACCGATGATTGCGTAGGAAATTGGCAAACCGAGCAGGCCAGCACGAACCGACGAATGCGGATTTCCCCCGGTTGCGAGCCAGACTGGCAGCGAACCGCTATCTGGACGCGGTACAACAAGCGCGTCGTTCAACGCCGGACGAAATTTACCCTGCCAGGTGACGTTCTCGCTTTCATTGATCTTTAAAAGCAGATCGAGTTTCTCAGCATAAAGCTCGTCATAGTCGTTCAGATCATGTCCGAAAAGCGGAAAGGATTCGGTTGAAGAACCTCGACCAGCCGTAATTTCAGCACGACCGTTAGACAGCGCGTCCACCGTAGCAAACTGCTGATAGACCCGTACGGGATCATCGGTGCTCAGCACTGTTACAGCGCTGCCAAGTTTGATGTTCTTGGTGGTCGACGCCGCGGCGCCCAGAATGACGGTCGCAGCCGAAGCCGGCATCTCACGTGTATGATGCTCGCCAATACCGAAATAATCGAGGCCAACCTCATCGGCGAGCTGAATGGCTTCAAGCAAGTTGCGCGTTGCATCCGCCGTAGAGCCGAGCTCGCCAGTAGCGGTATTCTTCTGCACGTCCCCGAAACTATATACGCCTAGCTCCATGTCGTTCTCTCCTTGAGGCGCAGGGAACACCATACGCCTAATGGTATATATTAGTGACTGAGTGTAATATCGGTACTACCTGCCGACATGCAAGAAGGCACATTTTCGAAACCCGGTATCCTGAAAGTGCCTGTGATGAGATCAATTCGACGAGTAAATTTTCTCGCAAACCAGAAAAACACTATCGTCGGAGATCATGTAGACTGCCGGATTATCGGTCGTTTAACTTGGTTGTTCAGATTCCAGAGCATTTCCGGTTTTCCTGAATTATTGGAAATGCTCTATCCTTTTGTTTTTAAGCGTGTTTCATCCTGAAACCGGCCCGCTTGCGGGAAGCATGCTTTAATTGGAGACGAAGCCTTCATGATCAAGGGTATAGCGCTTCTATTGTTGTTCCAGCTATTTGGCGAAAGCATCATCTTCATGAGCGGGTTCCCCGTACCGGGCCCTGTTGTGGGACTCGTGCTTCTGTTCGTAGCCATGCAACTGTGCAAGACATTCAACTGGAATATCTTTGCCGAAGCTGAAACAGCGGCGGATGCATTTCTCAGCAATCTCGGTCTGCTCTTCGTTCCGGCCGGCGTTGGGGTGGTGGCGATGTGGAGCCAGATTCAGGGACAAGCTACCGCAATTCTGGCAATCGTCGTTGTCTCTGCAATTCTTACATTGGCGGTGACGGTCTGGACATTCGTTCTCGTACAGCGCTTCATGGGGCGGAGATAGCGTTATGAAACATCCACTTGAACTATGGGTTTACCTTTCAGCCTCGCCATTGCTCTGGCTCACTCTCACACTCTGCGCATGGATCGTGGCAACACAAATCTCGGTCCGGCTGAGGCGCCATCCGCTGGCCAACCCGGTTCTGATTTCCATCTTGTTGCTGTCCAGCCTGCTTGTGATTTTCGATGTTCCCTATACAAGTTTTTTTGAGGGAGCCCAGTTTATCCACTTCCTGCTTGGTCCAGCTACTGTCGCCATCGCAGTGCCTCTATTCCGCCAATGGCATCAGGTGCGGAAAGCCCTCATTCCGATGGGGGCCGCATTGGTCGTCGGTTCCTTCTTTGCTGTTTTTTCCATCGTCGTGATGGGCAAATGGGCCAATCTCTCCAATGAAGTGTTGATTTCTTTCCTTCCAAAATCGGCAACGGCAGGCGTGGCGATGGCAATTTCCTCCACGCTTGGCGGCACACCCTCACTCACAGCAGTACTGGTCGTACTGACCGGTATTATTGGAGCACTTGTCGTCACCCCTTTCATGAATGCGATGCGGATAACGGATTATGCGGCACGGGGATTTGCCGTTGGGTTGACATCGCACGGCATTGGAACTGCGCGCGCCTTCGATGTCAACGAAACGGCGGGACTGTTTGCCGGGATTGCCATGGCCCTGAATGCGATTGCAACCTCGCTTGTGGTTCCGTTGCTCGTCAAGTTACTCCTCAACTGAGTCCACAATCGGCTTTTAAGCGAGTGGCTGATTATCACCAAGCTGTCCCTGTAGCCCGCGAGCCATTGGCTCGCGGGCTACATATGGGAACCAAGAACTATAAGCCTATATATGTCGACAGTGCAGTTGATTTACTGCTTGATTGCCTCAGCCTGAATTTCAAGCTTGACCATCTTGGCCATACCTTCCTTGACGAGGAAGTCCACGCCCCATTGGGTGCGATCGATAGTTGTTTCAAAGTCGCCGCCGCAGACCTCCGCTTTGAAGATAGGGCTTTGATAACAACCGAATTTGGTGGCGGTCAGCTGAATTGGCTGTGTCTTTCCCTTCATGGTCAGATTGCCATCGACCGATACCAGCTTGTCTCCGGCGAAATTCCACCTGGTCGACTTGAATTCAATGGTCGGGAACTTTTCCGCGTCCAGCATGTCAGCACCTGTCACGTGCTTATCAAATGCGGCCATGCCTGTATTCAGCGTCTTTACCGGGATTGAAATATCCATCTTCCCATCCATGGTTTCAGGATCGAACGAGATATCGCCGTTGATCTCATAGAAACCGCCGCTGTTGGTCGATGTATTGAAATGATCAATATAGAAAACAGCTTTTGTGTGTGTTGGGTCCAGCTTGTAATCTGCCGCCTGAGCAGCCGAGATGGACAGCAACGAGGCGAAGATCGGCAGTGCGAATACTCTCATGTCTATTTCCTTATCGAGATGTAATGGTGAAGCGTGAATGCGAGCGAAATTTTGATAGTCCGCCTGAAGCAGTCATGCTTCGATGCCTTTGTAAGTAGCTTCACGGCCCAACGCTGAGTAGTGCGGATTTCGGTACTCAATGTCCTATAAATAGGACGGTTGCCGACAGGTGAATCGAGGCGGTGCAGAATGCTGCTCGGATTAGAGGAATTTTCCCGGCAGCGGTGGACGGCGCATGAAGAGTGTCACCAGCGCAGCAAGAGCGATACCGAGGCCGATCATGACGAACATGTCGCTGTAAGCCAGCACAAAAGCCTCACGTTGAACGGTTCTGGCGAGCATGGCCGTGGCTTGTGCAGTCACAGTCGCCGGGTCGCTGTTATGGATTTCCAGCATGGCAGCGGTTTGGTCGATGCGAGCCTGCACATCAGCAGCACCCCGTTCCAGGTGTAAACCGAGCAGATTGGAGTGCACCTGTTCCTGTATGCGTGTGAATGTGCTGACCGCAGCAAGCCCGATGGCTGTGCCGACTGTACGAACGATATGAACGAGAGAAGCAATCCATGGTATTTCCCTGACGCTGATATCTTCCGTTATCAGCACCATCAACGGCACTGCGGTAAATGGTGCGGCGATGGATTGCACGAACAGCGAAGGCAATATCTGATCCGACGTCCACAGATGCGTCAGATTGGACAGTATAAGAACGCCTGCGTCGAACAGCATCAGTCCGAAAGCGGCCATACTGCGTGGGTCCATTCTATAAGCCAGCCAGGCGACAAATGGTGTCAGAACGATCTGCGGCAAAGCCGAAACCCAGAACATTGTGCCGCTTTCCAGTGCACGATACCCCTGAATACGGATCAGGTATTGCGGCAGCAGAAAAGCAGAGGTCATCAGCCCGATACGCATGGCGAACATCAAGAACAAGCTGAAACCAATATTGCGTCTGGCAAGCAGGCGCGGGCTGACGACGGGGTCTGGATGCCACAATGCATGGATGAGATAGATGCTTAGAAAGAACAAGGCTGAAGCCAGCAGACCCACGATCAATCCCGATCCAAGCCAGTCGAGGCGATTGCCCTGATCAAGTGCCGTTACCAATGCCGCCAGCCCGAAAGACAGCGCCAGCAGACCGAACCCGTCATGTCTGCGGAAACACAGGAACTTGATAGGATCGTTGGCAAGTCCGTACGCTCCGGCCAGCAGGGTAAGGCTGCCAGGCACGATATTGATCCAGAACAGATATTCCCATGAAAGATGGGTAATTACCCATCCTTCGATGCTGACGGCAAGATTAGGCGTAAGAGACGAGGCAAGCGCGTAAAGCGATAATCCATAAAGCCGTAAGTGCTGCGGCAGATGCCGCATAATCACGGCATAAGCCATCGGCATCAGGATACCTGCACTCAGGCCGCGTATCGCCTGGACGCTGATAAGTGTCTGGAGATTGGGGCTGAGTGGCGCCACCATCGATGCAACCGTGAAAATGAGTGCACCGATCATAACGCCACGGGCAGGTGAGAGGATGGAGCGCAACCAGACGGCAGATGGTATAGCTGCCACTTCGGCCACGACATAAGCTGTCGTCAGCCAGCTTGCCTCATCCATACTGACGCCAAGTGCTCCGCGAATATCAGCAAGTCCGATATCGGTAAGGCGGGAGTTCAACAGGGATGTCGTCGTGCCGAGCAAGACGGCGGCGACACCGACCAGAGCCCGCATGTCGGGCAGTCCTGTGGGGCGCGATTGGGCGGCACCCTGAACGGTCGTAGCGATGGACATGGCTTTTCTGCTCCCGCCGCCTGCCGGTTTCAAACCAAGTTTCGCGACACGCGGTCTAACTAGCTATTTGATGAGACTGGCAGTCGTCTCGATGCTTTGGTCAGTATGCACGGTTGCAATAACCGACATTCCTGGACGAAGCAGGCTGTCGAGTTCATTATCCCGCTCCAGTGCGATGCGTACGCCGACGCGCTGAGCCACCTTCGTGAAATTGCCGGTCGCGTTGTCCGGCGGCAGCAGACTGAACTCCGAACCTGTTGCCGGTGAAAGCCGCTCCACATGACCGCGCAATTCCTTGCCCGGGAATGTATCCACCGTCACGCTGACAACCTGCCCCGGCCTGAACTTGGCCAACTGCGTTTCCTTAAAGTTGGCGACCACATAAAGCTTCGAGACAGGCACGACCGAAACAAGCTGTGATCCGACTCGCACATATTGCCCTTCACGTACGCTACTGACACCCACGACACCATCGACCGGGGCTGTGATGCGTGTACGATCCAGGTCGATCTGCGCGAGCCGCAATGCAGCCCTCTGACTGGACAGTTCTGCTTGCGCTTGATCGGACTGGGTTGCGAGAACGTCCAGCTTCTGGCGCTCGGCTCCTATTTCGGCTTGCTTCTCGGCAATCTGCGCTTCTATGCGTTTGACATCGGCAATTGCGGCCTCCAGCTTTTGCGCGGTCGACCAGCCGTTTTTCGTCAGAGACGTCTGGCGTTGGCCCTCGCTTACGATACGTTCGCGATCAGCATTGAGCGCGGCCAGCCCCGCTTCTGCCTGCTCGATCACACGCTGCTGCAAGGTGATGTTGCTCTGTGCATTGCGGATTGCAGCCTGTGCGGCGGTTACACTTGCCTTGGCTTGATCCACCTTGGCCTGATACTGAGTCGGGTCGATCTCCATCAGCAATTGGCCGACCTTGACGTGCTGGTAGTCTTCTACGAGCAGGTGCACGACACGCCCGCCAACTTCAGCGCTGACCGGCGTTGTGTCGGCACGCAGATAAGCATTATCGGTCGTCTGGCTGGTCATGCCGGCAACCCAACTGCCCCAGCCAAGCGGAATGACGATGGCAAGACCGATCCCGGCAACAATCACAGACGCACGTGCAAGGCTGAGATAGACCCGGCGGCGAGACTTTCTGGTTGCTTTTGGGGTCTCCGGCTTTTCCTTGGCTGGAGCTGGCTGCTGCAAGAGAACAACTGGCTTGTTCATAACACGCAGTTCCTGAATTGATTGTCTGAATCGGTGCCCGATGGTGAGAACCGAAAGGCGAAGCCGTGGCTTCGCCTTTCGGTTTCGACACAGGACGGGTGTCGTTAGTTCTGGTAACTGGAAGGCGAAGCATCACCAAAGCGATGTGCCGAACCGTTCTCTGTGACCTGTTTTGCAGGAGTGATCGCAGCCGTGCTCGTGAAATCGAGCTTGCGGAACGAAGTGTTCACGCTCCGTCCAGGCAGAACAAATGCCTTGTCCTGTGCAGCCATGGCTTCCGGCTGGCCAACGAATGGGTTTTCAGCCGAAGCGATGCCTGTGCTGAACACAATCGCGGTGATGGCAAGAGCAATCTTTTTCATTTTCTGTCTCCTTGGACCTTGCTTTCGGCTCGAGAAAATCGAAGCCGTTCGATGAAGCGAATATGGCGCCTACCCTTCCATGATTGAAATGATTTGTTATAATTTGAATTATGAGCAGTATTCATAATATCGACCTCAATCTCATCCGCGTCTTCAATGCTCTGATGGAAGAGCGGAACGTGACCAAGGCGGGGGAAAGACTTAATCTCACCCAGTCCGCAGTCAGTCATGCTCTCGGGAAGTTGCGTCAAGCGCTGTCGGACGAGCTGTTCGTGCGTGGGCCGCAGGGGATGCACCCGACGCCACGAGCGGAGGAATTATCGCAGCCGCTGCGTGCCGCCCTTGCCGATATATCGGCGGCACTTTCACCGGTGCAATTTGATCCTGCCACGGCGGATATGAGTTTCGTGGTCGCCACTTCCGATTTTTATATCGGCACTCTCTTCCCGGCTGTCATGGCGCGGCTTGAACGGGAAGCGCCCGGTGTCCGGCTTTGGCTGCGGTTATTCAACGATCTCAATCTCGTTGAAGAACTGGATCGGGGAACGTTACATTTGGTTGTTGGCGCATTCGGGCGCGTTCCCAGCCGCTTCAGGCGTGAACCGCTCGTATCCGTCGATAGTGTCTGGATCATGCGCGAAGGCCATCCGGCCTCTTCTGCTGCACTGACGATTGAGACGCTCGGCCATTATCCGCATATTGACGTCTTGTTGTCGGGCCGCGCGGCAATGGAAGCTGCTGGCATGCAAGAGCAAGAAGGTCTTGAACGCGCATTTGTAACCAGCAATCCACCGTTTCTTGAGGGTCTGCTGCGGGACGCGGGGCTGTCTCGCCGCATCGGCGCAACAGTTTCCCTTATTCTTGCCGTGCCGCCGCTTGTGGCGTCAACCGACATGATCGCCCTTGTGCCGCGTAGCGTGGCGGAAACCTATAAAGACACTTATGGCCTCGTTCTGCATGAGGCGCCCTATCCGCTGCCAGCCACTCAGATCAACATGCTGTCGCACAATACTTTCGGGGCGCATCCGGCTGTTGCCTGGTTGCGCTCCATTCTCCGTGAGGCGATAAAAACCTCATAATCCCGGTCAGCAAGCAAGGCTCGCTGACCGGGATTATTGTGGCAGGCGGATTATTTGCCGGTCGTCATCGTGTTGTAGCTGGTGATCAGGTTCCGATAATCCGGAATGTGGTTTGCAAACAGCGTGCCCAGACCTTCAATATCGTTGCGCCAGTCGCGATGCAGTTCGCAAGCCACACCGAACCAGGTCATCAGTTGCACACCGGCTGCGCTCATGCGGTCCCAGGCCGAATGGCGGGTTACTTCACTGAAAGTACCTGACGCATCGGTGACGACAAAGACGTCGAAACCAGCCTCGATGGCAGACAATGCCGGGAAGGCCACGCAGACTTCGGTCACGACACCGGCGATCAGCAATTGCTTTTTACCGGTAGCCTTCACCGCCTTGACGAACTCTTCATTGTCCCAGGCGTTGATCTGTCCCGGTCGGGCAATGTAAGGCGCATCGGGAAACGCTTCCTTCAGTTCCGGCACCAATGGGCCGTTCGGGCCGTTTTCAAAACTGGTAGTCAGAATGGTCGGCAGCTTGAAATATTTGGCAAGATCGGCAAGGGCGAGCACGTTGTTCTTGAACTTGTCCGGATCGAAATCCCGTACCAGCGACAGCAGGCCGGTCTGGTGATCGACGAGAAGAACAGCAACGTCATCCTTGTCGAGGCGTACATATGGCTTGGTCATCGACGGTTCCTTTCTGGAAGCCAGAGTTTGGATCGCCGCCCGTATATTCGTGTTACGGTTGGCATTAGTGGAATGAATGAAAGCTATCTCAGCAACGAAAAGCGCAAAAGATTGTAAAAATCGACGTTGCGTTCTATCAATAGAACGATGGAAGACCTGAACGACCTTTATTACTTTGTGCAGGTGGTGGATCATGGCGGCTTCGCGCAGGCAGGCCGCGCCATGGGCCTGCATAAATCGAAACTCAGCCGCCGCATTGCGCTTCTGGAGGAGCGGTTGGGTGTCCGATTGATTCAGCGCTCGTCGCGCCACTTTTCCGTCACCGATATCGGACGTGAATATTACCGCCGCTGTCTCGCCGTTCTGGTGGAAGCGGAAGCCGCGACTGCTTTCATCGCACAACATCGCGACGAGCCGCAGGGCGTGGTGCGGGTAAGCTGCCCGACAGCGCTGATTTCATTCCAGTTCGGTGTGTTATTCGCAAAATTTCTCACAGCCTACCCAAAGGTGGATCTGCATCTTGAAAGCACCAATCGCCGTGTTGATGTGATCGGCGAACGGTTCGACGTTTCCATCCGCGTGCGGTTTCCACCGCTGGAGCAGACCGATCTTCTGATGCGGAAACTGGATGACAGCTCGCAATATCTGGTCGCGCGGCCGGGATTTCTTAAAACGCCGGTCACAACACCCGCTGGCCTGACAGGCCTGCCAAGCCTTGCATGGACATCGGCCTCCCATAATTATGAATGGCGGCTTGAAAAGCATAATGGTGAGCGTGCCGTTATTCCGCACCGCCCCCGTCTTCTGACTGACGACATGGCAGCCTTGCGCGACGCAGCACTCGACGGAGCCGGGATCGTACAATTGCCAACGATGATGATCTGGCGGGATCTGGCGGCAGGCACATTGGTGCCGGTTCTACCCGAATGGCGTCCGGCATCGGGCATTGTGCATGCGGTATTTCCATCTCGGCGCGGCCTGTTGCCTTCAGTGCGGACCCTGATCGACTTTCTGGCAAGGGAATGCGCTGTGCAACGCAAAGCCATCGATGAAAGTATTTTCTGGCCGGGAGCGGCGAAACACACTGAAACGTGAACGTAGAGATGCTGCGATAACGTGAATTTTATCAGATAAGGGTGATCCCGGTGCGTAATGATCTGTCTTCCATTTTCAGGGTGGAGGACCCATGACAGCGACAGACCCGAACCACGACACACCGCTGATATTTCCATTTCTAGCGCCTTTATATCGCAAGACTCACGATTCAGCCTATACGGCGCTGAGAGTAACCAGCGGCGGTATCATGAGTTGGTTTGGCTGGGAGAAACTCTTCAATGGCGACATGCCCCGCGACATCGAGCTGTTTCAGCAGCTGGGTCTCGAACCCGCAGTGCCGCTGGCCTATTTCACCAGTGGGCTGGAGTTTTTCGGCGGCATTGCCATTGCGCTTGGCCTGCTGACCCGTCCGCTTTCCTTCATGCTTTTCATTCAGATGATTGTCATTCTGGTCATGGTCATGATCCCGCGCGGCTCCGGCTTTCAGCTTTCAACCGTCTGGCTAGGTGTCTTCGCCTATCTGAGCACACAGGGCAGCGGACGTTGGTCAGTAGACCGATTGATCGGTAGACAGTTCTAGTGGATTGAATTTGACGTTTGATACCCGTCCGATGTTAATCCCGTTTCAAACGCCAAATTCAAAAAAATCCTATAGATTCATAAAGTTACTAGTGGTCTGAAAAAGGCGGCAGTTGCCTGCCGCCCTTCTGTGCTTCGGTTTCATCAGCTGCGCTGTGAATCGAGCTGTTCGTGGTTCTTTT